>JBLHHI010000029.1:0-30242 GCA_047614125.1 Bacteroidia bacterium | reverse complement strand
CTTGGTTTACCCCGGTAAACCTACAAACATGACGCTTCGACTATACAATTTTATAAAAATCTGAACCTGCAAATATTAATCGAACTCAGGTAGTAAGATAATTCGCCTTGACCAAATGGATTGAACCAAGAAGAATAATTGGTTTCGCGTTGTATCTTCGCCGGGTTAAATACTGGGTTTATCAAGGATTATTTAATAGTAGGACAAGGCCTGGCCGGCTCGGTGCTGGCCACAGAGTTGCTCAACAAGGGCTTTACGGTTTGCGTGGCAGATCTTCCATCACAGAACACTTCATCCAGCGTGGCTGCTGGCATCTTTAATCCCATAACAGGCAAGCGACTTGCATTAGCTGAAAATGCAAACCTCTTTTTTGATTCAACTCAAAATTATTTCCAAAACCAGCAACAACAGCATGCGGAGCTTTTTTATAACCCAATGCCGATTTTTAAGGTTATTAGTTCTCATACAGAAATGAACAACTTAACCATTAAGCTTGGTCAACCCAGCTACCAAGCCTTTTTGCAAGAGCCCAATTTTCAAAGCTTATCTTCCAATCAATACCGAGCGCCACATGGCGCGCTCGCAATTTTGAGAGGGGGCTGGGTAAATATTCCAGTTTATTTAAACGCAGTACGACATGGCTTGCAACAGCTCGATTCGTATCTACCCAATGAGGTTAAAGAATCTGACTTACTCTTTGAAGATCATTTTGTAACGTGGAAAGGTGCCGGAATAACGGCTCGAAAAGTGGTATTTTGTACGGGTCAGTTAAATAAAGGTGATTGGGGTTACACAAACTGGATGGCCCCGATGAAAGGTGAAATTTTAACGGTGGAAATTCCTCAGCTCGATCAGGATAAGATTGTTGTAGGGGGTTGTTTCATTTGTCCGCTTGGCCACAATAGATTTAGGGTAGGATCTACTTATGATTGGGCTAACATTAACTTAAGTCAAACCGAAACCGCTCAAACCGATTTATTAACAAGACTGGGTAAAATTATCCATTTCCAACCTAAGGTGATTGATCATAAAGTTGGTATTCGGCCTTCGGTTAAGGATCGAAATCCGGTTGTTGGCCAGTACAAGAATTATAAAAATGCGTTCATTTTAAACGGTTTAGGGAGCAAAGGAGTGAGTCAGGTTTCACACGTCGTTCATATGCTCATGGCATTTATGGAAGATGAACAAGCCCTTCCTCCCAATCTCAATGTTTCACGATTTAACAAGGTATTAGCATAAATGAACGAGTTGAAAAGTACGTTTCGCGCCACGGGCTCATTTGCCTTGAGAATCGCCGCTTTTTGGTTGGTCTTCTTTTTAGCATCTAAGTTGATTTTCTTAACCGTCAATCTTTCTTTGTCACGTGCCCTTTCTGCAAATGATTTGTTGCAAGTTTTTAAACATGGGTTGGCATTGGATGTATCCATGACCTCCTACTTTACCCTAGCTAATGTGCTATTATTTAGCATCTTACAAGTTTTTTCAACGCATGGAAAAAGGGTGATATTTTTTTTCAACGCAATGCTCATTGCGCTCTGCAGCTTGTTTCTATCCATCGATGCACGGCTTTATACCTATTGGGGGTACCGAGCAGATTTTTCCCTTTTTACCTATTTGCAAACACCAACTGAGGCAATGGCTTCCGCAAATTGGAACGATGTCTTCATTTTCCTAACGGCGTGGGTTGTTTTGTTCGTTCTTGGATGGGCAAGCTACCGGATGCTTGTTCATAAAGCCAAGGCCTTTAAATGCCGGTTAAAACCGATTAATACTTGGGTTGGCGTACTGTTTTCGGCCGTATTAATCTTGCCCATTCGAGGTGGTATTGGTGTTGCAACGGTTGGACTGAGTTCTGCGTACTTCTCCAACAAGCCCTTCGCCAACCATGCTGCAATTAACGAGGTTTGGAACTTGATTTATACCTATACTAACCGAGTTAACCTCGCAACCAACTTCTGGTTTTTTGAAGACAAAACCAGCAACACCTTGGTTAATAAGGTTTATTCCCAGCAAAACAATGATTGGAGGGAAACGCCCAAGTTTGCCGATGGAACCAACGTTGTTTTGATTGTTCTGGAAAGCTTTTCCGCGGAAATCCTTAGTCAGCCCAATGCCCAAGACATCCTTCCAAACTTGATGGCTTGGTCGAAAAAAGGGTACAATTTTAGCAACTTCTACTCCAGTGGAGATCGATCGGACAAGGGCCATGTTAGCTTGTTTTATGGATTCCCAGCACTTCCAAATTCCGGCATTTTAGAGTTTCCATCCAAGGTTGAAAAACTTACCAATTTGTTTTCTGAGTTTAAAAGCGCCAACTATCAAACGGCTTTTATGTACGGCGGCAGCTTGGATTTTGCCAATCTGCGAACCATATTTACCTTAGGCGATGTTGATTACATAGTAGAGAAAAAATCGCTCCCTAAGGGCTCTAAGCGTGGCAAATGGGGCATTCACGATGAACATACCTTTAAAGCTTTCTTTCACCTTCTGGACACCTTAGAGCGCCCTTACTTTGCTTCTCTATACACGCTCAGCAGTCATGAGCCATTTGAAGTTCCTGGTGGGCGAACTTTTAGTGGAAGGGATGGAAAGTTTTTCCAATCGACTAATTACACAGACAGCTGCTTGGGTGTTTTTCTAAATAACTTGGAGCGAAGTAAACACTGGCAGAACACAGTGGTTATTATAACGGCAGATCATGCCATCCGAAAGCCCAATAACATGGATGTTTTTGCCCCGGAAAAATTCCGAATACCCTTGCTAATTGTTGGGGGTCCGGTTCAGGCTCAACGCACTATTTCCAGCTTTAGCAGCCATACCGATTTGCCATCCAGCATGCATTATATGTTTCTTCATTCCCAAAACCAATATGCGGGTTTTAGCAAGTCTATTTTCGATTCAGAAAAATCATTTGCCTTTTACTATTATCAAGTAGGTTGTGGATATATTGACTCTATGGGATGTTCGGTATATGATTTATTGGCCAAGCGATATTTAATGCAAACCATTTTAGATTCTAACGAAATTTCTTTTCGGGATTCTTTAATCAAAGGATATTTACAAAAAGTGACCTCTGTTTTCCAAGATCCCACTCCTTCCCAAATTGATGCTTTGAATTAGGAATTTAATCCATGTTCATTTTTTGGCGTCACCAATATCTTGGTTGTCCCTTTAATTATATTGGGTTGAGCTCAAAACCTTGTATAAAAAGAAGCCCCGCTCAGAAAGAGCAGGGCAAATAAACCAAACTAACCATGAAAAAATTGCCTCTTTTCAAAGGCTCTGCAAAGGAAAGAATTAATTTCAATTACACCAACTTTTTTTCAAAAAGATTTTAAGCTGCAAGCAGAAGTTTACTTCGAAACAAGAGATTCATGGCCAGATAACTGTGGCCAGTCGTTATTTAACCGTAAAACCATTTCAATTAATTCACGAATACAGCCTTGGCCACCATTTTTAGATGAAACGTAATTCACCATCTCCAGAATTTCTCTGGCGGCATCCGATGGGCAACAACTCAGTCCAACGAGTTTAAGCATTTCGTAATCCGGGAGGTCATCACCCACGCCCATGCATTGAGCTGGAGTGATTTTGTGTTTCGATAAGACTGCATTCAGAACTTCAACCTTATTGTTCACTGCCAGATGAATTTCTTGTACGCCAAGCTTTGTTAAACGTTTCTGAACTCCTTCAGAGCTGCCTCCGCTTATCGCAATGATAAGATAACCTCGTTGAACGGCTTGATTGATGGCAAAGCCATCTTTAATGTTCATCGTTCGGAGTTGCTCTCCGGCTTCCGTTGCGAGCACGCTGCCGTCTGTAAGCACACCATCCACATCCAGCACAAAGGCCTTAATGGGTTTAAACTTAGACAGCACATTCAAATCAGCCATAGCTCAAATTTACTGATTATCTCTCCATTCGTATACCCAGCTCGACTGAATCATTTCTAAGTGACCTTCATTGCTTTCGGATCGTTGGCCTTTGAAATTCGGTATTTCAAGCACCCATTCCAGCAAATCCGTAAATCGTATGCGGTAGATCTTACCTTCGTTAAAATCATTGCCAAAACGCTCGTACAAGCTTATAGCGATGTCTTCGTAGTCTGACCAGTTTATTGGTAATTCAAAATTTTCCATTTTGTAAAATTGTCTATAGCGGCTAGTGTCCGTTAAATTGAGATTGATCGGGTATGGTAATTACCAAATCAGATGAAACCTTACATTGACATGCCAGTCGCGAATTTATGGTTGGAGAAATGGCTCGATCAATAAAATCTTCTTCTTTATCCGTTATTTCGGGCAAGTTATCCATTCCATCTTCAACAATGATGTGGCACGTACTGCAGGCGCAAACTGCTCCGCAATTGTGATGTAAGTCTATATCATTATCAAGGGCCACATCTAAAACCGTATCTCCATCCAACGCAATAAGTTCTTGGGATTGTTTTGATTTGTCTTCAAAATGAAATATTATCTTGTTTGTCATAATTGGGGTGCAAAACTATACCTTATAAACGTTCTAAATAAAAATTTGTTAGGGTTTTATTAATCAAGGCTCAGAAACCATTACTTTGTAAGATATGATAAAGAATTTTTTACCGCACTTAATCATCTTTTGTTTAGGTTGTAATCTTGGCTTTAGTCAGGTAAAGCAAACTGCTCTACCAGCCGGATTGACGTATCCCGACTTGATTGGCCAGCCCGCTAATGCGCCCATATTATCAACGCTCATTCTAGCACTCGAAGCGGATACACTTTACTCCACTTTTTACGATCAAGGGGGTGGAACCTTCGAAATGGTTAGCCCATCTAATGGTTTGGCCTTGCATTTTACTCGAAATTTTACGCTCAAAGAAATTCATTTTCACGATTCCGGCTTCCGATATAAATCGTTTAAAGGAACGCTACCACATGGAATTTCATTTGGAGAAAAAATTGATCCCTTTTTATTAAATCATCGCAATTACTCCCCCGATTCCTCCAATGCCTATCGAATGATTGGAACGTTTAAGAATCAATCTTCCATGGCGTACTTTACGGGAAAAAGGATGGATTTGTTGAAACTGATTGGGAACTCTGATTTTATTTCCGCAGCCGAAAACAACAACGCAGCATATTGGGGCATGCGGATTTTGCCAAATGGTGTATGCAGTGGTGGTAATTGTTTGGGAGGTTTAGGCACAATGCAATGGCAACAGGGTTTAACGTATACTGGAACGTGGAAATATGGAATTCCAAACGGACAAGGGCGGCTATCGGATTCTTCGGGCTTTCAATACCAAGGAGGCTTCCAATTGGGCTTTGCTTGGGGCCAAGGAGAAATAAATGTTACCGGTCAATACTCGTATACGGGCAACATTATTATGGGTAAACGGGTAGGGTATGGAGAAGCTGTTTTTGCCGACAAAACGCGGTATTCGGGAAATTGGGTGGCAGATTTAATGCACGGCATTGGCCATTATTGGTATACGGAAACCTATCACTATGAAGGTCAATTTGCCAACAATTTACTTAATGGTCAAGGTAAGCTGTATGGCCCAAGAGGGTATGTTGAGGGAAGCTTTGTAAATGGCAAACCGCATGGCCTTGCTACCCAAGTTAATACCCCTCAGCGCTCTACCTTAAAAGGCAATTGGATCGAAGGAAAGAAAGAAGGGGCCTTTGAGGCATATTCGCCAGTTACTGGTACTGTTTTCATCCAGTTTGTAAATGACCAAGAGGTTAAAAAGGCCGAGTAGAATTACCTGTACAATGCCATTAATTTAATTTGTTATAACGCTAAATTTCAGCAACTTACTCATGATCCGGTTTTAAAACAAAGTGTATGGCCTTGCCAGACTTCTGTTCCAGAACAAGTTGCTTGCCGAGCGTATATTCCTTATAGCCCTTTAACGCGCTGGCATTAAAAACAGTAAGCAAACTCAGGTTTTGGTCAACACTAATTTCGTATGCTTCCCGAACTAAATCAAGCAATTTAGATATTCTGCGCTCATCGTTATTTACACATACCGAAAATGAGATCGCAGTGTTTTGCATTAAATTTATTTGTAAACCAGCGTTGGCAAAAGCATTAAAAATATGACTCAAATTATCTTCTACTATGAATGAAAAATCTTTGGATGATAAGGAGATTAAAACTTGGTTTTCCTTAAATATATAACACGGCAAATCAATGGCGCTGTGTTCGCCCAAATCCAACACCTTAGTACCGGGCTGGTCATCGTTCACAAATGATTTAACATAGAGCGGAATTCCTTTTCTCATTAAAGGTTGTATGGTTTTAGGATGGATAACCGATGCCCCATAATAGGCAAGCTCTATTGCCTCCTTGAACGAAATTTGTGGCATTAATTGAGCATTCAAAACTATTTTTGGGTCGCCGTTCATCACACCAGGAACATCTTTCCAAATGGTTACAGAATCAGCATTTAGGCCATAAGCAAAAATAGCAGCGGAATAATCACTTCCTTCTCTACCCAAGGTTGTGGTAGCATTATCTTTAGATCGGCCGATGAAGCCCTGAGTAATGGTGAGTTGCTTTTCGATCAACCTTTGAGCTCGATTTGCAATTAAATCACAGGTGGTATCCCATAAAACGCTGGCTCGCCTATGTTTGCTTGTGGTTATAACAAAATTTCTGGCATCCAACCAACGGTTCTTTACGCCAATTTGATTCAAGAAATGACTAATAATACGCGTTGAAATAAGTTCGCCAAAGGGCACAATTTGATCGTATACGTAATCGAAAGGCTGTGCCGAAAGATCCTTGTCGAGTGTGCACTCCAGCTCCACGAAGAGATTTTCTACTTCGTAAAACGTGTCTGAATTTTCTCCAATCAGCTCGGAAATAATCTCTCGGTGAAAAGATTTAAGCCGTCTCATTTGGTCTAGAGTTTCCGCTCCATCAACATAGGCACTAACCAATTCTTCAAGCAAGTTGGTAATCTTACCCATGGCCGAAACCACCACAAGAATATTGTCGGAATTATACTTTGCTAGGATGCGTCCTACGTTCCTAACAGATTCTGCGTCTTTAACCGAAGCTCCACCAAATTTGAATACTTGCATACGTTCGAATACTGCTTGATGCCATTATATTTGCCGTTGCAAATGTAGCGAACATATGCGCTCAAAACTTGCCAAAAAGGTTAAATAGAACATCACGTGAGAAAGAAAGTCGTAACGATAAGTCAGTTTATTGCTGAAGAACAAGAGAAATTCCCAGAGGCTCAAGGCGATTTGTCAAAAATTTTTAGAGACATTAAACTCGCAGCTAAGATTGTAAATCGGGCTGTTAATAAAGCGGGATTGGTCGATATTTTAGGAGCTCATGGCTCCACCAACATTCAAGGTGAGGAAGTTAAAAAATTGGATGTGTTGGCGAATGAAGAATTTATCCATTCGTTGCATGCAGGTGGCGATTGTTGCGCAGTAATTAGTGAAGAAGAAGACGACATTCGGCAGGTTAATAAATATGCAAAATACATTGTTGCCATCGATCCGTTAGACGGCTCATCCAACATTGACGTAAATGCTTCGATTGGTACCATATTCTCTATATACCGACGTAAATCAGCCGTTGGAAGAGATGTTACCTTGCAAGATTGTTTGCAAAAAGGGGTGAACCAAATTGCAGCTGGTTATGTTATTTATGGCTCTTCAACCATGATCGTTTACACAACTGGTGCGGGAGTAAATGGCTTCACCTTGGATATTTCGATCGGAGATTTTTGTTTGAGTCATCCCAATTTGAAAACTCCTAAAATGGGCAACATATATTCTGTAAATGAAGGGAATTATAATTCCTTTTCCGATGGGGTTAAAAAATACATCGACCAATGCAAAGAAAGGGCTATGTCGGCTCGATACATCGGTTCGATGGTTGCAGATTTTCACAGAAATTTGATTAAAGGCGGGGTTTTCATGTATCCGGCAACGGAATCTTCTCCCAACGGAAAATTGCGCTTGATGTACGAATGCAACCCAATGTCTTTTTTAACCGAGCAAGCCGGCGGCAAGGCGCATACTGGATCGCAACGAATTATGGAGGTTGAGCCTACCGAATTGCACCAACGAGTACCCGTTATAATGGGATCTTCCGACATGGTTGACGAAGTTTTAGCAATGTAATTCATGAACAGCATTTCACGCGTTCTTCTCATAATTAACCCAAATTCAGGCGGGGGTAAGTCTTTGGATTTGGCGGAAATATGCATCGATTTTTTACATCTTCATGCCTTTGGGTATTCTTCCTATTCTACGGTTAAGCCCAATGATTTAGATGGAATACAAAAATCCATCATTGAATATCAACCGGATGCCATCATTATTGTTGGCGGAGATGGAACCATTAAAGAAGTAATTAATGTTCCAGAAGCTCGAGCACTCCCTCTGTTGTTGGTTCCGGGTGGAACGGGAAACGATTATTCCCAAGTGCTTTTCGCCGACAAAACCCTGTGGGATATTTTAAAATCGTTGCAAAGTCCAAACATCCGTGAGGTAGATGTTGGAATTTGCAACGACTCGTATTTTTTAAATGGTGTGGGAATAGGCTTTGATGGAAGCATCGCAGCGCAAACGAATCAAGGCAAGACCACTTTTTTGTACAACGCATGGAAATACTGGATTGCGATTTTTAGAAACATTTTATTTTATAAAAGTTCCCAACTTCGAGTTGAATTCGGTGCTCAAGTAATCGAAAATAAAATATTTATGATTTCTGTTGCCAATGGAAAGGCTTATGGAGGAGGTTTCAAAGTTTCACCGGAAAGCATCATCGACGATGGCAAATACAACTTATTGATAATCAATGCACTGCATCCAATTATTCGATTGTTCGAAATACCCATCTTGCAAAATGGCAAGCACTTAAAAAAGTCGTATGTTCAGCATTTCTGCCTCGATAATGACATCACAGTATCTGGATCTAAACCAATATTTGCACATTTAGATGGCGAAGTAATGATCGCTGAAAAATTTAACATCCGCATGGGAGGGAAACTTAAAGTTTTTAGAACAGTACATTAAGTGCTCAAATCTTAAGCATTGCCTTGGTTTGTTGTAACCCCCCGCGTTGATATCGATAATAATACGTTCCTGCCGCCATTCCTGTTCCATTAAATTGCACTTCATGTACTCCTTCAGGTACAAATTCATTTACCAGTGTTTGAATAATTTGACCTTGACCGTTAAAAACTTGCACCACAACGTGGCTTCCATCCGATTCATATTTAATGGTTGTTGTTGTATGAAATGGATTCGGATAGTTCAACACATAGGCATCTCCAGCTCGTTTAAGTCGCTCTTTTTCGATCGAACTCGAATCGCACGAAGATTGGAGTAATGGAAGTTTTTGATGCGCATGAAGCATCACCGAGTCTACTTCTGTTTCTTCTAAACAAAACCAATCTTTTAAAACGCTGGCGTACACTGAACGAAAATCGTATTGCATGGCCAAGTTTGAATTAACTGTAACCGAGCTTGGTATGATCGGATTGTCTCCCAAAATTCCAGGCTTAACCTTTGCCCCAAATAAGAAGAGTGGTGCAGATGTACCATGGTCGGTACCTAAGCTAAAATTTGACTGTATTCTTCTTCCAAATTCAGAATAGGTCATTCCCAAAACTCGATCGTCGAAACCAAGTTGCTCAACATCATCTTGGAAGGCATCTATTGCCTCGCTTAATTGCCCCAGCAAATTTGCATGCGCCCCCGTTTCATTACCTCCAGTAGCATCAACTTGGCTTGCATGTGTATCAAAACCACCAATGTTTACTACGTAAATTCGAGTTTTCAATCCACCCGAAATAAGTTGTGCTACAATTTTTAGCTGGTCGGCCAAACGATTGGTGCCAGCTGTTGGATATTTTGTGCTTTTATTGTTTCCTTTTTCTCCGGCTTCTTTTACAATCTTGCCGTAATCATTGCTCTGTTCGGCTATTTTTCGAACATAATCCAATTCTTTACCCGCCTTAGTACTTGGCGATGGGGTATAATTCCCAGTAATCAATTGGTAGTACGCTGCTGGATCGGATATGGCCATTCCCATGTTTACGCTTACCCCTTGACATACCGTGGAAACTACAGAGCCAATTTGCAGAGCCAACGGATCTGGCATGGCTGCATTTGGATATCCTTCGGGGTAGTTGGGGTATTCGTTTCCTAAATATCTGCCAACCCATCCACTCGACAAAACTTCGTCCGTATCGGATGCTGTATGCCAAATATCTGTGGATCTGAAATGCGAAAAATTGGGATCGGGATAACCCACACCTTGCACAATACCAATTTTCCCATCGTTGAACAAATTGCGCACCTTAGTCATTGCTGGATGTAAACCGGTTCCATCCACCTTGTCCATAACCAAAACCTTTGAAATGGGAATGATTACGTTTTGTCGTGCCTTGGTGAGATTGGTATATTGATCGGTTGGAATAACAGTGTTCAATCCATCATTTCCACCGTTCATTTGTATCAGTACCAACACGTGATCTGTATTTACAAAAGCGCCTGCCAACTTGTTCATTACGTCGGGATTACCCAGGGTTGTAATGGGCAAGCCATTCATCAGAATTGGCAAGGCTGCAAAAGGTGCCGTCGATTTTAGAAATTCTCTTCTTTTCATCCGTTTTCTTTAAGAGAGCTGGAATTCAGCAAGGTTCATAATGTATTTAACAAGGGCATTTAATCGCGTTTCGACGATGGATTTTTTAGTAGCATTGGTTGGATCTGCTTTGTAGTCATTCCACGCATCTGCCCAATAGGAATCATCAATTTGACCCGCCAATAAAATACCCTTCATATAGGTCTTCTGATCGGTACTTACGTCTAAGCTATAGCAGTAATTAACCAAATCTTGCACCAAAGCCGTTGCGTTTGATGGATTGTCCATCATGTCTGACATCTTAATTGTATCGGTTTTAAGCTTAGAAGCTTTATAGGTAAGTCCAGTATAAATCATGACGTCGGAGATTTGGTTTCTTTTAGGAAGCGTGTCGGTATTAATCCAAAGCTCACTAAACTGTGGATACTGGTAGTAAGCCGGCCAACCTGCCACATTAGGAGGTTCGCCAATGTGTTGTTGATGTGAGGCGCAAACCTGCCAGATAATTTGCCAGAAATAATACTGTTCTGCCAAATCTGTTTTGGCGGGAAATTCTGTATCGGTAATGCGCATAAGGCCAACCAAGCTGTCGAGTGGGCTCTTAACCATGCAACCTTCGTTGGCAACATCAAAAAAGTGTTCGCTCTTTAACAGGGCTTCCAAAACCTTTTTAATGTTATAGTTATTTGTTCGGAGGATGGCCGCGAGGGGTTCAATCACATCCGATTCTACCTGAGCATCTATATCGTAGTACACAAACCATCGATACAATTTTCGGCAAATGAATTTCGACACCTCTTCTTTAGAAAAAATAATGTCGAGTAAATCATCGAGTTCTGAAGCTCCATTTATACCCGATTTGCCGGTTATACTCGCATTGTTAAAGAAACCAGAAAATGTTTTATCACCGGTATCGTGCTTGTTAAAATCGAAGTAGGAAGAGTAATCGGTTCGATTAATTCGAAAACCGGTCAAAACTCGAGCTGCTTCACGAACATCGTTTTCAGTGTACTCGGAATCAGGACCTTTACCCAGGGTAAACAATTCTTGAAGTTCTCGAGCATAGTTTTCATCGGGGGCATTTTTAGTATTTCTATTGCCATTTAAATAGGTAAGCATGGCCATGTCAACAGTGACTAATTTAACCAATGATTTAAAATCTCCCAGAGCGTTTAATCTAAGGGTTGAGAAGTGATGATAGGCATAAATAGGATCTCGATACACTTCAACTTCTGTGGCAAAGTGATTGTGCCAGAACAAGACCATTTTCTCTAAAATATTTCGCTCTTGATGCACCATCCGACCCAACCACCAACTTTTAATCGAACTAGTTCTTGCACCGTATAAACCCGGATTGTCGGGTCCATTTACCCAGGTGTCTCCAAAGGCAATATCGGGATCCGTGAGCCGCTCAGAATTGTAATTGTTTACGGGTGGATCTGGCAAGGCAGAAGGCAGCGCTAGAAGCTCATCAACGGCATCCGACATAGATTTGCCTTCAAAATAATCGATATCGCCTTTTTGAGCACCAAACATCGTTCTGCGTAAAAGATGCCTCACCTCACGATCGGTCCAACTACCGGAATATGTAGCCAAACCCGATTGTGTTCTATGGGTTGATTGTGCTGATGTAATCATAAGAACAAGATTAAATTTCTAGCGTAAATATAGGTAAAATCTATATTTTGCAAAATGGATTTAATCTAGGCTTAAAACAGAATTACCGCATTGGCCGGACTACATATCGCAATTAAAACGATTTTCATAATTGAGAACGCGCAGTATATCACCAAAAATGGCCAACCCAATTGGGTTGGCCATTTAATATTTGCTTGTAATCAAGAAATTATCTTTAAACAGTTTGCCTAACAGTCCACCCAAAAAGCCTCCACCTCCACCAGAAGTATTGGCAGTTTGATTGTTACCTCCTGTTAGTCCGCCAACAACACTTAATATATCCCCTAAATCTAGACCTGTATTTTGATCGGATGTATTCGCCATCCCACCCAATAATCCTGCAATTCCACCTAAATCGAAACCACCTGATTGTGTTTTTTTCTGTTTACCTCAGTAACCCATTATCATGGGAGCAACCATTTGCAAAAGACCACTAATTTGGTTGCTTTGAAGACCTGTTTTTTGGCTTAAAACCTGAGTTCGATTAATATTTTAAAATTCAGATTTGGATAGAGGCCAAGTAATAATGCGAAAAATAGGGAATGAACTAGGTATGTGAAAGAAAAACGGCGGATTTGTAATGCACGTAGAAAGCGGCTATATGGTCCATTCATTATGAATGATTGCCATGAGATGTGTTTTGCCCTTATGATGCTGAAAACCAAGACGCAAGGTTTTCCAATCCATAAAACCGTATTCCTCCGTTCCTTCGATGTGAAAATCTACGTAGATGGCATTTGGAAAAAAGTCTTCAAAATTATTGAGACTGTTCCCATCGTTGGCGCTCATGTTATACGTAATCTTTGCGTTGTTGGTAAAATCAGCACAGTTAACGAAGTTTATGAAGTAATCCTTCCAGGTCATTAAGATGGAATCTTCGGATGCATCATATTGGCCCCAATAAAAAATTGAATCCGATTTATAAAACTCCGAAATGTCTTCTGGCTGAAAAGTGCGCAAATCGTATAAATACGAGTACGGCGAGATTGCAAGACCAAATTTTGAATGAACATTTTTAGACCAAGCCTCGAAATTGCCATGCTGGAGTTCGAAGAGGATGCTTTGAGAAAGCGCAATAACATCTTCACCTTCCACTTTATTTATTTCAGGAGTTCGCTCAGTGGCTATTGTATCAGAATCGGTCTGATTAACAAAAGCAGCGGTGTCTTTTAACGGCTTCGCTGTTTTTACTTTTTCTTTTGTGGATGTACCACACGAAGTACAAAGCAATAAGCCCACAACACAAATATTTTGAATTAAACTATTCAATTACGCAGCGTGTTAACAGCATGGGCAAACTCCGTTAGGCCTCGCCAGCTGGACCAAAATTCATTGGAAAAGAAGGAACTTGCTCGCTCGATTCAATGGTTCCAAAATTTTCTTCAAATTTCTGCACATTGTCTGCTAACGCGTTCATTAGGCGCTTTGCATGCGAGGGGGAAAGAATAATTCTAGATTTCACCTTTGCTTTTGGCGTACCCGGCATCATGCGAATAAAATCGATGATAAACTCAGAGTTAGAATGTGATATGATGGCCAAATTTGAGTAGGTACCATCCGACACTTCTTCCGACAATTCAATGTCGAGGTGGTTTGTGTTTTCTTTATTTTCTGCCATAGTTATAAAATTTACAAAAAATGCCCCGAGGTTATCGGGGCATTAAAGATAATATTAAAATTATTTTTACCCGTTCAATGCTCCAACCTCACCAACAGTTTCAGAATCTTCTTCCTCTTTAGAACTCATCAATAAATCGTATTCTTCTTTCGATCCTACGATGATGTTTTCATATTGGCGAAGACCTGTTCCTGCAGGAATTAGGTGACCCACAATTACGTTTTCTTTCAAACCAGTCATTTCATCCACCTTACCTGCGATGGCCGCTTCGTTCAATACTTTGGTTGTTTCCTGGAAGGAAGCAGCTGACATGAAACTCTGCGTGCCCAAAGAAGCTTTGGTAATACCCATTAGCAAGGGCTCTGATGTAGCTGGTACGGCATCGCGAACAACTACTGGTTTTAAGTCTTTACGCTTTAAAACCGAGTTTGCATCACGCAACTTTCTAAGACTAACAATCTGACCCGCTTTTAGTTCGGTAGACTCTCCCGGATCGGTCACAACTTTTTTGTCGTAAATCCAATCGTTCTCATCTTTAAACACCAGCTTGTCAACACCTTCGCCTTCCAAGAACTTGGTATCTCCTGGATCAACGATCGTTACCTTCTGCATCATTTGCCGAACAATAACTTCGATGTGCTTGTCGTTAATTTTAACGCCTTGTAAACGATAAACTTCTTGAATACCATTTACAATATAACGGTGAACCGCGCTTGGACCTTCAATGGCCAAGATGTCTTTTGGTGTAATCGAACCATCCGAAAGTGGAGTTCCCGCTTTAACAAAATCGTTGTCTTGAACCAAAATGTGCTTTGAAAGCGAAACCAGGTATTTTTTCTGAACACCTTCTTTCGATTCAATCATAATCTCACGGTTACCACGTTTAATGCCACCATAGGTTACCACTCCATCGATCTCAGAAACTACTGCAGGATTTGAAGGGTTACGAGCTTCGAAAAGTTCTGTTACCCTAGGAAGTCCCCCAGTAATATCCCCTGTTTTACCTAAAACTCGAGGAATTTTAGAGATGATCGTTCCGCCTTTAATCTTGTCTTTTTCTCTCACTGAAATGTAGGCACCAACCGGTAGGTTAAATTCTTTAATGACTTCACCTTTCTTATCTACTAAAAGTACTGCGGGAACGAGTTTTTTGTCTCTGTTCTCGATCAATACTTTTTCCTTAAAGCCCGTTTGCTCATCCATCTCCTCTTTAAACGTGATGTTTTCAATGATGTCTTTGAACACAATTTGTCCCTCTTTATCACTAATAATCACCGCGTTATATGGATCCCATGAACAAACCAAATCTCCTTTTTCAACCTTCTCGCCATTTTTAGACTTAAGAATTGATCCATAAGGAATGTTCATCGTATTTAAAAGTTCTTTGGTTTTGGGGTGGATGATCTTTATCTCGCCCGATCTACCAATGATGATTTCTTGTTTATCGCCATCAGCAGCAACCTTAGAAACGGTTTTAATCTCGTCAAACTCAAGAACGCCTGCCACCTTTATACGCATTTCTGATTCAGAAGCAATGTTCGACGCAGTACCCCCAACGTGGAACGTTCTCAATGTAAGCTGTGTTCCAGGCTCTCCAATAGATTGAGCAGCAATAACCCCAACGGCTTCACCCGCTTGAACCATTCTTCCTGTTGCCAAACTTCTGCCATAGCAACGAGCACACACGCCGCGTTTCGATTCGCACGTCATAACTGATCGCAATTCAATGCGTTCAATTCCAACCTCTTCAATACGAGTTGCAGACTCTTCGGTAATTTCACTCCCTGCTTTCAAAATCACCTCACCTGTAGTAGGATCTTCGATGTCATGCAAGTTGGTTCTACCTAAAATTCGATCGTATAAGCTCTCAACAATTTCCTCGTTTTCTTTAAGCGCTGAAATTTCTAACCCACGAAGTGTTTCACAATCATTATTCGTGATTACCACGTCTTGAGCAACGTCGTGCAAACGTCGAGTTAAGTAACCCGCATCCGCCGTTTTCAAAGCCGTATCCGCCAGTCCTTTCCGCGCACCGTGTGTAGAAATAAAGTACTCAAGAATCGATAGACCTTCTCGGAAATTAGAAAGAATCGGATTCTCAATAATCTCACCGGTGCCACCGTGACCTGTCTTTTTCTGCGGCTTGGCCATCAGACCCCGCATTCCTCCCAGCTGACGAATTTGTTCTTTCGAACCCCTCGCCCCTGAGTCAAGCATCATATAAATTGGGTTAAACCCTTGATCATCGTTGGTCAACTTGGTGATCAACGCATCCGATACTCTGGAGTTGATACGCGTCCAAACGTCAATTACTTGGTTGTAACGCTCATTGTTCGTGATAAAGCCGTTGTTGTAATTCGACCAAATCTCGGCAACTTCATTTTTAGCTGATTGGATGAGTTCATCCTTTTCATCCGGTTGAACTACATCGTTAATACTAAAGGATAATCCTCCCGTAAATGAGTATCTAAACCCAAGATCCTTAATGTTATCCAAGAATTCAGAAGTAAAGGCTATACCCACTTCTTTCACCATATCGCCGATGATGTTTCTAAGCGATTTCTTGGTTAATAAAGCATTGATAAAGCCCATTTGCGGTGGTACGAATTGATTAAAAATCACTCGTCCAACCGTAGTATCAATTATTTTTTCAATCAATTCACCTTTTTCAACAACCTGGGTTTTAACCTTGATCATTGCGTGAAGATCTGCTCTGCCCTCATTGTGAGCAATGGTCATTTCATCCTTGCTGTAAAAAATAAGTCCCTCGCCTTTAACAGGTTTTTCTGGTGTGCTTATTCTTTGCTTGGTTAAATAATATAATCCCAAAACCATGTCTTGCGATGGCACTGCAATTGGCGCACCGTTGGCAGGGTTTAGAATGTTATGTGGAGCAAGCATTAAGATTTGGGCCTCCAATACGGCTGCATTACCCAAGGGTACGTGAACCGCCATTTGATCCCCGTCAAAATCCGCATTAAAGCCTGTACAAACCAATGGGTGCAGTCGAATGGCCTTACCCTCAACCAATTTCGGTTGGAAGGCTTGAATACCCAATCTGTGCAGCGTTGGAGCACGGTTAAGCAATATCGGATGCCCTTTTAAGATATTTTCAAGGATTTCCCATATTACTGGATCTTTACGATCCACAATTTTCTTAGCCGATTTAACGGTTTTAACAATTCCTCGTTCAATGAGTTTTCGGATGATAAATGGCTTAAACAATTCTGAAGCCATTGCCTTTGGCAATCCACACTCACTTAATTTAAGCGTTGGTCCAACTACAATAACAGAACGGCCAGAGTAATCAACACGTTTACCCAATAAGTTCTGGCGGAAACGACCTTGCTTCCCTTTTAGCATATCACTTAAAGACTTCAACGGTCTGTTACCACTTGCTTTAACCGCATTGGCTCTACGCGTATTATCCAATAAACTATCTACTGCTTCTTGAAGCATTCTCTTCTCATTTCGAAGGATTACTTCAGGAGCTTTGATTTCCATGAGTCGTTTCAAACGATTGTTTCGGATAATTACCCGACGATATAAGTCGTTCAAATCACTGGTCGCAAAACGGCCACCATCCAAAGGTACCAGCGGACGAAGTTCCGGTGGAATAACCGGTAATATCTTCATAATCATCCACTCCGGCTTGTTTTCGAAGCGAGAGTTTGCATCTCTAAAGCCTTCAATAACCTTCAAACGCTTAAGGGCTTCCGCCTTTCTTTGTTGTGAAGTTTCGTTGGCTGCTTGGTGACGAAGATCGTACGATAATTCATCCAACTTTAATCTTGAAAGCAAATCCCAAATTGCACCCGCGCCCATTTTAGCAACAAATTTATTTGGATCATCATCCTCTAAGTATTGGTTTTCTTTTGGTAAACTATCTAGGATATCAAGGTATTCTTCTTCTGTAAGGAAGTCTAAGTAATTGATTCCATCATCGACCTTGGTGCCAGGATTAATTACTACATAACGTTCGTAGTAAATAATCATATCCAATTTCTTGGATGGCAAGCCAAGCAAATAACCTATTTTGTTTGGAAGCGAACGGAAGTACCAAATATGTGCTATTGGAACAACGAGCTCAATGTGACCCATTCGTTCTCGACGCACTTTCTTCTCAGTTACTTCAACACCACATCGATCACAAACGATTCCTTTATATCGAATTCGCTTGTATTTACCGCAATGACATTCGTAATCCTTTACAGGACCAAAAATTCGTTCACAAAACAAACCACCCATTTCCGGTTTGTACGAACGATAGTTAATGGTCTCTGGCTTAGTAACTTCACCATGCGAACGTTGTAGGATGATTTCCGGAGAAGACAATCCAATTCGAATCGTTTTAAAGTTACTTTTTATTTTTTGATCTTTTCTATTGTAAGACATCTTTGCTTTCTTCTAATTCAGGTTTACAATTAATTGAACTTTCTTGTTTTGGATACGATTGATTAATCAAAAGTAATTTCCAATCCAAGACCACGTAGTTCGTGGAGCAATACATTAAACGATTCTGGCAAGCCAGGCTCAACGCTGTTGTCTCCTTTAACAATGGCTTCATAGGTTTTAGCTCTACCTACAATATCATCCGATTTAACGGTTAATATTTCGCGTAGGATGTTTGCTGCACCAAATGCTTCCAAAGCCCAAACCTCCATCTCACCAAAACGCTGTCCACCAAACTGAGCTTTACCCCCCAACGGCTGTTGAGTAATAAGCGAGTATGGCCCAATGGAACGTGCGTGCATCTTATCATCAACCATGTGACCAAGTTTCAGCATGTAGATAATACCTACGGTTGTTCTTTGATCAAATCGCTCACCGGTTAACCCATTGTACAAATAGGTAGAACCCATGTGTGGAATGCCGGCTTTTTCAACGTAGGCGTTAATATCGGCCTCCGATGCGCCATCAAAAATTGGTGTTGCAAACTTTAATCCAAGTTCTTTTCCTGCCCAACCTAAAACGGTTTCGTAAATCTGGCCAAGGTTCATACGCGATGGTACGCCCAAAGGATTCAATACAATATCTACTGGAGTTCCATCCTCCAAGAAAGGCATATCCGCTTCTGGAACAATCTTGGCAACAATACCCTTGTTTCCGTGGCGTCCAGCCATCTTATCACCCACTTTTAGCTTACGTTTTTTAGCGAGATAAACCTTAGCGAGTTGCAAAATGCCGGTTGGCAATTCATCTCCAACGCTAATCGCAAAATGCTCGCGTTTGTATTCGGTGGTAACCTCATTTAAACGGAACTTGTAGTTGTTCAAGATGTCGGCTATCAATTTGTTCTTGCCATCATCTGCTGTCCAACCATTGTATGAAACAGAGCTAAAATCAACTTCAGAAATGTTCTTTTGTGTGAACTTGGTTCCTTTTGGAATGATCTCTTCGAAGTATACGTTATTAACTCCTTGCGAAGTTCTTCCGTTCACCACCTTAAAGAGTTTTTCAACCAAAAGACTTTTAAGTTTCGCAAGATTTTTATCATGCTCACCGTCCAATTTGGCCAACTTCACTTTATCGTCGGCCTTTGCCGTTTTATCCTTCTTAACTCGCGAGAAAAGTTTCTTGTCAATAACAATACCTTCGGTAGATGGCGAGGCTTTCAAACTTGCGTCCTTAACGTCACCCGCTTTATCACCAAAGATTGCACGAAGTAACTTTTCTTCAGGAGAAGGTTCTGATTCGCCTTTAGGTGTAATCTTACCAATCAGGATGTCGCCTTCTTTAACTCGAGCTCCAACACGGATTAGTCCGTTTTCATCTAAGTTTTTTGTTGCTTCTTCACTTACGTTTGGAATATCGTTCGTCAATTCTTCCTCACCACGCTTGGTGTCTCGAACTTCCAATTCATATTCAACGATGTGTATGGATGTATAATAATCATCCTTCACAACCTTTTCAGAAATTACAATTGCATCCTCAAAGTTGTATCCTTGCCAAGGCATAAACGCAACTTTCAAGTTTCTTCCCAAGGCCAATTCACCTTGTTCGGTGGCGTAACCATCGCAAAGTACTTGTCCTTTTTTAACACGGTCGCCTTTTTTAACAATTGGGCGAAGGTTAATGGACGTATTTTGATTCGTTCGTTGGAACTTAATCAAACGATACGATTTAACCTCTCCGGTAAACGAAATCAACGCTTCTTCTTCCGACAAATCATACCGAACGCGAATTTCATTTGAATCAACGTATTCGATAACACCATTGCCTTCCGAATTAATAAGGTTTCGAGAATCTCTGGCAATTTTGCCTTCCAATCCTGTTCCAACAATTGGAGCTTCTGGTCGAAGTAAAGGAACGGCTTGACGCTGCATATTCGAGCCCATCAAGGCACGGTTGGCATCATCATGCTCTAAGAAAGGAATAAGTGAAGCCGCAATCGAAACAATTTGATTCGGGGCAACGTCCATAAAGTCAACTTCTCCCGGTTTTACAATCGGAAAATCTCCCTCATTTCTTGCTTTTACATCTGTTCCAGAAAAAGCACCCTTATCGTTTAACGGTGCATTTGCCTGAGCAATAATTTTGGTATCTTCTTCCTCCGCACTAAGGTAGGTAACTCCATTCGAAACCTTACCATCCGTAACCTTACGATATGGCGTTTCGATGAAGCCCATGCTGTTAATTTTTGCATGAACACAAAGCGAAGATATCAAACCAATGTTTGGTCCCTCCGGAGTTTCAATAGTACACAACCTACCGTAGTGGGTATAATGCACGTCACGAACCTCAAATCCAGCTCGATCTCTTGAAAGACCACCGGGCCCTAAGGCCGACATTCTTCTTTTGTGTGTAATTTCAGCCAGTGGATTGGTTTGATCCATAAACTGAGACAACTGATTTGTTCCAAAGAACGAGTTGATTACCGAAGAAAGTGTTCTTGCGTTGATCAAGTCGGTTGGTGTAAATACTTCGTTGTCGCGAATGTTCATACGCTCGCGAATTGTTCTGGCCATGCGTGCCAATCCAACTCCAAACTGAGCATACAATTGTTCTCCAACTGTACGTACACGTCTGTTACTCAAGTGATCAATATCATCAACGTCCGTTCTTGAGTTACTCAATTCAATGAGGTAACGGATGATCGAAATGATATCGTCGTTGGTTAATACCTTAGTATCTTCCGACGTATTTAGTTTTAACTTTTTGTTAATTCTATATCGTCCAACATCTCCAAGATCGTATCTTTTATCAGAGAAAAACAATCGGTCAATGATACCACGAGCGGTTTCTTCATCTGGTGGATCAGTATTTCTCAATTGACGATAGATGTGTTCTACCGCTTCTTTACCACTGTTGGAAGTATCTTTTTGAAGCGTGTTGTGAATGATGGCAAAATCATTCTTGTTATCGGCCTCATTACTTAAAATTACGGTTTTAACACCTGAGTCTAAGATCTCATCAATGTGTTCTTCCGAAAGGAAGGTATCACGTTCAATGATCACCTCGTTTCGTTCAATAGAAACAACCTCTCCAGTATCTTCATCCACAAAATCCTCGATCCAAGATCTCAGAACTCTTGCGGCCAGTTTACGACCAATGCAACGTTTTAAGGCCGCTTTGGATACTTTCAATTCTTCGGCAAGGCCAAAGATGTCGAGAATATCTTTATCGGTTTCGTACCCAATGGCACGCAACAAGGTAGTAACCGGGAATTTCTTTTTACGATCGATGTAGGCATACATCACGTTGTTTACGTCTGTTGCAAACTCGATCCACGACCCTTTAAACGGTATAACCCTTGCTGAATAAAGCTTGGTACCGTTGGTGTGGTACGACTGAGCAAAGAATACACCTGGAGAACGGTGGAGTTGCGAAACGATTACACGTTCGGCACCATTAATAATAAAGGTACCTCGGGGTGTCATATATGGGATGGTACCTAAGTATACATCCTGCACGATGGTTTCAAAATCTTCGTGTTCAATGTCGTTACATGAAAGCTTAAGCTTGGCTTTAAGAGGCACCGCATAGGTTAAACCTCGATCGATACACTCATCCATGGTGTATCTTGGTGGATCAACGAAGTAATCCAAGAACTCCAAAACAAAGATATTTCGAGTATCTGTAATTGGAAAGTTCTCACTAAAAACCTTGTATAGGCCTTCATTGGCGCGATCTTCGGAAGAAGTTTCGAGCTGAAAAAATTCCTGAAATGATTTAACTTGAACATCCAGAAAATCTGGGTATTCAATTATTTCAGGGATGGAAGCAAAATTTATTCTTCCGTCGGAATTTTGAACTTTTGACAAGGCTATAAATTTAAGATATGAGAAAAATTAACCACTCTTTTAAAAAAAACCTACATAAACACAGATAGACCCTCAGATTGCTCTGGGGTCTATTGCGTTATAAGGGTTCGTATTACTTAACTTCAACTTCAGCTCCAGCTTCTTCAAGTTTAGCTTTTAATGCATCTGCTTCATCTTTAGAAACATTTTCCTTGATCTCTTTAGGGGCTGCGTCTACGATTTCTTTTGCTTCTTTCAAACCAAGTCCAGTAAGTTCTTTAACTACTTTTACTACGGTTAATTTAGAAGCGCCTGCGCTTTTCAAGATAACTGTGAATTCGGTTTGCTCCTCAACAGCCTCAGCACTAGCACCAGCGGCTGGGCCAGCAACTGCAACTGCAGCAGCAGCAGGTTCGATTCCGTATTCGTCTTTCATAATACCGGCTAATTCGTTAACTTCTTTTACGGTTAAGTTTACCAGTTGTTCTGCAAATTCTTTTAAGTCTGCCATTTTTAAACTATTAATAGTTGTGTGAAATTTTTAATAAATGAATTAATTCTCTTTTTCGGATAAAGTTTGAAGAAGACCTGAGAGTGTACTTCCACCAGACCTAAGGGCAGAAATAACATTTTTCGCAGGTGATTGGAGCAATCCGATGATATCTCCGATCAAATCTTCTTTTGATTTGTAATTCGACAAAAGCTCTAATTGGTCATCACCAATGTAAATACTGTTGTCTAAAAAAGCACCCTTCAACACAGGCCGGTCGCCTTTCTTGCGAAAGTCTTTAATTGCGATTGCCGGTGCTTTTGGATTGGAAGCGAATAAGAGTGCCGTAGTTCCTTTTAAGGTATCTGTAAGATCACCCCAATCTTTCTCAGCTCTCACTAGTGCTTGTCTGATTAAGGTGTTTTTAGCAACTTGCATTTTAACTCCGTTTTTATGAAGAGTACGTCGCAAGGTGTTGTTTACATTTGCCGTTAATTCGGAACTATCTGTAACATATATAAATTCGTACTTGTTGAAACTTTCAACGAGTTGATCAATTACTTGATTTTTTTCTTCTCTTGTCATCTTAAATCTCTTTAGATACCTGGAATTGTTTTAGCATCAATCTTAATGCCCGGGCTCATGGTACTTGAGAGGGTAATGGATTGAAAATAAGTGCCTTTTGAAGCAGAAGGCTTTAATCTGTACAAGGTTTGAATAAATTCTTTAGCGTTCTCTTCAAGTTTATCGTGTGTAAACGACGACTTTCCGATGGAGCTGTGAATGATTCCTGATTTATCAACTTTAAAATCAATTTTACCCGCCTTAACTTCTTCAACGGCTTTGCCTACTTCCATAGTAACGGTTCCAGATTTCGGATTCGGCATTAGGTTTCGAGGTCCTAGAATTCGTCCCAGTCGGCCAATTTTGGCCATAACACTTGGCATGGTAATGATTACGTCGATGTCAACCCATCCACCCGAGATTTTCTCGATGTATTCGTCTAGTCCAACATGATCAGCTCCTGCAGCTTTAGCTTCTTCTTCCTTATCCGGAGAACAAAGCACTAAAACTCGAACATTTTTACCCGTTCCGTGAGGAAGCGTGGCAACACCCCTAACCATTTGATTGGCTTGACGTGGATCTACTCCTAATTTAACATCTAAGTCAACAGATGCGTCAAATTTGGTGTACGATATTTCTTTCACCAAAGTTGATGCCTCACTTAATGAATAAAGTTTTTCTTTATCCACCTTGGCAAGGGCTTCCTTTCTTTTTTTGGAAATTTTTCCCATTAATTAATTACGATAATTAGTCATTACCTTCCGGAAACTGTCCGGTTACAGTTATGCCCATGCTTCGTGCTGTTCCAGCAACCATTCTCATGGCAGATGTAACGGTAAACGCGTTCAAATCGGGCATTTTATCTTGTGCAATGGTTTTAACTTGATCCCAAGAAACCTTAGCTACTTTAATTCTATTTGATTCGGCAGAGCCGCTTTTCAGCTTAGTTGCCTCCAACAATTGCGAAGCAACCGGTGGTGTTTTGATGATAAAGTCGAACGACTTATCTTGGTATACGGTAATTACAACCGGAAGTACCTTCCCTGCTTTTTCTTGAGTTCGAGCGTTAAATTGCTTACAAAAATCAACGATGTTAACACCTTTTGCACCCAACGCAGGTCCGATTGGAGGCGCCGGATTAGCTGCACCACCTTTAACCTGTAATTTTACATATCCTGTAATCTGCTTTGCCATTGCTTTATTCTTTTTCTACTTGTACGTAGTTTAATTCGAGTGGAGTTTTTCTTCCGAAAATCTTCACCATAACTTTCAATTTCTTTTTCTCTTCGTTTACTTCTTCAATTACACCATTAAAGCCGCTAAAAGGACCATCTGTTACCTTAACAAATTCTCCGATGATAAACGGTTCAATCATGCTTTCTCCTACCTCGTTGGCCTCATCAACCTGACCGAGGATACGGTTTACTTCAGACTGCCGCATAGGTGTTGGCGTGCCTCCCGTTCCTAAAAATCCTACCACACCATTAATTGATTTAATGGTTGGAAGTACCTCGCCAACTAGGTTGGCATGGATTAGAATATAACCTGGGAAGTAATTCTTCTCTCTCGAAGTTTTTTTCCCATTTTTAATTTCGTAGACTTTCTGCGTCGGAATAAGTATTTGCGGCACGTGATCGGTAAGCTTTTCAAAAGAAAGTTCCGATTCCATCATCGCCTTCACCTTTTTTTCCTGTCCGGTGATTGCTCTGACTACATACCACTTATAATCTACGCCTGCTTGTTCCACTTTATTTACTTCAATTTCGTTCATAACCCTTTACTTAAAGTGGGTTAATGGAAAAGCTGATAGAGAAACCCAGTAAGCATATTGGAAGTCTTATCAAGGATGTAAATGGCTAAGGCAAAAATGAGCGAAGCAACCAACACAATGATGGTGCTCTGAACCAATTCGTCCCAAGTAGGCCAAGTAACCTTGTTCAACAGCTCATCGGCTGTGTTTTTCCAAATATTTTTAATTTTATCCATGTTACTCTATTGCGATGTTCGTTAAACCATAGTTGCAGGAGAGACAGGGATCGAACCTGCAACTTGCGGTTTTGGAGACCGCTGCTCTACCAGTTGAACTACTCTCCTAAATAAATAAGATTGCCAATGAACGCAAACGTTCATTGGCTTTCTTACTAACTTTATTAATCTAAGATCTCAGTTACTTGACCAGCACCAACGGTTCTACCGCCTTCTCTGATCGCAAATTTCAATCCTTTCTCCATAGCAACAGTGCTAAGCAATTCAACCGTAATGGTTACGTTATCGCCCGGCATTACCATTTCTGTTCCTTCTGGAAGCATGATTTCTCCTGTTACGTCTGTAGTTCTTAAGTAGAACTGTGGACGGTATTTATTAAAGAAAGGAGTATGACGTCCACCTTCTTCTTTAGAAAGCACGTATACTTCAGCTTTAAATTTAGCGTGAGGTGTTACAGAACCTGGTTTAACGATTACCATTCCACGTTTGATTTGGTCTTTTTCAATACCACGTAAAAGGATACCTGCGTTATCACCTGCTTCACCACGATCTAACAATTTACGGAACATTTCAACCCCAGTACAAACTGAGTTCAATTTACCCGCACCCATACCAACGATTTCAACAGCCTCACCCACTTTGATGATTCCTCTTTCAATTCTACCGGTTGCAACCGTTCCTCTACCTGTGATAGAGAAAACATCTTCAACTGGCATCAAGAAAGGAAGATCAACCAAACGCGGTGGAACTGGAATCCATTCGTCAACGGCTTTCATTAATTCATTAATGGTTTCTACCCATTTTTCTTCTCCGTTCAAACCACCTAAGGCAGAACCTTGAATAACTGGAGTATTTTCTGAATCAAATCCGTAGAAATCAAGTAATTCACGAATTTCCATCTCAACAAGTTCTAATAACTCATCGTCATCAACCATGTCAACTTTATTCATGAAAACAACCAAACGAGGTACACCAACCTGACGTGCAAGTAGGATGTGCTCTTTTGTTTGCGGCATCGGACCGTCAGTAGAAGCTACAACAAGAATTGCACCGTCCATTTGAGCGGCACCCGTAACCATGTTTTTCACATAATCCGCGTGACCAGGACAATCTACGTGTGCGTAGTGTCTAGCTTCCGTTTGATACTCAACGTGCGCTGTGTTAATCGTGATACCACGTTCCTTTTCCTCCGGCGCAGAATCGATCGAAGCAAAATCTTTTTTCTCTGATAAACCTTGAGTCGACAAAACGGATGTAATGGCGGCTGTCAAAGTTGTCTTACCGTGGTCAACGTGACCAATTGTTCCAATGTTAACGTGTGGTTTGGAACGGTCAAATGTTTCTTTAGCCATGACTTAATTAAATTACTGTTTATAAATAAATGTTTTTTAAGAGGAAGTAAAATTTTACTTGTTATAATAAATACGTTTTAGCATCTGCCTTCTCAGCAGCATCACCTTGTTAAATTAGAGCCAACGATGGGAATTGAACCCACGACCTCTTCCTTACCAAGGAAACGCTCTACCCCTGAGCTACGTCGGCAAAATACTACCGATTTCGCCAGATAAAGTGCTACATCGGCTTTTGCATGCACCAAGATTGCCAGATCAAGATCTGACAACTTTGGCGTTTAGAGCGGGAGACGAGGCTCGAACCCGCGACCTACAGCTTGGAAGGCTGTCGCTCTACCAACTGAGCTACTCCCGCATGATGTGCATCGCCAAAAATTATCGTTGCCGAAAAAGCCTTCCTCATTAAACTCTTTCAGCATTTCAAAAAACGTAGCGGTGGGGAGAGTAGGATTCGAACCTACGTAGCCGAAGCAACGGATTTACAGTCCGTCCCATTTGACCGCTCTGGTATCTCCCCAGCAATGAGCCACCTATCGGACTCGAACCAATGACCGGCTGATTACAAATCAGCTGCTCTACCAACTGAGCTAAGGTGGCACTAATTTTAAGCATATAAAAGCATCTCTGCTCCTAAAACCCCCTTAAATCGCCTTGATTTTTAGGGTTGGCAAAAGTAAACTTTTTTTAGTTTTCAATCAAAAAAATATAAAAAATATTTTAGGCCGTAATCTGAGCCCTCTCTTTATACTTTTTTATCTGGATTTTTAAGGCCTCAACCGCAAGGTCTGTGGCCGCCTCAAATGATTGGCTGGTTTGGGTTTTAAAGATGCTCTGATTCTGAACATTGAGCTTTACTTCAATGGTTTTATTCTCTTTATTTCGGTTGTTTTCAACCTTTAAAAAAACTTGAGAATCAACGATTGAATCATAGATCATTTCGAGCTTCGAAAGTTTCTTCTCAATATAGTCTTTTAACTTTTGATCTGCTTTAAAGTGAATGGATTGGATTTGTACTTTCATTTCTTTACGATTTAGGGTGTAACTTATGTATTTTCTTCAAATGGGCAATGTCGGTGTGGGCGTAAATTTGCGTTGCCGCCAATCCCGCATGACCCAGTAGTTCTTTAATAGCGTTTATCTCCGCCCCATTTTGCAACAAATGGGTAGCATAGGTGTGTCGTAAAACATGTGGACTTTTCTTGCTTACTGTTGAATATTTAGTAAGCCAAGCTTGTACCAAACGGTAAACCCATTTATTGTAAAGGGGCTTCCCATCCTCAAAAATAAAAAAGTTTGGCGTATCGCTAACAACATTTCGCCTTTCTTTTGAATAGGTTTCTATTAATCCACTCATCTCCTTACTAAACGGGATAATGCGTTCTTTGTTCCCCTTACCCAGCACTTTAATTTGATTACTCGACAGAGAAACATTCGACACCGACAAAGCGACCAACTCAGACAGTCGAATACCACAGTGATAGAACATGCCAATGATGCATTCGGAAAGTTTATCAACATAGATCTCAGCACAACCCAATTGATCAAACATAACCTCCATCTCGAGTTTTCGAGCGAACGTTGGAATGCGTGAAGGTGTTTTTAACTTTTTTAAGGCTCTTGCCGGATTTTCATTCGTCTCTTCCGTTAAGATGAGATACTTAAAAAATGACTTAACCGAACTGAGTTTGCGATTGATGCTTGTGGCCTGGTCTCCTTTTTCGGCTAATTCTACTAACCAAAGTCGAATGTGGCCTGTTTTAACTTGAGTAAGCGAAATACCCGGCTCAAGATGTTCAATGAAATTTTGAAATTGAATTAAATCTGTGTTGTACGCCAAAAAAGTATTCGGCGAACAGGACTTTTGGTTCCGAAGATATAGGATGAAGTTGTGGATGTAACCCAAGGCCATTTTGCAACCGCAAGTTACGAGAAATGGAAGTTAAATCCTAATTCTCGGCGCTCTGCATCTTTTGCTTGTAGCGCGCTTTAATCATTTGCATGCGACGCTTTACAGACGGCTTTGTAAATTGCTGACGATCACGCAATTCGCGCACAACACCAGTACGTTCAAATTTCTTTTTGAACTTCTTCAAAGCTTTCTCTACAGACTCGTTTTCTTTAACGTTTACAATTAACATGCTGATTACCTCTTTTATTTTAAAAATCTTGTTTTTTACAAGGGCTGCAAATGTCGTATTTTTTTAAGAACACAACAAATTTATTTAAGTACTTGTCGGCTTATTACCAGTTTTTGTATTTCGGACGTGCCCTCACCAATGGTACAAAGCTTCGCATCGCGATAAAACTTCTCTACCGGGTAATCTTTGGTATACCCATATCCACCAAAAATTTGTACAGCCTCATTGGCAACTTGAACCGATATTTCGGAGGCATATAACTTGGCCATGGCCGATTCTTTAGTTACGGGTTTGCCGTTGTTTTTTAACCATGCCGCTTGAAAGGTGAGCAGTTCTGCAGCTTCAATCTTGGTTGCCATATCGGCCAGCTTAAAGCCAATGGCCTGAAATTCAGATATTGGCTTTCCAAATTGTTCACGCTCCTTCGAATATTTCAATGCCGCATCGTAGGCTCCTTTGGCAATTCCTAAGGCCAAAGATGCAATGCTAATTCGGCCACCGTCCAACACCTTCATGGCCTGAATAAAGCCATCGCCAACTTCTCCCAATCGGTTGGAGTCGGGAATTCTGCAATCATCAAAAAACAAACATGCCGTTTCGGAGGCACGCATCCCAAGTTTGTTTTCCTTCTTTCCACCCGAAAAGCCGGGTGTATTCTTTTCAACTACAAAGGTGGTCATGCCGTGCGAATCTCCCTTATTTCCGGTTCGAACAATCACTACAGCTACATCGCCCGAAATGGCGTGTGTTATAAAGTTTTTGGATCCGTTGAGTACCCATTCGTCTCCATCTTTAACAGCCGTTGTGTTCATACCGCCGGCATCCGATCCAGTGCCTGTTTCTGTTAATCCCCAAGCGCCAATCCATTGACCAGAAGCAAGTTTTGGCAAATACTTTTTCTTTTGTTCTTCATTTCCAAAGGTTAAAATATGTCCCGTACACAAAGAATTGTGGGCGGCCATTGATAAGCCAATGCTGCCACATACTCTTGACAATTCAGAAATTGCCGTAACGTATTCGAAATATCCAAAACCAGATCCGCCGTATTCTTGAGGCACAATAACACCCATTAAACCAAGTTCGCCCATTTTGCGAAAAAGCTCAACTGGAAAGTGCTGACTTTCATCCCATTCCATCAATTGCGGGCGGATGTCGCGTTCCGCAAAATCTCGAATCATATCCGCAATCATTTTTTGATTTTCTGTTTCTTCAAAATTCATATAACTCAACTTTGATGGTGATTAAGGCATTATTAAACCTTATTCCAGGTACATATTTGAACTTTTGGCCTTCATTGCCCACTTGGTCATTTGCTATGAAGTGGATCAATTTACCCATTTCATTCCAAATCAACAAGGTGCGAAAGTATCAAATGTCATTGATTTTGTGCCAACCTAACTATGTAATTTTAGTCATAATTGATGACCTCCCTAATTTGGGTGGTAATACAGATATTCACCTTCATTGCCAACCCCGATGTAAGGCAGGCTACCATGTTCTTCAAACCACGTGTAACACGTCTTTAGGTTTTGCCAAAAATCCACCAAATGTTCCTTGTCTGGAAGTTCT
>JBLHHI010000028.1:0-30552 GCA_047614125.1 Bacteroidia bacterium | reverse complement strand
GGTGCCGGAAAAGGAACGCAAAGTTCCAGATTGTTAGAAAAATACAACCTCAAGCATTTATCTACAGGCGATGTCTTTCGAGCAAACATAAAGGGCGAAACCGAATTGGGCGTGCTTGCTAAATCGTTTATCGACAATGGCGAGCTGGTTCCGGATGAAGTTACGATTGGTATGGTTGAAGATTTTTTAACTCAACCTACCGAGACTTCGGGTTTCATCTTTGATGGTTTCCCACGTACCTTAAAACAAGGAGAAGCTTTGGATCATTTACTCGAAAACAAGCTGGACCCTATTGAAATGGTGATTGCCTTGGAAGTGGATGAGAATGAACTAGTTAACCGATTGCTACTTCGCGGACAGGAATCCGGTAGAGTAGATGATCAAAATGAAGCAACCATTCGTAAAAGATTTACGGAATACCACAACAAAACAGAACCCTTGCTTAATTATTACGAGGCGCAAGGAAAATTAGCACGCGTTAAAGGCATGGGAACGGTGGATGAAATCTTTGATTCAATCTGCAGCTCTATCAATGCCATCAAGATGGCAAAGTAGCTCGTAGCTCTTGCGCACAGCAGGCCAATTGGCCACACACGAAACTTAAAAAACACAAAATAGTGTCAAATCCCAATTTCATAGATTACGTTAAGATTAATTGTCGGTCTGGAAAAGGTGGTGCCGGAAGCTGGTCGCTATTTCGCGATAAATTAAACAGCAAGGGAGGCCCGGATGGCGGCGATGGCGGCATGGGTGGATCTGTTGTTTTACGCGGCAACACACAATTATGGACCCTACTCCATCTAAAATACCGAAAGCACATTATTTGCGAAGGCGGTGTTAACGGTTTGGGGGGCAGAAAGACCGGTAAACGCGGGGCAGATCAAATTTTAGAAGTTCCGTTGGGCACCGTTGCCAAAGATGCCGAAACAGGAGAAGTCTTGTTCGAAATAACAGAAGAAGGTCAAACCGAGGTTTTGTTGGCAGGTGGAAGAGGTGGTCAAGGCAACTGGCATTTTAAGTCATCCACCAATCAAACGCCAAGATATGCACAGCCCGGTGAAGAGGGCAGAGATGAATGGAAGATTTTAGAGCTTAAGGTATTGGCAGATGTTGGACTTGTAGGCTTTCCCAATGCCGGAAAATCGACGCTTTTATCCGTTCTAACCGCAGCTAAACCCGAAATAGCTGATTATCCTTTTACCACCCTTGTTCCTAATCTGGGCATCGTTGATTATCGAGACTATCAATCTTTTGTAATTGCAGACATTCCCGGAATTATTGAAGGAGCCAGCGAAGGCAAGGGATTGGGTTATCGATTCTTACGCCACATAGAGCGGAATTCAATTTTATTGTTTTTGGTTCCGGCCGACAGCGATGACATTATAAAAGAATATAATATCTTATTGAACGAGCTGGATCAATACAACGAAGAAATGGTATTTAAAGATCGGATTTTAGCCATCAGCAAATCCGATATGCTCGATCAAGAATTAAAAGATGAAATAGAGGAATCACTGCCAAAAGACGTTCCACACATCTTTATTTCATCCATAACCAACACCAATTTAGTGGAGTTGAAGGACTTGATGTGGAAGACATTGAACGACTGATCTTCAATCAAAATTCTGTATTTTTGAATGGCATTTTTCCTGAAATTCATGTTTAAAGTATTTCAAAAAACATTCTTCTTTCTGATCCTCATTCTTCATTGTAATGTGGGATATGGACAAGTTACGGATCATCAAGCCGTTCAAGCTCAAATTGTTACCACAAATGGCGACACCATAAATGGAGAACTCATTCAATTGTTGGAAGGAATGAGGGTAGTTTTGCGGCTCAGTGAAGGCAACTTTGTGGAATATAAATGGGATGAAATACACAACATCTACACCACGAGCGATGCACGTGTTTTTTTTAAATCTCAGCGTTCGTTGGCAAGATTAAAACCCTTTGAAATTCCGAAAAACTATGCCTCATTTAACGTAGGATTGGCATTCGAAGTAAATGATTATGCCCCATACATAATGGCGGGCTTTGCTTCCAACCTGTCTATGGGCACTAAAATATTGAAGCGGTCGCGCATTGGTTTTACAACAGGCTATGAGCGGTTGAATTGGCCGGCTGGAAACATCATCAATATGGGCGTAGAATTTGCCGGAACCAATTCCATTAAACCACTACCGTGGAACTACCTCTGGCAAATGGGGTATGGGCACGCCTTTGATGGAGCCTATTCAGATGTAACAAAGGGCGGGCCCTTTGTAAAATTTGGTTTCGAAAAAATCCTTCGCGTTAAAGATCATTCCGCAGGTACCTTTACTTGCAGCCTTGGTTTCATTACTACTAAGATTACGCATTCCTGGTGGGGAGGATGGCCTCCTACTGAAGAAGAACAAGACAACAATTACCTTCGTTTAGAACTTAGGTACGGCTTTTTAAGTTTTTGATAAAACCTATTCGAACGGGTCGGTTAGTTTCCCCAAGGTAAGCTCCAATCCATCGATCTTTTCTGAACAAGGCAACTGGCAACTCAACCTACTTCCTTTTACATCCAACACAAAGGCCTGATCCAACATATCTTCTTCATCTTCCGTCATTGGCGCTAACTCGTGGTTACTGGTTACAACAACGTTACAAGTAGCACACATGGCCATTCCTCCGCAGGTTGCTTTAATTGGCAACTCATTGGCCTTAATGGCTTCCATAACATTTAAGCCCATGTCTGTAGGTGCTTCTATGGTGTGCACCTTTCCTTCCAGATCGGTAACTATGAGTTGAATAATTTTATCCATGAAGATTGAGCTTAATCGAAGCCATGTACTCCGCTTACGGTGGTGTATTTGAGTACGAGGTTTTTGTCGGGATTAATGCGTTTATAGGCAGATTGTACCATCATGGTAGCCTCGTGGAAGCCACAAAGTATTAAGCGAAGCTTTCCTTCGTAGTCGTTGATATCGCCAATGGCGTAAATGCCGGGAACGTTTGTACTGTAATCCATTGTATTCACCGAAATAGATTCTTTGCTTAAGTTCAAACCCCATTCTTTCATGGGTCCCAACTTCGGCGAAAGACCAAAGAGCGGAACGAAGTTTTCGACTTGTTTCACCACTTCGTTTTTACTGAGATGATCCGTAATGGTAACTCCATCGAGCGCACCGTTGCCGTGCAGCTGGGTGATTTCGGAATTGATCATCAGGTTTATCCGATTCGACTTAGCCAAGTTTTCAACCTTTTCAACGCTGTCGAGTGCTCCTCTAAATTTAGCTCTTCGATGAACTAAGGTCACTTCTTCGGCCACATCTGCTAAAAAAATTGCCCAATCGAGGGCAGAATCTCCACCACCGGCAAGTATTATTTTTTTATTGCGATATTTCTCGGGATCTTTTATGATGTAATCAACTCCCTTGTCTTCAAAGTCGATGAGGTTTGCCAATTCGGGCTTTCTAGGTTCAAAACAGCCCAAACCACCCGCAATTGCTATAATTGGGGCCTTGTGTACCGTTCCCCGATTGGTTGTGACGATGAACTGATCGTCGTCTGTTTTCTCAATTTGCTCTGCGCGTTCACCCAAGGTATATCCTGGATTAAAAGGCGCGGCCTGTTCCACCAAGTTTTTAACCAAATCGCCGGCCAAAATGGACGGAAATCCAGGAATGTCGTAAATGGGTTTTTTAGGATATATTTCGGTTAACTGTCCACCAGGTTGTGGCAGAGCGTCGATTAAATGGCAGTGCAGTTTTATTAAGCCGGCCTCAAATACCGTAAACAGTCCGCAGGGGCCTGCTCCAATTATTATGATGTCGGTTTCAATCATTTCCTAAATTTTGCTGCAAAAGTACTGTTTTAATCAAGTCTACTCAATGCATAAGTCCATCATATTGTTTGGTGGAGATGATATTAATCAGGATTTTTAGCGGAGCGTGCAAGCACTCGCTCTGCTCCAGCCAAGTGAGGGACTTGCACCTACACAAAATAAAAAGTACCTCTATCGTTAAGATATACAAATCAAATTCCCGCCATATTCTTTTTCCAAATTTGAAATGCTACGAATTAACCATACCGTGAAACCGGAATCAAAATAAAAGCATGGCATGAAAAATCGGGCTCGATCTGGATTGGGGATTATCACGATGTCCCCTTACACTCGCTCAGCTCCAGCTGAGTGAGGAGTATGTTTATGGCCTCCTGGCCATTTTTTATTGTCGCATAGGGCATGCCAGTTCAGATGCTTTGGTCCGGATCTAGACAGCTGCCCAGCAGTTCATATTAACCTGAGTTCGATTAATCTTTTCAAATTCAGATTTGTATAGAACCCAAGTAGTAAGGCGAAAACAGGAAGGTTCATGTTTATAAACCGACTGATTTCAACGAAGCTAATAGGGTTTTATATACAAAAGTCCGCTTTACACTTGTGAAAAGCGATTTTCATCGTAAAAATTACTCGAAAGGGCCCGCCCTGTCTTCGCAATTTTTACTCGAAACTCACTGTTCACAAGCGTTCTGAATTCAAAATATGAATCGAAATCAGGTTGGTAGTATTTCAAAGCCAATCCTTCAAATTCCTGCCATATTCATTATCCAAATTTGAAATCATTGCTTTTAACCGTACCTTGAAACCATAATCAAAAAGAGCATGGCATGAATAACATTTGTCGATTTGGTGTAACAGTTATTGCAACATTGTTGTCGATGGGGCAGGTAATGGCCTCATTTAGTGGCTCGTATAGCATCAACGCGCACGATGCAGCTACTGCCACGAACTACCAAAACTTTGCTTCATTGATTTTGGATTTGAACAAGGGTGAACGAGAAGATGGCGGAATTCCAAACGGCAAAGGATTGAGCGGAAGCATAGTGATTGACGTTGTTAAAGGCTCTGGTCCTTACAATGAACAACTCAGTTTTTCATTCATTTCGGGAAGTTCTGATCAAAACACAATAACGATTAATGGCAACGGAGAAACCATCCAAACGGAAAGCGAATATTACGCCATACGTTTTCATGGAGCCAAGAACATGTCGCTTAGCAATCTGCGCATTGTAAACCTAAGTTATACCTCGGGCCGCAATGTGCAGTTCTCGAATGAGGCTGAATACATTACCATTTCCGAATGCGAGCTTTATCAACCCAATACCGTTGAATACGAAGACTTTGGCTCGTACATTGCCATCACAAATTCGACGTCTAAGGTGGATAACATCCTTGGAGTGGCCGCGCAAAACATCGCCATTTTAAACAATACCATGCACAGTCGATTCGGACATGGAGTACTGGCAGGTATCTACATCGGTTATCCGAAGCATTTACAGGATCATCCCAATACCATTGTTGGTAATACGATATCAAATTTTTATCAATTTGGAATTCGCATGCAAGCTGCTTCGAAGCAAGTGATCGCATCCAACGAATTTTTTGACAACATCGCAGGTTCAAATGTTGTTGAGGTAATAGCCATCAACAATGAATGGCACCTACCATCCATACATGTTGAAGGAAACTCCATTCATTCTATTGTTACCACCATTGCCACTAGTGTAAAACTCATTTCAATTCGGATGAACGAAGTAACAGAGAGCGGTTCGGGCATTGTGGTACAAAACAATGTGTTGGATGTTCAAAATGTATTTGGAGTGTTGAAAGGAATCGAGTTTTATTTAGACAAGTCAACATTCGAATCAAATTTCGTATGCAGTGGTAACCGGTTTAAACTCACTACCCGGGAATCGAATTCAAACGTTCAAGGCATTTATTTTTACTTGGAAGGGATGCGAAAAAAAGGTGAAATAGTACTTGAAGGAAACGAGATAAATCTCATCGGATCGGGCCACGCAACTGGAATTTACTGCTATGGCCATGAGGTACATCTTCCGGATACATTAAAGATCATTAACAACATTGTTAGTGCCATTGGCAACGGATACGTTACGGTGCTGGATTTCTTTTGTTCAACGAAGTTTCAGTTTCCAGTGCAAGTGATTTTCAACACAATCGTTTCACAAAATTTAACCAATCCCAACATAAAATCGCAAGATATTCTCTTGTGTAGGCTCTTATTACCAGAGGTTCAATTTGAAAACAATGTTGTGTTTTCGGATGCGGATGCCATAGAAATAAATGTGTTTCATTTGGGAACCATCCAAAATTTTTACTGCAATTACAACAGCATATATATTAAGAACCAATCCGGTAGAACGGGCTTCGTTAAAGTGGTTGGATTTGTAACATTTAGCGATTTCTATCAAAATGTAAGTAAAGGCAACGACATCAATATTCCACCAAGTTTTAAAGATTTAGAAAAAGGAGATTACCGCCCAACGGAAGAGTATATTGTAAATCGAGCACGACCTGTTTCAACGATTAAAACAGATATACGAGGAAAGCTTCGAGATCTCAAAACCCCCGACATGGGAGCCTTAGAAACCGACACCTTTGGCAATGTTGGTCTTGAACCGTTGAAAGTCAAGATTCAAGTGTATCCAAATCCATGCAGCGAAAGACTTGTTATAGATCTGGGCCAAAGTTTTTCAGGTAAAGCGCACATATTCAATGTTTTAGGAGAAGAAGTTTTACGTGCTGAGCTTGTGCTGAATCAAAGCTTGTTTGTTTTGGATGTTCAAAATTTAACGCCAGGTATGTATGTAATTATCATGCAAAATGGTAATCATCAAATGAATGCGAAGTTTCTTGTGGTCGAATAAAGTTCCGCTCAAGCTCTTACCGTTTGGTTGGATGAAAAGATGTTTTTAAAAAATCGGCTTCGCTCCGGTTTAAAACACGTGGAGAAGTACGATAAAAAAACACTCAAGCTCTTGTTTCCGGAGCACCATCTTTCGCACGCTGCCTCCGCCTTTTATCCATCAGGTTTTGAAGAAGCTGCCATTTTAACGATCGATGGGGTGGGAGAGTGGAGTACGGCTTCTATCGGTGTGGGAAAAGGAAATCGAATTGAAATTTTAGAAGAAATGCACTTCCCACATTCGGTGGGTTTGCTGTACAGTGCAGCCACATATTTTCTTGGGTTTACGGTAAACTCGGGCGAGTATAAGCTCATGGGCTTGGCACCGTACTCGAGCCGAACTTCTGCCAACGTATTAAACTTTAAGGCAATTATTGAAGATAAGCTCGTGGATGTAAAGTCGGATGGATCAATCTGGTTAAATCAAGCGTATTTTTCATATGCAACCGCTTTGCGTATGGTTCCAGATAAGAAGTGGGAAGTGTTGTTTGGATTTTCTCGTAGAAAGGAAGATCAAAAGCTTGAACGCAAACACAGCGATTTGGCCTTGGCGTTTCAAATGATAACGGAGGATGTGGTTCTTAAGATGGCTAAATCTGCCATTCAGAAAACGGGGAAACGAAACTTGTGTTTGGCGGGCGGAGTTGCCTTGAATTGTGTGGCCAATGGCTCTTTGGTACGAGAGTCGTGGTTGGAAGAGATCTTTATTCAACCGGCTGCCGGTGATGCAGGTGGTGCCTTGGGAGCTGCTTTGGCCGCTGAGCACCTCTATTTTGATGGAGCAAGGTTGAACGCACAGCACCCAATGGATGCCATGAAGGGCAGTTACCTAGGCCCAGAGTTTAGTGATAATCAGATTATTGAAGACTTCGAGAGGCTTAACGCCAGTTACCAAGAAGTGGATAATTTGGATGCATTAACAGAACAAGTTGTGCAACACCTTACGGCATCTGAAGTGGTTGGATGGTTTCAAGGAAGAATGGAATTTGGTCCACGCGCCTTAGGCAATCGAAGCATCATAGCGAACCCGATGGATGCCAGCATGCAGCATACCATCAACCTCAAGATCAAAAGGCGGGAAGGGTTCCGTCCCTTTGCACCGGCAGTCTTAAAAGAAGATGCCTCCAAATTCTTTAATCTCAAAGTAGATTCGCCTTATATGCTATTGGTAGCCAGCGTTTTGGAAAAACATCGCAAAGGCCAGCCCGATAACTATTTCGAAGCATCGTTTGAAGAACAATTAGAAACGCCACGATCCAACATACAAGCCGTAACCCACATGGATTATTCCGCTCGGGTGCAAACGGTGGATCGAAACACCAACGCATCGTTTCATGCTTTGATAACTAGGTTTAAACAAGAAACGGGTGTTTGAATGTTGGTGAATACAAGCTTTAATGTACGCGGAGAACCCATTGTTTGTTCACCCACCGATGCATATCTCTGTTTTATGGCAACCAACATGGACGTGCTGGTTTTGGGTAACTACGTGTTGTTAAAACAAGATCAACCCGAATGGGAGAATAAGAAGAAGTGGCAACAAAAGTTTAAAGCCGATTAACCTTTTGAGTTTGGTTGATTTGGAAGTGAATAAAATTACCTTGATTTGAAGATATGGATTTTATTAAAGACTTATGGCTCTTTATGAAGGAGCGAAAAAAGTTGTGGTTAGCACCCATTATAATCATATTATTGGTTTTGGGAGCCCTCATTGTTTTTGGAGGAGGATCTGCACTGGCGCCTTTTATTTACACCATATTTTAGTGAAACAACCAAAATCGCAACCGCAAAAAACGTTGGCCATCATAATAGGAGGTTTTTGCCTTTGGGCATGGGGCATTCATTCACAACCCTTGTTTTTAGCTGCCATAGGTTTGGGCGCCATTGGATTTAGCTTTAAACCGGCTGCCGTCCTTATCGAAAAGCTTTGGTTTGCGCTGGCCAAGGTTTTGAGCTACATCGTGCCCAACATCTTGCTTTCTGTAATCTATTTATTGGTTGTAACTCCAGTTGCAATTTTTATTCGACTCTTTAGTAACAAAGACTCGATGCATTTGAAAAACAATGCGGAAACGATGTGGTTGAAAAACGAGACTGAAATTAACAAAAGCTACTTCGAAAAAACCTGGTAGTTAGTTATCTTCTCGTTGTAAAGTTCGAATGTCTTCCAAAATACTGTGCATTTCCAACTTCAAGGTTCCATTGTATATGCCTCGAATACGCTTCTTTTTATCTACTAAGATGAAGTGCTCGGTGTGAAGAAATTCAGTACTGTCTTTGGTAAAGCCGAGGTCTTCTTCGGCGAAGTATGAAGTACGAGCCAAGCTGTAAATGTCTGATTTATTGCCGGTTATGAAGTGCCAGTTTTTGTTCTGAATTCCTCGCTCTGACTTGTATTTTTTGAGAATTGCAGGCTGGTCTATCCAAGGGGTAACGGAATATGAGACGAGCGCCATGCTCGGATCATTTTGAAGTGAATCGCTGAGAATGCTCATGTTTCGAATCATGCTGGGGCAAATACTTCCGCAGGTTGTAAAAATGAAGTTGGCTACGTGAATTTTGCCTTCAATGTTGGTTTGGTTAAAGGCTTGACTGTCTTGGTCAATAAAGCTAAAATCGGCAATGGTATGCGAAATAAGTGTTGTGGGATCTATCTTCTCAGCTATGAAAATGGGCGTAAAATCTGGCGTGTTGTAATACGGAAGTCCACTTGCTTCTGGATCTTGAGTGGAACACCCAAGTGCCACAATGCTAATCCAAAAAAGAAAGGCTGTCCGCAACATTTATACAATTTTTAGTTCCCAAAAGGCCATATCGTTTGCCATTTTTTACCACGTAGTTGGCTCTTATTTTGCCGTTGCCATACCACATTTTTTGAATGCCTTCCTCTTGTCCATTTTTAAAGTGAGCCAAATGAATCAGGTTTTTGTTAACATCCCATTCTTTTAACGCACCTTCATAGGCATCAGCAACAGCAGTAAATTCAAAACGCACATGTCCATTGGGCCAATACGTGATCTGTTCACCATTTTTTTTGCCTGCTCCATACATTCTTTTTTCTTGAATGGTTCCATCCGAATACCACTTGTACGAGGTTCTATGCAGCAAGCCATTTTGATAACTGGATGATTGAATGGTATCGCGGTTTAAATTCAACTCGAATACAGCGCCCGAAAAATTTTTTAATCCATACTTTAACGTGTCTGCAACCCTGTGCAGCTGTGGGTTGTTGGAATTTACTTTGATGGAGGTTGGTTTCGCAGATTTTATGTGTTGAGCAGCTTCCTCGTTATGTTGATTGCATGATGCAAAGACTAAAAGAAGATTACATACGACCAGTTTCATTATTGAGTTACTGTGCCGGCAGTGCCGTAATATCCGTTTCCATTCATATACGGCGCATCTGCAGTAAAATGATAATGGTAGATGCCGTTGGGGTAATCTAAGGTGGCATGAGAATGGCCGTGATAATCATCCAATTGGCTGCTGGTTACCAATGATCCGTTTTCTTCTTCTGGGCCGTATACCGGAAATCCATCCAACAAAAAACCCATTAAACTAGAACGAGAAAACCTTACTTCAGTAAGGTAGATGGGCTCAACGTGGTAATGGTATTGACCTTGCCCTTGAGGGTGGCCGTAATATTTGTCGAAACTGGTAATTTCATTGGTTAATTCTTGCTCGTTGGGTCCGGCGTATTGATTGTACAAAGCCACTCCGTTCATGGCAACACCAATTGGGCCTAAAGAGGTAGCACTGTGATTGGTTGCCTCCGCTGGATTTAGCGGTATACGGAAGGTAAGTGTTTGACTTACAATGCTGTTTGGGTTTTTACGAAAGGTTACGCCGCCAAAAGTGGTTCCCGAAAAATCTTCAAATAAGGGGTCGGAGGCTGCGTAATAAACGCTTTTATGATCCGGCATTCCATTGGTTTGGATGGTGACAAAGCTGCCATCGCTGGTTACGCTCGAAGCTCCATAGATGCGCTTGTAAATGGCGAGCTCATCTGTTGTATTGTTATCCGTTGGACTTGTGGTAGTGGGTTCATCACTACATCCAAGAAAGCCAAAAGCCACAACGCATAAGGCTAAAGTTAATGTTGGTTTGATTAAGAAAATATTCATAGAGCTATGCATAAATTAGATTCGTTAAGCTAGTTGGACGACAAAAAAAAGCAAATCCCTCGAAAAGCACGACAAAGATTCAAAACTGCCAATTATTAATCCGATACTAAGCAGTTGACCGTCAATTCATTTGCTATTCTTCGAAAAAAGAAACCTCACCGGTTTCTACTTTGTAAACGCCAATATAAAGCCCTATCCAATCTTATCTTCCAACTTAGCAATGCGCTTTTTTGCCCGAGTTACTTCTTTTTGAAGGTATTTGCGGTAGCTTTTTTTATTGTCTTTTTTACAGGTCGAATCTAACTCCTTATCTAGATACTTTTTGTAGGATTTAAGACCTTTCAGTTCGAGTTTATAGAATTTCTTAACAATCCTATTCTTCTGCTTATTAGATACCTGTGCCATAATTCAATGTTGAATTTCAAAAATAGTTAAAACCCGCCATTAACGGGTGCGTTGAGTGCCTCCCCAAGTTGTTTCCTAGGACGATTGAAGGTGAGGTTTGGGTTATTTTCTTAGGAACTGTAAAAAAGCCAAACAATTGGCAATGCATAGTGTTACTTTTTAAATTAATAGTAATACTTCTTTTTATTAAGTCGTCTGATATGCAGAATATTAATGTGATGCTCAACTTGAGTGTGAATGAGCACCTTTATCTTAAGGATCCTGAGTCAAGTAAACTTGGGCAAAGGCTTTTACAAGAAGCTGTGAATATGGTGTCCGAAATTGGTTTTGAAACGTTCACGTTTGCCAAGTTGGCAAATAACTTAGGTTCAACAGAAGGTTCCATGTATCGTTATTTTGAAAGTAAGCACAAGTTATTACTCTATTTGACCAACAAATATTGGCAATCGATAGAATATTTGATTGATTTTAGAACCGCCAATATAAGCTCAAACATCGAACAAATGATAAGAGCGGTGACGATCTTAACCGAGGATGTTAAAGAAGATGAAGCTTGGTTTAAATTGAATGCAGTCAAGTTGAAACGCATCATTATCGCCGAATCTTCTAAGGCATATCTTACTAAAGAAGTAGATATTGACAATAATGATGGCTTGTTCACTGCTTACAAGTCTTTAGTGTCGAGAGTGGCACAAATCATACAGCAAATTCGACCAACGTATCCGTACCCTCGAATGCTGGTAACCACTATAATAGAAGGTGCTCATCATCAAAAATTTTTTTCCATCCACCTACCAAGCTTAACGGATGTAAAATTAGGTGAGGATACCATTACTGAGTTTTATACGCAACTTATTTTAAAGGAATTAGAGATTAAAAACCATGTCTAAAAAGTTAAAGGGTCAATCTGATGCGATGAAACCCAGTCCGTTGTCAAGATTTTGGCGATTGTTGAACCCAGACAAAAGTGAAATTCGTAATGTATACGTTTATGCCGTATTTAATGGTTTGTTGTACTTAACACTTCCATTGGGCGTTCAAGCAATCATCAATTTAATTCAAGGCGGCAGTGTTAACGCAGCCTGGTTGATTATGGTTTCTTTGGTTGTTGGCGGCATTGCCGTTGGGGGGGTAATTCAAATTTTTCAAATAAAAATTACAGAAGATTTGCAACAGAAAATATTTGTTCGCGCGGCCTTTGAGTTTGCTTATAGGACCCCACGTATAAAAATGGAGGCATTTTTCAAGCATTATGTTCCGGAGCTGATGAATCGATTTTTTGACGTGGTGTCGGTGCAAAAGGGCTTATCAAAATTGATTATCGACTTTTCATCCGCAACTTTACAAGTTATTTTTGGTTTGATTCTGCTTTCGTTGTACCATCCGTTTTTTATTCTATTTAGTGTTGTGTTATGTGTTATTCTGTACGCTATATTTAGATTAACTTTAAAAAAAGGGTTGATTACAAGCCTCGAAGAATCCAAATACAAGTATGAAATTGCCCATTGGCTGCAAGAAGTTGGAAGAACCCACCTCACTTTTAAATTATCTGGTCAATACGAGTTGCCTATGACGAGGACCAACTCCTTAGTTGGTAAGTACTTACACGCTCGTCAAAGTCATTTCCGAATTTTGGTTAAACAATACACTTGGATGGTTGCGTTTAAAGTGATTGTAGCCGCAGGTCTCTTAGCTATTGGAGGAGTGTTGGTAATGCGAGAGCAAATGAATCTTGGTCAGTTTGTTGCCGCGGAAATCATAATATTATTATTAATGCAAGCAGTCGAAAAGCTGATTACTAGCTTTGATACAGTGTACGACGTACTAACTGCTTTGGAGAAAATTGGGTATGTAACTGACATGGAAATTGAAGATGAAGCTGAAGCTGATCACGACGAAGAGGAGCGTCTTCCCACAAATCGAGGTGTGGCTCTAGAATTTGAACAAGTTAAATTCACGTATCCTGAAAACGATCTGCCCACCTTGTATGATATTACCTTTGCGGTTCAAGCTGGTGATCGATGGCTGCTTACCGGCAAAAACGGATCAGGGAAGAATACACTCTTAAAATTGGCCTCTGGCTTATATGACCTAGATCAGGGAGGGATCTTCTTTGACGGCAAGCCCAAAACTGATTTAAACATTGCCAAAATGCGCGCCCGCATTGGGAACTGCCTTCATGTAGAACAAATCTTTCGAGCAACTATGTATGAAAACATAGGTATGGGTGGGGCATTTGCTTCACTCGATAGTATGTTGGCCATCACTCATCTTGTTGGATTGGATGAATTCATTCGAAGCCTCGAAAAAGGAATCCATACCGAAATTGATCCGCAGGGCAAAAGATTGCCCACCAGTGTGGTAATTAAAATAATGTTGGCGAGATGTTTCATTCAAAATCCAGATATTTTACTCCTTGAGGATGTTTTCATCCATTTAGATGATGATTGCGCTCGCAAGATTATTGATTATTTGTTTAGTGACGAAAAACATTGGACAATATTAGCAACTTCGACCCACCCATATTTTAACAGTAAGGTGCATAAAGTAGCAAACTTAGATGCAGGCAGGCTTACTGTGGTAAGACAATAACCAACAAATTGAAGCACCAATGTTAAATATTTCAAGATACAGCATTAATAAACAGGTTCACACAACGAGGTACTCCAACCTTGAAGCAGTTGAAGCAAAGTCTTCTGGACAAGTGTTCATACGCTTATTAGTATTTTTTCTATTAATTTTCATTGGATTTATGTTTTTGCCTTGGACCCAAAGTGTACGAAGCACGGGCTACGTAACCACACTCCGACCTGACCAACGTCCGCAAACTGTTAACTCAATAATTGATGGGAGAATAGAAAAGTGGTTTGCCAAGGAAGGCGATTTTGTAAACAAGGGGGATACCATTGTATTTTTATCAGAGATAAAGGACATTTACTTGGATCCAAATCTTGTTGAACGAACTGAATCTCAGCTGCGCGCCAAAGAACTTACCGTTAAAGCCTACATGGAGAAAGTTCGATCACTTGACAACCAAATCGACGCGCTTTCTGAAACGGGCCGCTTAAAGCTTAAACAAACAAAGAACAAGTTTATGCAGGCAAACTTAAAGGTAATGAGCGATAGTATTTCTTTATTGGCTGCGCAACAAAACTACGAAATTGCACAAAAGCAATACGAGCGTTACGAATCGCTCTTTAATGATGGATTGCAGTCACTTACGGATTTGGAAAATAGGCGATTAAGTCTGCAAAAGGCATTGGCCAATAAAATATCAGCGGAGAATAAATTGCTTTCAACCAGGAATGAAAAAATTAATGCAGAAATCGATTTAGTCTCGATAAAAACACAGTACATGGATGATGTTTCAAAGGCCGAATCCTTCAAGTTTACAGCGTTGTCGGATATGTACACTGCGGAAATAGATGTAACTAAGTTGCAAAACCAATTTGTGAATTACTCAATTCGGTCTGGAATGTATTTCATACTGGCACCTCAAGATGGTTATCTAACTAAAGTGATTCAATCTGGAATAGGAGAAACGATAAAAGCGGGTGACGGAATCATAAGCATTGTTCCAAGTTCGTATCAATTGGCGGTGGAAATGTATGTGCGCCCAATTGATTTGCCACTCATCCAAAAAGGACAAAAAACAAGGGTACAGTTTGATGGATGGCCGGCAATTATATTTTCTGGCTGGCCTAATACAAGCTTCGGAACCTTTGGTGGAGTGGTCTTTGCAATTGACAACAACATCTCAACCAACGGAATGTATCGTGTTTTAGTAGCACCGGATTCGAATGATAAGGAATGGCCAAAGGCCCTGCGCGTGGGGTCTGGAAGTAAAAGCCTCCTGTTATTGAAAAATGTTCGCATTGGATACGAGGTTTGGAGACAGGTTAACGGATTTCCTCCAGATTTTTATACCAAAAGCCAAATAAATGAAGACAAAAAGCTGAAAACCGATAATGATTCGAAATAATCGCATTAAAAAGCTGGCAACTTTGGAACTTAGATTTTTGCCGAGTTTGCTTTTAAGCATCCTATGGTCTTTTGCATTTAACACGCTTTCGGCTCAAAACCTTCATGCAGACTCAAGCGTAGTGCTGAATTACAACGATTTTATTGACCTAGTGCTCTTGGAACACCCTGTCTCTAAGCAGGCTGATTTACAAATAGAAAAAGGAAAAGCGGCGGTAATGGCGGCACGAGGTGGATTTGACCCAAAACTTACCTCAACCTTTAACCAGAAACAGTTTGAAAATATACATTATTACACGTATTCGGAATCAAACCTTAGTGTAAATACTCCCTTTGGATTAGAAGTTAAAACGGGGTTTGAACAAAATTCCGGTGCCTATATCAATCCTGAAAACACCACACCTATGGGCGGTCTAGTTAAAATTGGTGTAAGTTTACCAATCGGTAGAGGCTTATTTATTGATGGGGAACGCACGGAGCGTAATCTTGCCTTGCTTTATGAAGAAAACACAGATTTTCAACGAAGTTTAATCCGCAATACCTTGGTATTAGAAGCTGGGATGTCGTATTGGAAATGGTTCAATGCCCATCACGTTTTGAAATCATATCAAGAAGCATACTCGGCAGCTCGTTTCCGTTTTGAAGGAGTTCGGCGAGAAGTAATCTTGGGCGACCGAGCGGCCATAGATTCTGTAGAAGCGAACATTCAACTTAACCAGCGTCTCGTCATGCTCGAATCTGCTTTAAACAATCTAGAAAATGCCAAGCGAGAGGTGGCTGCCTTTTTATGGGTTAATGATCAACCGGATTTGACCCATTTAAATCAAATACAACCCATGAGCCAAGAGTCTATTTTAATGGTTTCCAACTACCTGTATCGCTCACAAAAAATAGATTCTAATTTGTCCATGCATCCTTACTTCTTGCAGCTTCAAAATAAAATGGCTCAGTTGGAAGTTCAAGTGCGTTGGAAAAAAGAACAATTGAAACCAAATCTGAACATTAATTACAATGCTATTAACGAGCCAGTTGGGAACCAGATGATAGCCGGTTTTTCTCCCAACAACTATATGGTAGGATTACAATTTTCAACATCACTTTTTTTGCGTAAAGAGCGAGGCGAACTGCAACTAGCCAAATTGAAATTACAGGAGACTGCTCTTGAATTGGATAATTTTAGTTACAACATTTACAACAGTGCACTTATTGCCATAAATAATTTGAAATTAGCCGAAGAACAATTGCAGACATCTTCCCAAATTTTGATGGATTATGAAATACTCCTAAATGCAGAGCGAAGGCTGTTTTTTGCCGGGGAAAGTTCACTCTTTTTAGTTAACATGCGCGAGCAAGGTTACATCAATGCTCAAGTAAAACAACTTGAATGGCTAAGCAAAAAGGAACAAAGTTTATTGTACGCGGCCTATGCTATGGGAGTGTTAGGTTCGGAATAAGTTTCGAATAGCGTGTTGTTTCATAATCATTCAACCATTCGAAAATGCTCCTTGGCATATGTTCGCGAGCACGAATTAAAATGCCACCATTCCGAACTCAAACTGGTAAAGCCAACCTGTTTCATAACGGTTCTCAACTTAAAACGGTTCCTCCACTGTTTGTGCGACAAGATGCCCATGTCTATGTTAAAAGGTTCGTACCATGGTTGAGCCAGCGGAGAAAAATTGTCGAAATCAGTTCCCATGTCGAGTTGGGTGCCGCTCGAATCAACGAGGGTCACATCGACTGCGCAACCGTAGTTGTGCAGCGAATGATTTTTCGGGTTGCTCACGTACTTCGTTCGTTCCTCAAACGGCATATCCAAAGCATCCCACATTAATTGTTGACAGTGGAGCGGTCGTGCGGCATCCCAAACTAATAGACGTTCTCCATTTCCGGCCGAATCCAATAAATGTTGTGCCTTGCTCAGCAAATGCGCAGTGTGATATTCGGCATATGCATTTGTGAGATTTCCATAAAAGTTGCGCTGTAAAAAATTGTCTTCCGTCTGGTATCGCAAGTGAACTAGAATGCGCGGATTAATTTGCTGTACATCAATCATTCCAGCCTTTCGCATCAACTGGTCTAAGGTGTCATCGGCCGGAACACTGGGTTCATGATTAATTACCTGCAACAAATCGTTCGACAAAGAGGCGGAATCGGATGCTGAAGTATTCGCAGCAGAATCAAAATGCCTAGAACAGCTAAAGAACGAAATATTCGATGCTAAAAACAAGACCATAAAAAGGTCGAGGTTCTTTCGAACACCGACCTTTTTAATACTATGTCTTAAAATGAGCACAGCCTATTTCGCGTAGTTTACTGCTCTTCGTTCGCGGATAACTGTTACTTTAATTTGCCCTGGATAAATCATTTCTTTCATGATTTTCTGGCTTATGTCGAACGAAAGCAAATCGGCGTTTTTGTCTTCCAGCACGTCGCTATCAACAATTACTCTCAGCTCTCTTCCGGCCTGAATGGCAAAGGCTTTTTCAACCCCGTTAAAGCCAAGGGCTAGTTTTTCAAGATCTTGTAAGCGTTTAATGTAGGCTTCGCTGTCTTCGCGTCGAGCACCAGGTCTGGAGCCCGAAATAGCATCGCACGATTGAACAATGGGTGCAAGTAGGCACGTCATTTCAATTTCGTCGTGGTGAGCACCAATGGCGTTGCAAACATCCGGATGTTCACCGTATTTCTGCGCCCACTTCATTCCCAGCAGAGCGTGTGGCATTTCGGCATCTTCATCGGGTACCTTGCCAATATCGTGCAGCAAGCCAGCGCGTTTGGCCATTTTGGCGTCCAATCCAAATTCGGCGGCCATGATTGCGCACATGTTGGCCACTTCTCGGCTGTGTTGCAATAAGTTTTGTCCGTAACTCGAACGGTAGCGCATGCGGCCAACAATTCGAATCAGTTCTGGGTGTAAGCCGTTGATTCCTAAATCTATAACAGCTCGTTCTCCATGTTCTAGAATTTCAGCTTCTATATCTTTTCGGGTTTTTTCAACCACTTCCTCAATCCGAGCTGGATGAATTCTTCCATCGGTAATTAAGCGGTGAAGCGACAATCGAGCTACCTCTCTTCGTACCGGATCAAAGCCCGATAAGATGATGGCTTCTGGGGTATCGTCAACAATTATTTCAATTCCGGTTGCAGATTCCAAGGCGCGAATGTTTCGACCTTCTCGGCCAATAATCCGGCCCTTAACTTCATCGTTTTCAATGTGAAATACGGTAACCGTATTTTCGATGGATTGTTCCGCCGCAGTACGTTGTATGGTTTGCAAAATCATTCGCTTTGCATCCTTCGTAGCGGTTAACTTGGCTTCTTCAACAATGCCCTTAACTTGAGCGAGCGCGTCCGTTTTGGCTTCATCCTTAAGTGCTTCCACTAAGTCTTTTTTAGCCTCCTCGGCAGTTAGTCCTGCAATTTTTTCCAATTGCTTAACCTGACTTAAATGAATTTTTTCAACCTCTTCTCGCTTGATGTTAACCACCTCGAGTTGCTGATTGAGCGTAGCTTTAACGGTTTCTAGGTCTTTTTCTTTTCGTTCGTTGTGGTTGATTTTATCGGAAAGGCTTTGTTCTTTTTTGCGAAGCTCGTGTTCGTTGTTACTCAGCTCTTTTTCGCGATCTCGAACTTCGCGTTCGTGATCTTGTTTTAACTGCAAGAATTTTTCTTTGGCTTCCAATTCTCGAGTTTTCTTGTACTGCCGTGCCTTGTCTTCCGATTCGCGAATCAGCGCGCCGGCATTGCGCTCAGCCTCCTTCATCAAGCTCGCAGCTTTTTCGGTAGAACTCTTATTGAAAATGAAGAAACTTATTCCTCCTCCAACCAGTAGGCCTACTAAGGCAGCTACAATTGTGAATACATCCATGTTTGTTTTCTAATTTACGTTTACAAGTTTTACAAACAACTTAAATGTTTGTATATCAATTATTTGCAGATGTAATTAGGTGTTGGAAGTGGGCGAGTTTTTGAGTCAAATGGTGGTCTTGCTTTTCCATTGTTGTTTTTAATGACAACATTTCTGATGCAAATTCTAAGGCCGCCATGGCTAATGAATCCTGTTTATCTTTCACCGAAAAATTGTCATGGTAGAACTTGGCCTTGTCGTTTATCAACCTAGCTGCTCCACGCACAAACTCTTCCTCCGACGCCGCAATTTTTAAGGGATATTGCCGATCGCCAATGGAAACTTTTATCGATATTTCATTGTTTTCGCTTTCCAAACACTAATTATCACTTGCGTTTACCAGTGCTATGCATCGATCAATCTCTGTTATGTACTTTTCAATCGTCTTTTTCAAAACCGTTTGATCTGCTTTATTCTCAGAGATAGTCTCCGCAATTTTAACTAATTTATTCTTCTCCTCTAAATCTTTAATGATGTTTTTTTGACTTTTGATTTCATCCTGCATTCCATCAATATTGTTCTTTAACTTCTGATTTTCAGCTACTAACGACCTTAATCGTTCCACTTGCTCCAACAACAAGTCTTCCAAATGAATGAGGGTATGATTGAAATCGGTCATTATTTTCTAATTAGTGCATCCAGTTCTTTTTCGAGATTTGCTATCAAGCGTTGTTGAATCGTGTCGATTACCTTGTCTTGTAAGGTTTGGTTGGAGTCGTAGAGTTTGTAGGATATGGCGTACGATTTCTTCCCATCGGGTAAGTTCTCGCCTTCATATACACTAAATACCGTACATCCTCTGTAATACTTTCCGCAGGTCTTTTGTACAATTCCTTCAAGCTGAGCATAGCTTTGTTCCGGATCCAAAACCACACTTAAGTCGCGTTCAACTACCGGATAAACCGGAACTTCTTCTAAGTTAAACTTGACCTTCGAAGCCAGTTTTACAAACTTCTTCCAATCGATGTCGGCATAACAAACCTCTTGTTTAATCCCAAACAACAATGCATCCTTCTTTGGTGCTTTTCCAAACGTTACCAAATCTTGCATCCTGCTTGCAGCAATTCCGTGAACATTGAAAAGGCCTGTTACGATTCCCGAAACAAAGAAGAAATCGGATTTATCTGGATTCGTTATCCAATTTTTTTCATTCGTTAAACCCGTGCTGGAAATGAAGAGATGTTGCTTTTCAATAAAACCAGTTTCCGCAGTGCCATAGGTTTTGCCAAACTCAAAGAATTGGAGGTTTTTGTTTTTTCGATTTACATTATATCCAATGGCTTGCAAGGCGCCTGGCAACAGCGATGTGCGCATTACAGCATATTCGTTGCTCAACGGATTTAAAAGCCGAACGGCGGTATCTACATTGGCCCATTCTTCTCGGGTTTGAGAATTATTCATGATTTCAAGAAATCCAAGACCGGTTAAGGATTTAGACGTTTTATTCTGAATGGATCGTTTCGTTATAGTCTGTTGTCCAAATTGTTTTGTGTCGATTCGAAGCGTTGAAGGCATTTCCACCTTGTTGAATCCGTAAATGCGTAATACCTCTTCGGCTAGGTCTACATCCCGTGTTACCTCACTTCTAAAAGGAGGCACTTTTACAATAAAACCTGAACCGTCTATGGTAACAACTTCAATATCAAGACGTTGTAGAATGGACTTAGTTTCTTCGGTGGGTAAGTTTGTGCCGCAAAAGCGATTGAGCCAATCGTTGTTAAATTGAATTTGAAGCCAATCGAAGCCTTCGGGTTTTGTATCAATAACAGCAGAAGATGGAGTGGCTCCACAACTTTCTTGCAAGAGGTGTACCACCAAATTTAAAGCCTCTATGGTAAGGTTTGGATCGCATCCGCGTTCGTATCGGAAAGAAGCATCGGTGTTTAAACCATGTGTTTTGGCGCCTTTTCGAACGACTGCGGGGTCGAAGTATGCACTTTCAATAAAGATATTTTTTGTGTTGGATGTTACCCCAGAATGCAAGCCACCAAAAACGCCTGCAATGGCTAGAGGTTTGCTCGCATCGGCAATCACCATCTCGTTGCCCGTTAGTTCTCGTTCAACCTCATCAAGGGTTGTTAGCTTCTCGCCTTTGTTCGACATGCGAACTACTATTTTATCGCCGCCAATTTTATCCAAATCAAAGGCGTGAATGGGCTGACCCAGATGATGGAGTACATAATTCGTAACATCCACCACATTGTTTATTGGTTTTAAGTTAATGGATTGCAGTTTTTCCTTTAGCCATGCCGGACTCTCTCCAACAACAACATTGCGTAAGGATACGCCACAATAGCGCGGGCATCCTTCAAGAGTCTGCACATCAATCTTAATTGGGGACGTCTGTGGAGCATCAAAGCGGTATTTGTTATGAACCAATGCCTTGCCGTTGATGGCTCGAATATCTCGCGCTACTCCAACATGCGATGTCGCTTCACCCCGATTGGGTGTTAAGCCAATTTCGATTTGGTAGTCGGCTTGAACATCAAAATATTTGGCAGCCTCTGCTCCAAGCGGTGCATCTTGTGGCAATACCAGAATGCCATCGTGCCCAGTGCCCAAACCAATTTCATCTTCAGCACAAATCATTCCCTCCGAAACTTCACCTCTTATCTTCGCCTTTTTTATCTTGAAAGGTTCGCCATTTGCTGGGTAGATGGTGCAATTAACGGGTGCTACTACCACCTTCTGGCCAGCAGCTACATTCGGAGCGCCACAAACTATTTGAACTTCTTCGCTATGGTTTAATCGTACGGTAGTTAATGAGAGTTTATCCGCGTTTGGATGAGGCTGGCAAGTGAGCACCTCCCCAATTACCAATCCTTTTAAGCCGCCCGGAATGGTTTCTTTTTCAACCAATTTCTCAACTTCCAACCCAGTATTCGTTAAAAGCTCAGAAAGTTCTTCTGGATTGTAATCAAAGTCGATAATGGATTTTAGCCAATTGTAGGAAACCAACATGGTAGAGTGCTTTTTGAGCTGATAAAAGTTAAAACGAGTACGAAATTACAACATATCCGTTGTCATCAATTATATAGCGCGGTTAATGTTGAAAGTCAATGAATTAAAGTTATCCACTTCATTTTAATTTGAGCCGTATTCCCATCCTAAATACAATCTCTTTGTCAATCACGCGTTACCTTTCAAAAGTGCTGAAAATCAAGCCCATATTAATCAAAATCAGGTTCTTATATTTGCCGCCGTGTCGTTCGAACTCATAAGTGCATATTCCAATTGGTACATCTTGCTTTGCCTGCTCTTAGGTGCGGCCTATAGCTTTGTGCTGTATCGCAAATCAACGTTGGTTGTTGAAAGTAAATACGCCAAGCAATGGATGCTGGGCTTATCGACGTTGCGATTTTTGTCGGCCACCATCTTGGCCATTCTCTTGCTCAACCCCTTATTAAAATATTTAAACCGAACCGTTGAAAAGCCTGTGGTCTTTCTGGCCATCGACAATTCGGAGTCGATGAAGCTGAGCCCCGACAGCGTTTTTCTGCAATCCACCTTGACCAAGAACTTGGAGGAAATGAAAAACACCTTGAGTGAAAAGTACGAGGTAATCCAATTCAACTTTGGGTCGGAACTCAACCTGACCAATGCATCGAGCTTTGACGAACCACAAACCAATTTGTCGGCCATTTTTTCCAACCTCGATAAGATTTACGACGGCAAGAATGCCTATGGTACCATCGTAATTAGCGATGGAATCTACAATGCGGGATCCAATCCAATTTACACCAACACGGGCGCCACACTGCCTGTTTTTTCTGTTGGTGTGGGAGATACCAACGTTCGAAAAGACATTCGAATACGATCGGCAAAGGCCAATGCCATTACTTTTTTAAACAATACCTATCCGGTCGAAATAACCATAAATGCCGATAAATGTTCGGGTTCAAGAATTGAGCTAAGCGCTTGGCAATCAGGAGTAAAACTGGCGCAATCGAGTGTTACTATTTCTGGAGATCAGTTTTCGCATACCACCAACTTCGTTCTGAAGGCCGATAAGGTTGGAACCCAACAAATACAAGTTCGTGCTCAAGTTGTTGCTGGCGAGATCAGTACTTCCAACAACCAAATGATGGTATACACGGAAGTAATCGACGGCCGACAAAAAATATTGTTGGCGGCGCATTCACCGCATCCCGATATAATGGCGCTCAAAGCGGCGTTAGAAAACTCAGATCAATACGAGGTTGAGCTAAAGTTGGGCAGTTTGGCACCCATCAAAAAAACCGACTACGACTTAGTGATCACGCACGGAATGCCCGTAGACGGGAACGAGATTAACTGGATGCGAACCTTAAAAGAAATGGGCGTTCCGAAGCTCATGGTTTTAAGTGCTCAAACCAATGTTAACATGCTCAACAACCTCGACGTTGGCGTAAAAATTTCAGGGAATCGCAATAATGTGAATCGAAGCCAGGCGAAATTAAACCCAGGCTTTGGGCTTTTTGAATTGTCGACTGAGGCAACGGATTACATGCCGAAATTTCCACCGCTCACCACTCCCTTTGGCCAATACTCAACATCAGCTCAGAGCCAAGTGCTTAGTTTTCAATTAATTGGGTCTGTATCCACCGAATTGCCGCTCCTTGTGTTTACCCAAGAAGAAGATTTGAAAACCGGACTAATTTTAGGCGAGGGATTTTGGAAATGGCGGCTGTTTAACTTTGAAAAGGAAGGCAACTTTACGGCGGCGGATGAAGTTATTCGGAGGGCGGTGCAGTATCTGGCCATCAAATCAGATAAGCGAAAATTTAAGATACAAACCACGTCTAAGAATTACTTTGAAAACGAACCCGTTGGCTTTATTGCCGAAGTGTACAACCAATCGTATGAATTTACCACGAAGGCCGATGTATCGGTAGCGGTGCGCAACGAAGACGGCAAAACCTACAACTACACCTTGCTTCCAAACGAAACTTCGTACCGCAGCAGTGGGGGAGCTTTACCCGCCGGACTATACACGTACGTTTCTACGGCAACTAATGGTCCGGATAAAGAAGTGCTTTCGGGCAGTTTTGTGGTAAAGGCCTTGGAACTCGAACGATTTAATTTAACCGCCAATTTTGGCTTGCTCAAACAATTGAGTCAGAATTCGAACGGCAAATGGTATTACAAAGACCAAATTTCCGTTTTAACTACCGATTTAATGAGTCGTGAAGATGCAACTTCCTTAAGCAGCACATCGTATAATTTGAAGGATGTAATTGATCAAAAGTGGATCTTCTTTTTACTGGTTTTTATCCTTGTATTGGAATGGTTTGCCCGCCGCTGGCTGGGTGGATATTAACGACGTAAATCTGAGACTTAAATTTTCTTTGCAAGGTGTAGGATAAGAGATATAATATTTTTACTTTTGCCGACTATAAAAAATTAGAAGAAACGAATGGAATCTGTTAACATGAGATTAACATCAGAGATTAAAAAAGAGATGTTCACAACGCACGGAGGTTTGGAAACAAACACTGGTAGTTCTGAAGCTCAAATTGCAATGTTTTCGCATAGAATTAAGCATTTGACCGAACATTTAAAAATCAACAAGAAAGATTATTCCGCTGAGAAAAGCTTAATTGCCTTGGTAGGAAAGAGAAGAGCTCTTTTAAATTACATTTCTAAGAAGGATATTTTCCGTTACAGAGATATCATTCAAAAGCTAGGTTTAAGAAAGTAATTCTTGAATAAATTTAATATGAAAAAGGCCTTTGAGTTGTGAATAGCTAAAGGCCTTTTTTATTGTTTATTGAACCGGGCAATTCTGCCCAAATAACATCTTTACAAAAGAGATTATGACATTAGAACCAACAATAAAAGTATTAGATTATGGTGATGGCAAGACCATTACCTTAGAAACTGGAAGAATGGCACGCCAAGCAAACGGCTCCATTCTTTTAACACTTGATAAAACCATGTTGCTAGCCACTGTGGTTTCATCCAAAACAGCCCGTCCAGGGATGGATTTTCTTCCATTATCCGTAGACTATCAAGAAAAATTTGCATCGGTTGGACGTATTCCTGGAAGTTTTTTACGAAGAGAAGGAAGACTTTCGGATTATGAAATTCTGATTTGCAGAATTGTAGATAGAGCGCTTCGCCCTTTGTTTCCAAACGATTATCACGCAGAAACGCAGGTAATGATTCAGCTTATTTCTTCGGATGACAACGTTATCCCAGATGCTTTAGTTGGATTGGCTGCTTCGGCCGCTATTACCATTACCGATATTCCTTTTGCCGGCCCAATGTCGGAAGTACGAGTTGGACGAGTGGATGGAAATTTCATCATTAACCCATATCGCGATGAGTTGGTAAACAGCGACATCGACTTAATCGTTGCTGGAACCTTAGCCGATATTACCATGGTGGAAGGTGAGATGGACGGTGTGTCTGAACAAGACATGATCGAAGCCTTGAAGTTTGCACACGAGCGCATCAAATTGCAATGTACTGCTCAACTCGAGCTTTGTGAAATGTTAGGTGGTCGTCCAGAACCACGAGAATACAGCCACTCTGAGTCTGATGAGGAATTAGAGGCACAAATTGAAAAAGCTTCCTACGATGCCTTGTATAAGGTAGCCACCATTCCAGCCGAGAAAACGGCTCGAGCGGATGCCTTCGAAAAAGCCTTTGAAGATTTATCGGCTTCTCTTGGAGAAGAGGTAATGGAAGAAAAAGGTGCTTTAGTAAAGAAGTATTTCAATAAAACCAAAAAGAAAGCCGTTCGCGACATGGTGTTAAAAACCAAAGGTCGTTTGGATGGTCGTAAGTTGGATGAAGTTCGTCAGATCTGGTCGGAAATAAATTGCCTACCCATGCCGCATGGTTCAGCTTTGTTTACCCGTGGCGAAACACAATCGTTAACTACGGTAACCTTGGGCTCTAAGTTGGATGAGCAATTGCTCGACAGTCCAAACTTAAGTGGCAAAGGAAAACTCATGTTGCACTACAACTTCCCAGCCTTTTCGGTTGGTGAAGCACGACCCAATAGAGGTCCGGGTAGACGCGAAATTGGGCACGGAAACTTAGCCATGCGTGGTTTGCGTAAAATGTTGCCGGATGACGTTGGATACACCGTACGAATTGTATCGGACATCTTAGAATCGAATGGTTCGAGCTCAATGGCTACGGTTTGCGCCGGTTCAATGGCCTTGATGGATGCTGGTATTAAATTAAAAGCACCCTTAAGTGGCATTGCCATGGGTATGATTGCCAACGATAAAGGCGAATACGCAATTTTATCGGACATCTTAGGAGATGAAGATCACTTAGGAGACATGGACTTTAAGATTGTTGGAAACGACACTGGAGTGTATGCATGTCAGATGGACATGAAGGTAGATGGTCTTTCGTACGAAGTTTTGGAAGAAGCTTTAATGCAAGCCAAGGCAGGTAGAACACATGTTTTACGTGAAATGGAAAAAACCATTACAACGGCACGTGAAGAATTGAAACCACACACCCCACGTTTGGTTCGCTTTGCGGTTGAGAAAGACAAGATTGGAGCCATCATTGGTTCTGGAGGAAAGGTAATTCAAGAACTTCAATTGTTGACCAATACCACCATTACTATTGAAGAAATAGATGGTAAGGGAATGGTAGAAATCATGTCGGCCGATCAAGAAGGCATGGAAAAAGCCAAGAAGATGATCGACGGTATTTGCGAAGATGCGGAAGTTGGAAAAGAATACGATGGTGTTGTTAAAGGCATTATGGACTTTGGCGCCTTCGTTGAATTCTTACCTGGAAAACAAGGTTTGTTGCACATATCCGAAATTTCTTGGGAGCGTTTAGCAACCATGGATGGTTTGTATACAGAAGGCGATGCGGTACGAGTTAAATTACTCGACATCGACGAGCGTTCCGGTAAGTTTAAATTGTCTGTAAAGGCAATGTTAGATAAACCAGACGGGTATGTTGAACCACCAAAACGAGACCGAGGAGACGATCGCAGAGGCGGTGGAGACCGCAGAGGCGGTGGAGGACGTGGAAGAGACAGCCGAGATCGCGATCGCGGAAGAAGCAGAGATTAATTTAAGATCAAATATTTATATAAAAAGGCGACTGAGAAGTTGCCTTTTTTGTTTTGTGGGGGTTTTGACCATTAATTTTTTTGGGCGTGCCCCTGCGGGTCGGGCTATCCGCTATAAGTCCTCGCTGCGCTGCGGGCTTTTCGCTGCTATCCCTCACGCGGGGGTTGGTGGATTATTTTAATGTGCAACTCCTTATTATAAGTGTTGCTTTGACTATTGTTTTATCAATTCACGAGAATATTTCATAGAAGTTGAAAACTTTTCAAGATTATTCGTTATGAACATTTCGAATTGTCAAATTGGAGAATAATTTTGTAACCATTGTATAATGTTTAATAATGTGGTTATGAAAAATTATTTGACCCTTGCTGAAACTTCGGAGCTTATAGGAAAGAGCAAGGAAACATTGCGAAGATGGGACAGAGAAGGTATTTTGAACGCTTTTCGAGAGCCAGTTTCCAATTACAGGGTTTATAAGAGGTCTGATGTTCAAACTTTGTTAAAAGGGGTGATAGATGATCAACATGATAATCCATTAATGAACTTTGTTAAGCCCGATAATACTTATTCAGTTTTGGAATTATTTGCAGGAGCTGGCGGTTTAGCTGTTGGAATGGAGCAAGCAGGTATAAAATGCAAAGCATTAAATGAAATTGATAAGTGGGCATGTGAGACTTTAAGATCGAATAGACCAAATTGGAATGTCCTTGAAGGTGATATTAAAGCCTATGATTTTGAAATTTATCAAGATCAAGTTGATATCGTTACAGGAGGGTTTCCCTGTCAGGCTTTTAGCTATGCTGGCAAAAAGTTAGGGTTAGAAGATGCTAGGGGCACTTTATTCTATGAGTTCGCAAGAGCAGTGAAGGAAGTAAATCCATTGATCTGCATGGGCGAGAATGTGCGCGGTTTGTTGAGTCACGAACAAGGGCGAACTTTACAAGGTATGATTTCTATTCTTGACGAAATTGGTTACAATGTTGTTCCATTTAAAGTGTTAAAAGCAATTAACTATCGAGTTCCTCAAAAGCGTGAAAGGTTGATTTTAGTTGGAGTAAGAAAGGATATTGATGTAGAGTACACTTATCCACGAAAACATAATAAAGTTTTTTACTTGAAAGATGCTCTGCTTAAAAGTGAATTATTTGATTCCAAAGTGCCTAAATCTCAAGGATCATCTTATCCAAAGTATAAAAAGGAAGTTCTGGATTTAGTCCCTCCAAAGGGATATTGGCGAGATCTCCCAATAGATATACAAAAGGAATACATGGGTGGAAGCTATTATCTAGGTGGTGGGAAAACAGGAATGGCTCGCCGAATCGGCTGGGATGAGCCTTCATTGACATTAACCTGTAGTCCAGCTCAAAAACAAACCGAAAGGTGCCACCCTGATGAAACTCGGCCATTTACCGTTAGAGAATATGCCCGAATCCAAACTTTTCCGGATGAATGGGAATTCAGTGGTTCAATTTCTCAACAGTACAAACAAATTGGAAACGCAGTGCCCGTAAACCTTGGAAAAGAATTAGGATATTCTTTAATAAAGTTTTTGAACCAAGTATATGCTAAGAAAAATCAAATAACGGAGACTCACTTATCTCAATAGCCAATGCATTGCAACCCTTTTTGATCATTTCTTCCGTATCCAAATTGTCAATACATTTCTGCAATTCTGCCACCAATTCTGAATAAAAATGTTCATATCCAGTTATTCTATGCCAGAAATCTTTGCCAATATAAACTGGATGTGTGAGATCAATACTTTTATAATGCATACTTAAATCACCATTCTCGCCATATAAGACACCTACGATAAAATCAGTGTTACTTATTCCTTTGAAAGCGCTATTGGTTCTTGCCAGGTTTATGGTGTTTGTGAACTTTCGAATTAATGGTTTAACATCTTCCGAGTTGATGGTATTGGGGCCTGATTTCAATTGACACCATTTTTTTCTGCCGTCCACCTTGTCAATAAATTCAATATCCATCCCTTTAATCATTGAGCCATCGGCAATACCAAGTTCCACGAACATATTTTGTATACGTGTACCAAATGATGTGTTTATAGAAGTTCCTAAAATTCTAGGATAAAAAAGAGCCTTAGCCACTCCTACTGGGCTATAATTATCTTCCAATAGTTTTGATAAATACTTTACTACAATAGGGTTTACATTATATGATTTAAGTTTAGAGTGATTCTTCAAACCGGCCTTGATGTGATTCTTGAAGATTTTGGTTTCAAAATAATTTACGATTTCTTGTTTAAGTTTTGCTTCCTTCATTACTCAGACTTATAAAAAAATTACAATAATTTATGATACGTAACAAATCTCCTCTTAGGTGGGTTAAACTAGAAAATTAGAAATTAGTAATGATACATTGATTAACAATTATCTAAAATCAAGGAAAGTCAAATATACCAAATTGAAATCAACCGGGATTAATCTTCTTTGAAGCACGGATTTCCTCGGAGCTTATTTTTTTTTCTTTGATGAAGTTTAAAACTTTTCTGTCAAATTTGTTGGCTGCCAATTGGTTTATTTTTTCAATTCGGATCAAAGAGGACAGCAAGCCCAATGCTGAAATTCCTAAACCAATAATTGCAATTATGGTGTCCTTCTCGGTTGAGATTTTCAAAATTGAAAAGATAATAGCAAAGCCAAGTAACACAATGAAAATCCAAAAAAACCACTTAAAAGATTTCTTTTGTCTTTTCGCACGGTTTTGCAGAATTGAAAATTCTTTAATAAGTTTACGACGCTGTTTAAGCTTTACAATCTCTTCATCGGCGGCTTTAGATGCCAGAATTTGGTCGTAAGCTTTTGCCTTCTTTTTAAGCAATGATTGTTCTTCTTGAAAATGCTCAATATCGCGAACTTCAAAAAGAAATTTAACCTTTGCTTCAACACTTTCTGGAACCAGTTCTTCAGGTTTAGTTACATTTGATCGTAAATTTTTGTAATATTCTTGAGCCGATTCTATTGTTAGATTGCCGGACTCAACTTCCAATTCTAATTTCTTATACCTTTCCCTCACTGAAGCATTCAAATGATTAGAAAGTAACATTTGAGCCTTTGATACCGCAGTTAATGCGAAAGGCAAATTGCTTTTTAATGCTAAACCGCGATTAAGTTTAAACCACAGTCTTTGAGTGACATAAAAAATGTTAGTTGCAAATGAAAAATCACCCGAATTTAATTTTGTTTCAACATCCGCACTGATCTGTAGTTTTATCCAAGAACCGGTCATGATAACAAAACCAATGTTTTCAAAATAATTGTTGTTATACCCCCTTCTTAGCACGTTTACTGCCGTAAAGGATTCCAAGATTGATGAAATTTCTTCTTCTGTTGCTTGATTTT
>JBLHHI010000027.1:0-30566 GCA_047614125.1 Bacteroidia bacterium | reverse complement strand
TTGTGCCAGATTTTCAAGGTAAATGGGAAAACCTTCAACGCATTATTGATGTGCACCCCGAAATAGTGTCGCATAACCTTGAAACTGTCCGCAGATTAACGAAAAAAGTAAGGGTACAGGCAAAGTATGAGAGAAGCCTTGAGGTTCTTAAAAGATTAAAGGAAGCCGGGATGAAAACCAAATCCGGGATTATGTTGGGTTTAAGCGAAACGGAAGAAGAGGTATACGAAACCATGGATGACTTGAGAAACGTTGGTGTTGATATATTAACGATAGGCCAGTATCTGCAGCCCTCTAAAAAGCATCTACAAGTTATAGAATTTATTAAGCCCGAAATATTTGCCAACTTTAAAGAAATAGGCTTGAACAAGGGCTTTCGCTTTGTTGAGAGCGGACCATTAGTAAGGTCATCTTATCATGCAGAAAGACATTTATTTTAATAGAATAAGTATTTACACTCACAAAATAAAATTTAATGGCTAAAACTAAAATTACAGTAAACAGCAACGGATCTCTTAAAATAGAAAGTGATTTTGAGATTGTAGATAAAAATGGAAATGTGTATGACTTAGCAGGACGCGAGGTGCTATCCCTTTGCCGTTGTGGTCTTTCTAAAAACAAACCCTTTTGTGATGGAGCTCATAACGGGCACTTTGAACATGATGCTGTTGCATTTAATTTGCCAACTAGAAGATAGTACATTAAAAAAAATAGTATGTCTTGCCTCAATATAAATTTTGATAATTCATTTCAAAAACTACCTGTCTTTCTGCATGAAGATGTTCAGCCTACGCCATTGAAAGAGCCTGCTCTTATTCATGTAACTGCGCTAAAAAAAGACCTTGGGCTTGAATCACTTAGTAATCCCGTTTTACAAAAATGGTTAAATGGAGAGATAAGGCTTCGCAATGACCAGACAATTGCTACTCGCTATGCCGGTCATCAATTTGGTGTCTTTGCAGGGCAGTTAGGTGATGGAAGAGCAATTTCTTTAGGCGAAATTCTAACTTCTGATGGAAAAAGATTGGAAATTCAAACGAAAGGATCGGGCAAAACTCCTTTTTCTAGAATGGGAGATGGAAAAGCTGTGATTCGTTCATCAGTAAGGGAATATCTTTGCTCAGAAGCGATGCACGGACTAGGAATTCCTACATCAAGAGTGTTAGCGCTTATCACTGGACAAGATAAAGTTTACAGGGAAGCAATAGAACGTTCAGCTGTAATTGCCAGAGTTTTCCCTTCAAATATCCGCTTCGGACATTTTGAAATGTGCTATCACTATAATCGTAAAGAGGTTTTAAACGATTTGATTGAATACACCCGCCTTACTTTTTTTGATGGAGTTTTAGTTGAAGAAATGCTAGCGCAAATTATTGATAATACGGCCAGACTTATGGCCCATTGGCAAACGATTGGGTTTTGCCACGGAGTAATGAATACAGACAATATGTCTGTATTGGGCATTACCATTGATTATGGACCGTTTGGGTTTTTAGAAGATACGGCCTTATCTCACGTTTGCAATCACTCCGATTATGAAGGTAGATACGCTTATGCTAACCAGCCTGCTTCTGCCGCATGGAATCTGGAAAAGCTTCTGATTTGTTTTAGCGATCATCTCCCAAAAGAAAATTTAAGCAATTTGCTTGATACTTTTTCGGTATTATTTCATACACATTACCAAAAACTTTGTCAGCGAAAAATAGGGCTAATGACATTGAAGATCGAAGATCCACATTTATTTGGTTCTCTATTACAAATGTTGAGCAAGCTTTCAATAGATTTTACATTCTTTTTTAGGCAATTGAATAATTATAAAGTGAATCGAATTGATTCACTTTCTGAACTTTGGAACTATTATGAAAAAAGCGAGGAGCTTATTAAATGGCTTTCCCTTTATGACCAAAGGTTAAAAAAGGAAGTATCGGATGATAGTACCCGTTCCATCAAAATGAAACGTGTAAATCCAAAGTATGTGCTCAGAAATTATATTGCTCAGGAGATAATTGAGGAGGTGGAAAAAGGAGAAAGTGGAAAATTAAAAATTTGGTTAGAGATATTATATTCTCCATTTGCCGAACATCCAGAATATGAGTCTTATTCAAAACCGACGCCCACAGCGAAGAAAAATTTTAGCATTTCTTGTTCGTCTTAACTTCATGCAAAAAAATAATTAAAAACATAAAAACATGTCAGAACATAAAGTTTATTTAAGTTGGAAAAATGAAGTCGAAGATTTCTCCTATAAAACGTATGACCGCAGCCATTTATGGAAATTTGAAGGAGGAACTTTAATTAAAGCTTCTGCTGCTCCAGATTACTTGGGTAAACCAGCGTTAGTAAACCCTGAAGAAGCTTTTGCTGCATCAATTTCAAGCTGCCACATGCTCACATTTTTGGCTATTGCTTCCATGAAAAAATATATGGTAGCAACGTATGAAGACAATGCAGTAGCCATATTGGGCAAAAACGAAAAACTAAAAATGGCAGTAACAACCTTGTATCTAAGACCGAATATCACCTTTGAAGGAGATAACATACCGGATAATACAACAATAGATAAAATGCATCATCGTGCCCACCAAGAATGTTTTATTGCCAATTCAGTTTTAACAGAGATAATTGTAGAGCCGGTGTATTAAAGTAATAGAAAAAGGAACTAAATGATAGATTAACAAATATGAATTTATACAATAGCTATGGTGCTCCATCAGAATTTGAAAATAATGAATCTTCCATAATCGATGGGTATAGTCAATTAAATGTATATGATTGGCTTGCCAACATACCATTGCCTCCCAATCAACAAAAATTCAACATTGTTGAAGTAAAATTTAAAGGCGGACGTAAATATTTTTATATAAACAGTAAAAACAGCACCCTTAAAAATGCCGATTTAGTAGTTGTTGAAACCAAGTTCGGCTATGATGTTGGACATGTTTCTCTAACCGGGGAATTGGTCAGATTGCAATTAAAAAAATACAATATCCTTACGGAAGAAATCATAAAGAAAATCTACCGAAAGGCAAGACCAGCGGATATTATAAAATGGAAAACTGCTAAAGATTTAGAGTCTAAAACGATGTATAAAGCACGCATGTTAGCTAAAGATTTAGACTTGAAGATGAAAATATGCGATGTTGATTATCAGGGAGATAATACTAAAGCAACATTCTATTATACAGCAGACAAACGGGTCGATTTCCGAGAACTGATTTTGGTATTGGCCGCAAATTTTCATGTAAAAATAGAAATGCGTCAAATTAGTGTATTGGAAGAGGCTAGCCGTATAGGCGGTATTGGTACTTGCGGAAGAGAATTTTGTCAATCCTCTTGGTTAACAAATTTTAATACTAGGTCTTCATTATACCGAAGAAATAAAGGTAATCAATGGACTGAATTCAAATGTTGCTTAATAGAAGATTATGGAAATAAAAAATTTCCTTTAAAGGTCAATAATATTAACAGTATTAAAACGCTAAAAGGGATAGCCCGTCTACAAAAAACAGATATTGAAAAACAAATGATGTGGTTTAGTTACCCTAATGAAGCCGATTTATTACCAATAAAAATCGCAAGGGTAAAGGAAATTCAAACTCTAATTTGGGAAGGCATGATTCTGAAAGATTTAAATGAAGAATTAGAAGTCATAACGGAGAAAATAGATATTGATAACGTCTTTGGATATGTAAATGTAGTGGGTCAAGATAGTCTAACAAGATTCGATAAAAAAGGGAAAAATAAATTTAAAAAAAGGAATTGAAGAGATGAAAACATCAGAAAAAATAGGGAAATATAGGCTTTACTACCCTTTTCAGAAATTGGATTTCAGTTCACAAAAATGTTTCTTAACGGGTCAAAATATAGAATCTGAAGAAGAACAGATCTTTGTTTTTCCAGAGTGGATTATGGATCGTTATTCACTAAGAGACAAAACTTTGAAAATGTTAGAAGGAAGTGTTCTAAGTCATAAGAACATGAAAATACCTTGTCATAGTAACGTTATTAAAGAAGCTATAGACCCTTTGGAAAGAGAAATAGAAAGTGCTTTTACTAAAGGATACGATGCGGTAATTAAAGTTCCTGAAGAGCGACTATTTCAATGGATGGCTAAAATAATGTTAGGTGTTTTATACAACGATATTGGTCTTGAAAAAAGAAAATTCGATTTGGAGGGGGAAAAATTTACTTTGCCCGAATTTTTGCAAGAAAGATTCGAAAAACTTCATTTAATATTACAGTCTTTGGTTGTTCCAATGGAATTTAAAGGGACCAAATTATGGAGCATTAAAGTATTTAAAATCAAGATTTCTAAAGATGTTTTTAACTATAAAGATAATGCCACCAATCTAAACTTCTCTTTAGGAATGCATGATTTTGGAATCGTTGCTTGCTTGCAAGATAATGGTGCTATAGCTATTCATGAGCGGGGAATAGTAGAAAAATTTTCAAATAAAACTCTGCATCCTATTCAGTTTGAGGAAATTTGTGCAAGATTCATTTATACCAATTACTTGATAAATATCTATGCCGAATACACTATAAAGTCAACAGAAGATAAAGTAGTTGTAGAATCTACTCCTTTGAGCGGAACTAATAATAAATCTTTGTTTGATCGATGGGATGATGATATGTTCGCACAAGTGCTATCACTTTATTGGAAGCCCTGGGGTATAACAAAAGATGAAATTATAACATTGGGGAATTCTCCGATCAGTTATTTGGAAAATAATGACACCTATGTAATTGTTGAACCGGAATCTATAAAACTCCAACATTAATAGGAGAACAAAGACACTAACCATAATTAAAGAAGATATGTTTCTGAAAGATTTAAATCAAGAGTTAGAAGTATAATTGAGGAAACATCCATTAATAACATCTTTGGGTTTGTAAATGTTGTGTGGTAAGATAGTCTAAGAAGATTTGATAAAGAGCGAAAGAATAAATACAAAAAGGGAAACAATGACAATGATAAAAAACATTGTAAGGGCAAACGTATTTGATGTTCATGAAATTCGAAAAGACTTCCCCATCCTTTCTCGGACGGTAAATGATAAGCCATTGATCTATTTCGATAACGGTGCAACTACTCAGAAGCCGAAACAAGTGATTGATGCCATTGTAAAATGTTACACCACTCAGAACGCCAACATCCACCGTGGAGTTCACCGCATGAGTCAGGATGTAACCGATGAATACGAAAATGCTCGTATTACGGTTCAAAAACACATAGGTGCTAAACATGAAAACGAAATTATTTTTACAAGAGGGACTACTGAAAGTATCAACTTTATAGCTACTACATTTGGGAAAAAGTATGTGAATGCTGGAGACGAGATTATTGTAAGTGAGATGGAACATCATAGTAATATTCTTCCGTGGCAGCAGTTATGTGAAGAAAAAAATGCCGTACTGAAAGTTATTCCAATGACTGACAGTGGGGAATTGCGGATGGACGAATACAAAAAACTACTTTCTGAAAAAACAAAGCTGATTGCTATTGCTCACGTGTCAAATACGCTTGGCACTGTAAATCCCGTAAAAGAAATGATTGCTATCGTACGCGAAAAATACCTGCCTGCCGGCAGGCAGGTTCCGGTGCTTGTAGATGGTGCCCAATCAATCCCACATATAAAAGTAGATGTCCAAGATTTAGATGCAGATTTTTATTGCTTTAGCGGACACAAAGTGTATGCTCCAGCAGGAGTAGGTATTCTTTACGGAAAAGAAGAATGGCTTAAAAAACTGCCGAACTATCAAGTGGGAGGTGGAACCATTAAAACAGTTTCATTTAATAAATCAGAATACGCAGAATCCCCTCTCCGATTTGAGGCAGGCACTCCGAATATTGAAGGAGCAATTGGACTTGCAGTGGCACTGGATTACATCAATGCACTTGGTCTTGAAAACATTGCTGTTTATGAACATGAGCTGCTGGAGTATGCTACTGAGAAACTTTCTGCAATTCACAATTTACGGATTATTGGAACGGCAAAAGAAAAAGCAAGTGTAATTTCTTTTGTGGTAGAAGACATCCATCCGCTCGACATAGGAATACTACTTGATGCACAGGGAATAGCAGTGCGAACAGGACACCACTGCACACAACCAATAATGGCACATTATCAAATAGCAGGGACTGTACGTGCAAGTTTTTCATTTTATAATACAAAGGTAGAAATAGATGTTTTGGCAAACGCGATTGTTAAATCAATTAAACGGATAAATCAAAAATGATAGAGATGAAAACAATAGAAAATTCAGAGCAGGAACTCGTGGAAGAATTTGCAGAGTTTGAGGACTTGTTTGACAAATTTGGATACCTAATTGATTTAGGGCAAAATTTAAAAACATTAGATGAAGCACTGAAAACGGATAACTGTATGATAAAAGGATGCCAGGCGCATGTGTGGCTATATAGTGAATTAAAAGACGGAAAAATTATTTTTCTGGCAGATGCGAATGCAGATTATGCGAAAGGACTTGTTGCTATGATGATTCGTGTACTTTCGGAACATACACCTGATGAAATTATTAATGCACCACTTAATTTTATTGAAAGGATAGGATTTAAAAGTATGCTTTCGATGAAACGTGCCGGAGGATTGGAGAGTATGATAAAGCAAATGAAACTTGATGCGATGGTCTACAAAGCAAAATCTTTAAATACGGTTCTGTTACATTAACTCCGGCAAGTTAGTAAATCTTTAGATTTATACTTGAAAACTACGTCTATGTTTAAGCGTCACAGATATCCCAAATCAATCTTTCAGTAGCTTGCCACCCAGCACTGAAGGGCTGGACTGATGAAATTTGAAATTATGCTTCACATCTACCCCGCTCTAAAGAGACGGGGCATGCATTTCGCTCGTCTTCAACTTCAACTTTATTGCGGCATTCCTCCAAATTATCAAACCTGCAATAATTGCCATTCCAAATGCCATAGCTACCCAATTCCACCAATGGTTCCGTTTTGGAATAATGACCCCTTTCCCATAATGATTCATACCAGCCCAGTAATGTGGGTGCTTCATCCGATTAGAAATCTCCGAACTTTGAAGGAAAGAAAGCTTGGCATTTCGCAAGGCATGTGTGCTAAGCTGTTGATTGTTAAGCTCCGTAAAAAGAGATTCAATTAAAGTGGCAGATGAGTTTTCATTGATTTTCCACATGGCTTGTACGATGTTCTTGGCTCCAGCTCCTCGAAATGCCCAGGCTACTCCGGTTAACCCTTCAGAGGCATGATGCTTGCCCAAACCAACATCACATGCGGTTAATAAGCATAGGTCTACGTCCATTGGCATAGCCAATATTTCATTCACATACATCTTTCGGTCCGCTAGGTAAATGTACGACGATTTGTAGTTGCCGTCTATCACCACCACTGCATGGGTATAAAGCTGAAGAATTGAGCAGAATTGACCATGGATTCTTAAATTTTCATAGGTGCTTTCTTGATCCAAAAAGTTCGATCCTCCAAATATTTTACGCCCCTTTTTTACAGCCATTTGAGCCGTCGATAAGGTTGGTAGCTCAGGGAAGCTGGTAAAATTGGGCGCAAATCCAACATAGTTTTTCCTCTCTCTGGTAGTTGATTGGGCCGCTTCCTCAAGCAAAGAGCGCAGCGAAAAACCATATGAAACCGTATATTTTTTTAACACATACGATAGATCTTGCCAAGAAACCCCGTTCAAATCACTAATTAAAACATCAAACGAAACATAGTTTAGTTGTTGATCCGGTATTATGTAAAGATTCCGAGCTTTGGGTTTGAGTTTCGAAATCGGTTCAAGAATCGCTGTATAGATTGCATTGCTGAGCGTTTTAAATTCGGCCAATGATGAATTCGGATTTTGCAAAACTTCATGGAATTGAACTATTTTTTTATCCAATTCATATTCGAATTTAAGGCAGGTAAGTTCCTTATTATCAATGATGTAAAAAATAATCTCCGCATCGCATATCAAGTAGTCAACGATGATTTGATCCTCGTCAAGTATGGGTTGGATTTGCCAAAGTTTGATCTTTTCGTGCCCGATGCTTGCAGTTAAGGAAAGACTTTTCTTAAGCGAATCTAAACGGTTCCGCACTTGCATTGCCATGGCGGACTCCTTGGCTCGTTCAAGCTCGGCTATTTGATATAAGCAGCTGAGAAAAAGACTCTTATCCGTCGCAGATATGCTTTGGTTTCGGATGTTCCTCATTTCCTCCAAAACCTTCGATTTGGCACCGTCTGCATAGTTGAGCGATTGTTCTGCATACTCAATTTTTCCGGTACTCTTCCAAAGCTCATAACTGCAAAGAGCACCCAGCTCCTGATTTTTTCGGATGTAATCGTTTAAAAAAAACTTAGAATCTCGAAACATGTAAAGCTGGTGGTAAAACTCCGATTGCTCATTGGCGAGTTCCACCCAAATAAGGGTCTTTCTAAAATCACCTTGCCGATAATTAATTTGAGCCAAGCCAGCGTACGTCTGCATTAAATACGGATCGTACTTTGTAGAATTATCTCCATTGTTGTAAAAGGTTAAAACCTTTTTGTATTGAAAAAGGGCTTCTTGAAATTGATTGCTTGTTAAGTACACTTCGGCCAATTCGATGCGCAAGTTTACCAGCTTTCGAAGTTTTAACGCTTCTCCAATTTCAATGGCCTTTAAAAGCTCAATTTCTGCCGAACTCCGATTTGAAATGAGCAAATCGTATTTGGCCTTGTTTAAATGATAATACAACCAAAAATCTTCCGTAAGTGGAATACCGGCTTCCGTCAACTTTTCAAGACTCAATTTCAAATATGCTTGCGCAGCAACTTGGTTTTTTAAAGAAATACTCGTGGAGGATAAGCCGTCGTAAAAATCGATGAGATCTTCAATTGTTCCACCTTGTTTTGCTAGATGTAAGCCTCGATGATAGTAGTTTTGGGCTTTTTTATAGCTCCCCTGACTGGTACAAAACACACCAACATTGTTGTACAAAGCAATGGTATACGACGTGTCTTTAACGGAAGCAAAATAGGTAATGAGCTCATTTCCAAGCTCTATAGCTCGGTCAAAGTCGCCAATGCGGCTGTAGTCGCTGGCGAGTGAATAGAGCAGATATCGATGGATAAATCTGGGATTGAACTTTTTTTGTTGTGCAAATTTTGAAAGTTTGTCAAAGGCTGCGATGCGATCTGGTATGTGCTGATCATCGATTGCATTGGCCATTTTGAATCTTTCATGGATTTCAATCGAATCTTGTTCGCTCGTGGCATTTGAGTACGAGAAAGAACACAGCATTAAAAGGGTTAGCCAAGTGCGCATTTTGGTAATTCGATGATACGAACTCTTTATCAATATCCCTTAACTTTGATTCATTTTTTGTGTTTTTAGGTTAATGGTTGGATATAAATTTCTTCATAAAAAAAGGCCGAACGCAACGTTCGGCCTAAGCTGTATGAAAAGCTTAAAATTTAAATTCGATTAAAACGGTTCATCAACAATCCCATCGCAATCATCATCAATGCCGTTTAAAACATCAATGCGCACTGGATGACGACCGGCATCATTATCATCACAATCCAAGCGGTTAAAAACGCCGTTTTTCTCCGTTGCAATGGTGGATCCAAAACCGTCTTGATCCAAATCCTCAAACTTCTTTTCTTCGTCCGTTTCTCCATTGCAATTTTCATCAATACCATTCTGTGGAATCTCACCTGCCAAAGGATGTATGCTCCGGTCATCATCTTCACAATCATAGTTATTGGTAGAGGTACCACTTGGAGGTGCAGAGTGTGGAGCGTATTCTACGACCGTGGTGAGTTGTCCGCCAAATTTGTCGTTGTCGTTATCTTTAAACACGGTTCGAGCGTATAAGCCGTTGCAGTTTTCGTCAATGCCGTTGTCGGGCTGGTCAATGGATTCGAAGCATACGCCCCTTATTCAACGCCATTTTGATGGACAACTTTCGGAGACGGAAACGGCAGAATTTGCACGCCTGCTTGAACACGATTCAGCGTTCAAAAAAGAAGTAGAACTTTTCAAAAAATCACAGGTCTTTGTTGAGCTTTATGCTCAACTTGAACTTAAAAATCACATCCTACAATTGGATAAAAATCGAAAACCCGCACGAAATATCTCCTTCTTTCGAATTGCAGCGAGCTTGGTTCTGATCGGTTCTTTTGCTCTCGTTTTCTACTCTCAAAGCTACAGCAATCAAAAGCTCTTTGCGAGCAATTACGAGCTTCCACCCGATTACATCACCAACCTAGATGCAGAATTAACTCCGCTCGAAAAAGCCATGGAATTCTACAATGCCGCTGATTACGCTAAAGCTCAACATGCCTTTAAAGCAGCAGCTTCCAACAGCCAATTCACTGAACAAGCCAACTTCTTCCGCGCTCAATGTTTTATAAAAACTGAAAATCCTGAACAAGCCATTGCGCTTTTTTTGACCATAAATGGCGCATATAAAGTTGAGTCTCAGTGGCATACGGCTCTTGCTTTTTTGCAACTGGACAATACAGACCAATGCATTCAAACGCTGAAAAAAATCATCTCTGAAAATCAAGACCCCGCTTTTACGAATAAAGCAAAGGCGCTCATTAAAAAACTGGATTCACCATTTCGAAGACTTGTGTTGAACTGATTTGAATTGTTTCCGTGCTTAACTAGATGATTTAAACACCCACATCCGGCGCCGAAATACTGCGTTTTATTTTTTTTCTCATCCGGAGGTTACCTTTTCCATTTTATACTATAAACCAAGTACAACGCGTTAAATCCGCATAACTTGTTAAGGTGTTTCTGGATTTGAAACTACACCAAGAACCCAACAAGATCTGTGGATGGGTACCAACATCCTAAAAACGCAACCGTGCGAAGTTTAGATACCAAGCATGGTTGAACACTTATGATGTCTTACCAAACCTTTGCTGATTTAAATGCGTCAAAGTTTGTATAACTCTAAATATAAAAGACATGAAAAACACTGGTTCAAAATTTTCGATTCGAAACATTCTTATTTTAGCGGCTTTGGTAAGCCTTTCCATTTTGGGCATTTCCTGCGGTAAGTTGGGCAAAAAGACCGCCGAACACCGGCCAAAAATTGGAGATCCTTCAGTATTGGTTTGTCAGAAAATAAAACAACCGCTTTCGGTTACAGCACCTTCAGATCGTGTTTTTACCTTTCAGATTTCCAATTCAAATAGTCACACACTAACCACCTCAACGGGATCAAAAATCTCCATACCCCAAAAAGCATTTGTAACCAAATCGGGGGAAGTGATTAAAGGAGTAGTTGACCTTACCTTTCAAGAATACCACGATGCTACAGATGTAATTCTCAGCGGAATACCGATGACGATAACCACAGAAAGTGGTGATCAAGAGGCCTTTGAGTCGGCTGGAATGTTTACCGTTACAGCAAGTTACAAGGGCGAAGAATTGGATTTAGCTTCTGGAAAAGAACTCGAAGTGAATCTCGCTTCATTTAAAGATGGCGAACAATTCAATTCGTATGTGTTTGATGAAGATAAAGGCAACTGGATTGAAATTGAACGCACCAAACCACAACCCAATGTATTGCGTGCTGAAAGTTTCGCCTTTCTACCACCCCTACCAACCCAACCAACCGCAGTTAAAAAAGCCGTTTCATCCGATCGGGTGTTTGAGCTAAGAGTAGACCAAAAGCTTAACCCAGAATTTCGGCATTTCGAAAACGTTTTGTGGTCCTTAGCCGATGGACAAGAAGAAAACAAAGCACTTTTTGTGCAAGCCATTCGTAACCCACGGTTTACTTGCATTAATAGAAAGGAAAACATTTACCGTGTTTCGGGTGAAGTAAGAGAAGGGAAAATATTTAACGACATAGCCGTTCTAGTAAAGCCAGCCCTGGTTGGAAAAGCCTGGGAAAACGCGAACAATACCTTCAAAAAAATGCAAGAAGAATATGCCGCAGCCATGAAACGGCGTGAAAAGCAAGAACTGGTAGCCACAAAAATGGCTGGCCTTCAACGCAGCATTCGTTTAGCCAAACTTGGCACCTATAATTTCGACTGCATCTACCACCTTAAAAATAAAGTTCAATGCGATCCAGAGTTTCTGATTGAGGATCAAGACCTATTTACCGAACAAGCTTGGCTCATACAAGGGTCAAAAAGAATTGCCATTCCCTACACAAGTGGCGGGTATTATCAATTTTGTTTTGATCCTGATACCGAAAATACCCTCATAACTTTTGATGCCGAAGGAAGACTCTACGAGTTTGATGAAGCCGATTTTGGAAAGCTAACCTATTCTATAATGCGCAGTAATAAAAAGCATCAGTTCAAGTTTCATCCAACCGATATTGTGGTTACAGACCCCGCACAACTAACGGATTACTTGGCCAGTCTATAAATCGATGAAGTTGTTATCTAAAGACCTTAAACATTGATTATGAGACGGTTGATTATTATTTACTTGCTGATTGCCAACATCACTACGTGGGCGCAAACCAACGTTTTGCTTCCGGCAGATGAAAATGGAAAATGGGGCTACATCAACAAAGAAGGAGCGTGGGTCATTTCTCCAAGATACGATGCGTGCCTTCCATTTAAAGGTGCCGATTATTCGTGGGCAAAACAGGGAAATAAGAGCTTTTTAATTGACCGCCAGGGCAGTGTAATTACTCAAATTGACCGCAGTAAAGTTGTTGCCATTCACAACGACATCGTGGTGTATCAAGAAGATGTTTACTTTGGATGGTATCAAAAGAATCGCAAAACATACGTACCCGCTCGATATTTAAAATTGAATCTTCTCGAAACATCGGGCTATTTGGCCGCAATGGATACCAATGGTCTTGCCTTGATAAACGACTTAGGCCAAGAAATATTAAACGATCGATTTACGCAAATTGAAGAGTATGGCTCCTACATTAAGGTCTTCAAAGACAGCTTGGTTGGTTTGTACAAACCAAATGTTGGTATGATTTTACCCATTGCTTCATTATCCATCGATACCTTAAACGAGCTACTGGTTGTAATCGATAGTACCAACCGGAATGGACTGTACACCAAAAATGGAGAACGATTCTTTGGCCAAGATGTGCATGCTTTTTACGCTGTAACCAACACGCTTTACGCCCTTTCTTCGCTGGATAAATGTTACTTACTAAATACCAAAACGTTGGCCCAGATCGATTCTTCGGGCATGAGCTATTCTTGGCTTGGTGGACCAAACGTAATTGTTCAATCGGTATCCGGAAAAGGCTTGTTTAACACCACGGATGAGCGGCTTGTTATGCCACCAGAATACGAACAAATTGCTGGAGCCATTGGCAACGATGATATTTTTGCTTCAAAAAATAGCTTGTTTGCGCACTTCGATTACACTGGTAAACAATACACCGAACATCGCTATTCCATAATAACTTCGTTCGATTCATTTGGCTTATCAAAGGTAATGCGCGCAGGTAAATGGGGAATTCTAAACCGCAAAGGCGAAGAAATCATTTCCTGTTTATACCGCCAAATTGTGGTGGGAACTGATCAGTCGTTAAAAATCTATAACAACGGAATGATCGGACTCTTTGCCTTAAATGAGCAATGTTCCTTAATTGATTCCGTTTGGTTTGACAACGTAGGTGGAATTGCCTTGCAAGGAAGAGTTTCGATGAACATGATCAGCAAAGCATCGGTGGTGGATCCTTCCGGTGCATGGTTTCAAGATGCCGGAGGGTTATGGGGTTTGCGCGGAAGGCGAGGTGAAGTTATGATACCGGCCATGTTTAACTCCATCCAAAAAGTTGCTGGCACCTCCTTCGTGGTTGGAAGTATAACGCGCATGCATCGAATCTTAAAAATTGGTGCTTTGGAAGTGAGTACTACATCCACCAAATACCTAATAAACGAAGACGAGTTTAGGATTGTATTAGGCGACCTCATATATCTGGATGAAGTTGAATTAGCAAATACTCGGTCTACGGTTGTACGCTCCATGGAGCGAAACGGTAGAATGAATATTATTAATAAAGCTACGGGTAAGGTCAATTATCTCCCAACCTACTTCATAGGACCTTTTTCGAACGGACGAGCGCGGTACTTTGTTCACACTACCTACAAACGATTTAGAAGGTACTCCAACCGTTCGAACATGGTTAAAATTTGCAGTGCCGTTGATTACGCCGTAGCATTTGATTTCAACTGTAATTTTACAGACATTCAAAAGATTTATGGCTTGGAAGCAAAAGGATATTGGGCCTTTATTAACGAAACAGGGCGGCCCGTAATTTCCAACTATGCATTTAAAGAACGCGCCTATCACAACGTTACCGACATGCACAACAACTCGGCAGTTTTTACAACCCGACATAACAAATTTGGGATGATCGATCGGGATATGAACGTGATTTTGCCTGATATCTATGATGACATTTCATTCTTACCAGGCTCAAACGATTCGTTGTTGAAGGTGAGTGTTGGATCAAGAAGATATGGCTATGTATCGAAAGAAGGCATCGCCATAACACCTGTGCGATTTACTGAAACTTTGCCATTCTCTGGAAATTGTGCATGGGCCTTCGAAGCGAATAATACGTACTTAGTTAAAATGAATGGGACCATACTTTCTAAAAATGGACATAGTAAGGTAACGCCATTCTCGGAAGGATATGCCGGCTATGCCACTGAATACCAATTTCAAGTTGTTGATTCTAACCTAGTTACGCAAACAGGCGCGAACTTTATACGAGTTGGCAAAATGAGAGAAGGCTTGATGCCTGCAAAGCGAGGTGGCCGTTATGGCTATATAAATGCTCAAGGAAAAATGGTAATCGACAACACGTTTCTGGGTACGGAGGCCTTTCACAATGGCTATGCGGTGGTGAAATTTAAAAAAGGAAAAAAACGATTGTTGGGCGTAATTAACAAAGAAGGCACGATTGTTTACAGTGGAAGCTATAGAACGATCTATGACGTAGACGAAAACGGCTACTTTGAGCTACGCAACAGCAATCGTGAGTATGGTTTGGCACACGTTTCGCACGGCATTGTGATTCCAGTTCGATACAAGTCCATCATCAAACAATCCAACCAAGTAATTGCCGTATCTAATTCAAAAACAAAGATTTATGAGTTGGATTCGAAAGGTGTTTACAAGCGTTTGTTTAAGGTAAATGGAATAAATAAGGAGGGCTTTTGCGATGATGTGTTGCTCGTTAAAAAAGGCAAGACGTATGGAATTGTGGATCGAAGTGGGGGCCTTGTTTTGCGCTATTCATATCGCAAGTTAGCACCCTTCGAAAATGGAATTTCCGCTACTGGATCCAGAAGATATACCTATGTAATAAATCTATCGGGCGATACGCTATGCAAAGTAGTGGGCGGTGCCGTGGGTGGATTTAACAATGGCTTATTACTCATTCGAAGTCAATCCAGCTATTTCTATGTGAACCAAGCTGGCAAACGGGTTTTTGACAAATCCTTTGAACAAGCCGTGCCATTTGCAAACGGACGGGCTATTGTTAAGTGGAAAGGCAATTTAGGGGTGTTTGATAAAAACGGTTTTTTCATCATCCTTCCTCAATACGATGAGATTCTAGAAGGTGGAGATGGAAATTACATTGTTTCCGAACAAACGTCGGCAGGAATTGTAAACAACAAGGGGGAAATGCTGCTTCCAACCAATTGCGATGACGTGGAATTGATGAAGGAAGATGAGGTGTACAGCTTTGTGCGCAATAATCAAATTGGATATTTCGACTTGCAAGGGAAACTGATACGCGGCATTAAAGATTGAGTTACTTTGAGCGGATTAGTACTGGATCTTAGAGCTATCTTCAAAAACTACCAACCCAAATCCCGTTCTTTGCGTCATGGTTAGTATGAAACCGCCACTATTCAATTTCAAGCTTGTTGCCATCCTTTTAGGTGCAATTATTATTTGTTCCTCAGCATGTACCAAGCTTCCTATCAATCATGCAAAAGACAATCTTTTACATGGCCAAACCGCTCCACCCGACATGGTCTTTGTGCCCGGCAACGGTAAGGTTCCATCGTTTTACGTTGGGGTATCGGAAGAGGCAAATATTAACTATGTGATTTACCTGCGTTGGTTGCAAAACGTATTTGTGGATTATCCGGAAATTGCTTGGAATGCCCGTATCAAGTCCAAACAAGCCACTGATATACACCGCTTTAATGATCCATCCTTGGTATATCACATGGAACACCCAGCCTTTGCGTATTACCCAATTGTTGGAGCCAGTTGGAATCAAATTCAGAATTATCTTACATGGAAAACCGATCGGTTAAATGAAGATTTGCTCATTAAAACCAAATTGCATAGCCCTGATTTCAATCAGATGAATGAGGAAAATTTTAATACGGAAAGTTTTCTTTATGGGCAGTTCCAAGCCGCTGAAAACCACTCAATTAAAGTTCGTAAAAACATGGTTCGGCATGTAGAATGGACGGATGGAATTTTGCACGCAGGCTATCGGCTACCCACAGAAGCCGAATGGGAATTGCTTGCTGATGAAAATACCGAGAATACGTATTTTGGTAAATACCCATATGGTAAAAACTATCCCACCTTTCGTTGGATGCGGTGGTACGAATTCCAAGCTACTACAGATGATTATGAACACGGCACTGTGGTAAAAGATTACGACGATGCATGGAAGCTCGAAGGAGTAGCATCCGCCCAAAACAACGACCAATACAAGCAGGGAATTCAAGGTCCATATCTAAATCCATCCAACGAAAAGCCCAGCAATGTAGCCGGAAATGTTCGGGAGTGGTTGCTGAATTACTATACAGATGAAGCCCAAACTTCGTGGCAAAGTCTTCAAGAATATTTTGCACTCAACGGCTTTGAAACCGATAAAAGTAAAATTAACATTTACGACGCATACGGTATCATCGATCTAAAAGACAGCGTTGGCCAACTACCCATTCGAATTTTGGGAAGCAATACCGATGGAAGCCCAATGTGGGTTCAAAAGCCCAAAACGAAACCCACTCGCACATTCATCGGCTACGATACAATTCAAACCTATGTTGATCCAAAAGTCTACCTCTTATACAACAACTACAATTCGTTTTATGCACATCACACAGAGGCGGTTTACAGCACATACATCAACTACTTCAAACTTGTTCAGCAATCCAATCAAAACCGTCCGTCCGGTTATAATCCGCTGGTTTTGGCAGCTTCATACGCACTTAACCAAAGTTTAAATTACAATCAAAACAATTATTACAATCAATACCAATCCAAGCCAACCAATCCCTATGCCCACTTACCACTCGATTCGGTTCACCGTGCCGCTTACAACTGGGTTAAACAATCGTGGGATAAGCAGTACCGTCACCATTTTTTTTACATCAGTGTTCCCTCCGTACAATTCTTTTTTGTGGATGCCAAAGGCATTTACTTTGAGCATGTTGCAGCCAAATATGAAGTAATACCAGCTAAAAATTTAAATGACAATCGACTAATCTGCGGCGGCACATGGAAGGATCCAAACTTTAATCATCGTGAAGGAATGCACCCAGATAGTGCGCGAAGTGATGTGGGCTTTCGGTGCATTTTACCCTATACCAGTATGCCGGTTAAAAAGCAGTATCAGGTTAAATGGGATTAAGAAAACGCCCATTGGGATTCACCAGAGTTAATTTTTTGATAATATCACCATAATAAAACCGGTCTTAACAATCTCAGCCCATTATCGAGTATCAACCCGTATTGGCAAAATAAGCGACATTTCCACAGGGATTCCATTTTCAGTAGCAGGATGCCACTTTCCACTCATTTTTATAACCACTTTTTTTGCCAACTCGACCACAGCTAATTCGTCGTCTTTCAACTTTCTTTTTGGATCTTTAATGCTTATTCCTGAAACCAACCCGTATTCATCAATAGTGAATTCTACTCGAACCGTAATAATGAACTTCTTATCCGGGGGAGGGAGATCAATATGATCAGCGATAAACTGATACATTGCGGCTTGACCTTCTTCAAAGATAGCAGGTTCAAATCTGCGTTTACCACCATAGGGTACTAAAATATTTGCTGCTTTTAAAACAAACAAGCTATCCGATCTAAACATCTCATATTTTTCGAATTCCGCATTTTGGCGTAATTTGCCGTATATGGTATGCCTCCCTAGTGAGTCTTTAATGCTCATGCTATCAACAAGGCCGTCAACATACCCTTTGCCAAAAGTCTCCCAGCGATAAAACACCTCATCTCCTTTATAAACCCGATTTATTATATAACCACTGCCTTCGGTTACCCACGAAGAGTCTGATGGAATTTCGAATGTATCGAGCTCTCTATAGTAAAGCATTCTTCCATTCAAATAATGTGCGTCAATAAAAATACTTCCATTTAAGTACCTACTTCTAAACGTGCCATGAGGTAATCCATGAAGCTCATGCGCCCATACGCAGGTATCGCCATTAAGTCTGAAGTAATACGTTGATGAGGAAGAATCTGTTTGAGTAAAGGTTGAAAAAACCGAGCCTGTTGGGTAAAAAGAAGTGGATGAAATTAACGAATCTGCGACATATTGATTAATAACCTTATAGCCTGTGTGTGCTCTGTTCACCCAGTAACCTTCCCTTCGCCCATTTACCATCATTCCAGCCTTTTGATCGCCGTGATAGATCATGAAGGTGTCATTTGGGGCGTCTTCGGATCTCGTCAAGGTATCTTGGCAGAGCCCTAATTGGGCCAAACAAAGTATGTTGAAACCAATGAGCAAGGATCTGAACATAACCGGTTTAAAGAAAGGTTTCCGCAAAGGCTATCAAAAATAGTTCATTGGTGCTTATTTCTCACTAAATGATTTTATCAAGTCTACATTTAGCGCATCAAAAATATCAGATCCAACGCGTTTTCTAAGTTCAACAAATAACGATGGATCAAAAACAGGGTGCGGATCAAAGGCTTTTAGTCCAATGAAATACTGCATATAAATATTCTCTTGGATTGCGGCAATTACTCCTCTGTCGTCAAGTTTCTCAATATGTTTTATGATTAATGATCCCAAAACAACGCGTGGTGAGATTCCAGGTCTACCAAATCCAGTATTCATCATAGCAATGTAGGCAGAGGCAAATTTGTCCCACGGAACTATTGCACTCAACTTAACCCACTTATTATCAGGTAGTAACGTTGACTGGAAAGGTGTTTTGAATTCTTCTATTGACAACTGAGTAGGCGATTCATATTTGACCATAAGCGCAATGATTTTTTTATAATAATCTACTTACCCTTGCATTTATGCAACAAAAATACCACAAAGTTATCCACTTAATGTGTTGACTGTCAATCGTGTAGACCCTTTTTTAGCAGACCCTAATTCGGCGGCCTTTCTGGTGTTTTTTATACTGTTTTCCCAGACATTTTGGTGGATAAACAAAAGATTTTCGCTGGGTTTTAGGAATGTTTTCATCGTTGCGGCAAGCTATCTTTTCTATGGTTGGTGGGATTTTAGATTTCTCGGACTAATCATAATAAGTTCATTTTTGGACTACTTCCTAGGCAAACTGATCTTAAGATCAAAAGAGCGGAAAGCAAAACGAGCGTTTATGATTGCGAGTGTTGCAGTGAACTTGGGAATTCTTGCTTTTTTTAAATATTTCAATTTCTTTATTGATAACCTGAGTTCGATTAATCTTTTCAAATTCAGATTTGTATAGAACCCAAGTAGTAAGGCGAAAACAGGAAGGTTTATGTTTATAAACCGACTGATTTCAACGAAGCTAATAGGGTTTTTTCGCTTTTGTGGCCTTCTTTCCTCAGTTGGTTGCCGGACCCATTTAAGGAGCCAGTCATCTACTTCCTCAGTTTAACAAGAAGAATCTCTTCAATTACAAACTTTGCGTTGAAGGATTGCGCTTAGTAATATGGGGGGTTTTCAAAAAGGTAGTTATTGCCTACAATTTCGGTATTCTAACCGATAACATCTTTGCAGCCGACCAGTCCTTTTCTGGACTTTCAACCATTCTAGGGGTTACGTTCTTTGCCATTCAGATCTATGCCGATTTTTCGGGCTACTCCGACATCGCCATTGGTATTTCTCGTATGCTCGGTTTTGACCTAATGCAAAATTTCAGGACGCCCTATTTTGCCTCTTCGTTTACCGAATTTTGGTCTCGATGGCACATCTCTCTTTCAACCTGGTTTCGCGATTATGTTTACATTCCACTTGGCGGAAATCGGGTTTCTAACATCGAGATACGGCTTCCATTGATCTACTTAAACATGTAAAATCTAAGCGACATGAGCCCAAAGTTGAGCTAACAAAAATAGAAAGAGATTTCCACCTCCGTTTCCCGCGTTCTTACATTTCTAAAATTGCCGAATTGTGCAAGAAAGAAAAAATTACGCTAGTGTTTTACTATTTCCCATCATACGGACGCAAATATGCTAAACCAAGAGAGCAAGAAACCTATGAAAAATACGGAAAACTATTGATGCCACCCCGCGAAATTCTCGAAAATGAAAACTATTGGTACGATGCAAATCACTTAAATCAAGCGGGCGCAAAGGCCTATAGCTCTTGGATGGGTAAGGAAGTGGCCATTCTTTGTACGAATTAACCAATGCGATCCAGGATGGTTGTGTTTTACGCTTCTCTGTTATTTATTCACGACTAACCACTCTTTACTCGTGAATTTGCCTAAAAATTCCGCATCTTTTCACGAGTTGTTGTATTTACATACTACTATTAATCTTTAGTCTGCAACGCACTATCCAAGCCTCAGACTTGAGATAGTTGGGTGTTTTGTTGAATCTGACTCCCTTAAACCCCAATCTTCCAAACTCCTTTTTCCAGAAATGCTTCAATCGATTGTCGATGTGCCTTGTTGAGCAAGTTGGAATGCGACTGATTTGATTTTTTAGCAAATTCAGATAAATGAATAATCTTCTTGCCCTCTAAGTAAGCCAAGCGTTTGTGGTAACTCTGGCAAAGAGACTTCGCAATAATTTCTTCCATAATGGAAGTTGTTCGTTTTAGATCATATTCTTGAAATGCCGAATAATATTCCGATCGATTGATAAATTTGATATTAATGGGTACATGGTTATTTCTGAGCAATGCGTAATTGTTGAGCACTCTTCCTATTCTTCCGTTTCCATCTACAAAGGGGTGTATGTGCTCAAAAGTGAGATGGAACTGTGCCACGCGTTGTACAATATTTATAGAGTCACTAGCATGATATTGTGCTAGCATTTCTTTCAGAAGACCGACAACATCAAGCGGATTTGGTGCAATGTGATTTGCTACTCGAACCCATTCGTCCTTATTTCTAAAACGTCCGGCGATATCATCACGAATGTTGCTCATTAACATTCTATGCAAGAGCAGTATGGATTCAAGGGTTAAACTTTGTTCCGCTGCCTTTTGATTAATGTACGCTACAACTCGAGCCAAATTTTTTGTTTCGAAGAGTTCTCGTTCATTGATAAAACGATCCAAATCAATTTGCAACAGAATCTTTTCTGTTTCATCAAGCGACAGGGTGCTGTTCTCAATTGCATTGGAGTTATATACTTGCTCGGCAACTTCCGCTTCATTAATTAATTCAATCAGCGATAACTTATCGGGAGCCAATCGGCAGTACCGCTCTTTGAGCAGGAGTATTTGTTGCAGAAGTCTGGTTAACTGTTTCATGTTTCTCTATAATCTATTCACGACTAAACATGCATTACTCGTGAATTTATGCAAAAATACGTCATATTTTCACGAGTTGTAACTTTTAAAATTTACGCAAAGTATTTCTGAAAGGGTGGTTGGTAAGTGGATTAATCAGTAGCCTCCAACGCACAATCCATGCCTCAGACTACAGATAGTTTGTGCAGTGTTCTTAATAAAGTTCCTAATTGAGTGTATTGATAGCCTTTAAATAATTGACTTATCAAAAGATTAGTATGCAGGAATATTCAAATGATTTACTTCTTTTGAATCAAAAAGTAAAATGTTGCAAGCGGTACCAACAAAAAAAGGAAGGGGTGTTGAAATATGGGGTAGTGTTGAAGATCTTCAACATCTCTATGACCTTATTCTAAAAATATGGGGCAGTGAGGATGAAACGCAAGAAGAACTAAACCGTGGTAAGCTTATTAGCAGTTTTTCGTACGAAGTAAGAAAAACTGCAATGGAAGCCAGGGAAGTAAAAGTGGAAAATGGTAAAATCTTTGTTGGTTTTATATCTTCTTGGATACATATTATTTTTTCACTTAGTATCCTCAGGTTTTGTTCGCGGAAGGTCATGTTGGATATCTCTGAACAACACACCTTAAGTTCAATTGAAGATTTGATTAAGACTGCAATGGTTGATTACGACGCCAAAGTGGGAAAGGAACTTACACTCTACATTGAGAGTAGACTAGATGCCTCCAATCCATATATCTATCAATATATGCGATTGATAAATGTAAAGTTCATGGAATTAATGGGAGGAAAGTCTTCATTCCGACAAATTCCAGAATTGCTGAAAACCGGCTGCTTTGGTACTTGGGAGTATGACTTCTATCTTAAAAACCTGCAGAGAGATGCCAAACGAATGCATTGTAACATCAATGATTTGGATTGTGATGACGACCATATCGATTATGAGAATTTAAAGTGGTAAGGATTTATTTGAACGAATACTTAGGCCGCAATCCCTAGCCTGAAGCCTCTCCTTCGAAGTATAACCAAGTAACCTGAGTTCGATTAATCTTTTAAAATTCAGATTTGGATAGAGGCCAAGTAGTGAGGCGAAAACGGGAAGGTTTATATTTATAAACCGACTGCTTTCAACAAAGCTAATTGGGTTTCTTATACAAAAGCTCGCATTTCACTTGTGAAAAGCGATTTTCATCGTAAAAATTACTCGAAAGGGCCCGCCCTGTCTTCGCAATTTTTACTCGAAACTCACTGTCCACAAGCGTTCTGAATTCAAAATATGAATCGAACTCAGGTAAGTAGCGTTGCTTGTTTGGCTGCGACTGCGGATTGTGAATAATTATCCCGTTGCAAGCGATAAAAGCGACTTTGTTTTTTGGATGTGACTCATCTGTAGTCTCCAACGCACCAGCTAAGCCTCAGACTACAGATAGTGGAGGTATGGTTCGTTTTGTCGAAGCGTATCTTACTGGCTTTCAACTTTTTCAGCGTGCTCTACGTAATAAACTCCAAATAATTATTCGGATGGATTGTTTGAAATGTTGCCTCCGGGTACGCATTTGTCCAACCGCCTGGTGCCTTTACAACTTTGTTTTTGCTCCACTTAAATTCAAAGCCGCGTAAATTATCGCCTTCTATTTCAATTAAATCTATTTCTTGTTGATCGTACGTACGCCAAAAAAAGTAATCAACCATTTTTTGATTATAGGCATTAAACTTAATGCGCTCACTCATTAAATAGTTTTCCCAAAGCTGTCCAATATCTTGCCGTTGGTTTAGTCGACCGTAGTTTCGAATTACCGCATTCCGAATACCATTATCGTAAAAATACCAGCGACTGGTTTTAGTAATTTCTTTGCGGAGATTTCGGCTGAAACCACGCACATTGTACAATACAAAAACCTTTGAAAGCAAATCTAAATAGCGTTCTACAGTGTTTCTGCTAATGCCTTTTAAACTGGTTGCCAACTCATCGAGTTTTACCTCATGTCCAACTTGATAGGCCATAAGTCGAAGTAGATCCCACAGCTTATTTGATTTTTTAACACCTTCATATTGCAATACATCTCGCAGTAAATAGGCATTTACAATGTTGTCGAGGTATTCGGCTTTTTGTTGCCAATTTTGGTATTGCGTCAACTCTGGATATCCACCAAATATTAAGCGCTCCTCCAAATTTGTGACCGTTTCGGCAAAGTTTTCTTGTTTGTCAAATTCCATTTGGGCTAATGGATACAGGTGCATTGGGTTGGCCCTACCAACCAATGGTTCGCCGAGTTGGTTGTTTAAATCGAAGGTGGATGAACCGGTAACTATGATTTTCAAATCAGGTATAGAATCCACCATCAACTTTAGCTTTAAACCTATGTCCGGTATTTTTTGTGCTTCATCAATCACCAATAATCTACAATCGCCTAATATGCGCTGGTAATTTGCAACAGAACGTTCGGCAAAAAGCTCGATGGTTAAATGGTCTTCCCCGTTAAACAGCATATATTCTGCTTTGTCTAAAGTTTCTAGATATTTTTTTATTAACGCTGTTTTTCCAACCCTTCTTGCACCCAGCAAGATCAGCACTTTTTGTCCAACAATCTTGTTCTGGAAGGCATTAAAAATGGCACGTGGAAGGTATGGTTGCAACATTTACATATATTTAACAGAGACAATTTACACAAATTTATTGAATTGACTGACGCAATTAACGTTAATTGATTCAGTGCGTGATTGCAATTAACGTCAGTTACAAGTTTCCATTAACCCAAAGTCACAGTTACACAAGCCACACTTCTTCGCTGAAATACTTCAAAGTCCAAGCTTCAAACTACAGATAGTTGGGACAAATATCTCAATCAATTCTATACCAATATTCTTGATCATTAATCTTAATTTCTACCGGCCCATCACTCTGACAGTACCATAAATCACTAAATTCAGATTCATAGGATCCGTCGAATGAATTTTCGGTTACCCTTAAAATTCCATACACATCAAAGTCATTCCAAACTTCTTTATACAAATTACCATTAGAAGTGAACTCTGGTTGATACCCGTTGCTTTGACCATCTCCAATTCCGAACGATGCATCACCTACATGTTGTAAAAAATACAAATCTGAGGTATGAAAGTAGATATTGGCATCTATGAACCCACCATTATCTGCCCATATTTGAATTTCAAAAGATTGACTAGAATTCTGTTCTATGAACTTGTAAAACTCTCGTTCAACGTGGATGATCTCGTTCGTCTCACCAGGGTTATACTCCACTTCAAATTCAAGTGAATCAAAAATGGCAGCCTCTTTAACAAAGTGTAAAGTATCTTTAGGAACGCCATTTACAAAACGAGTAAACGTTAATTGATCTGTTCCCTTAAAATCAAATAGGTAATCACCAATTTTATCATAATCCAACGTTCTGTATTTATGAACTATGGTGATTTCTGATTCTTTGCATGAATTGATAATGATTGAAATTGTCAAACAGATTATTGCCAAAACAACCGTTTTGTTCATCTTAACAAAGGCAGACCAGAACAAATGCATAGAGTTTGGTGCGTTCACTTTTTATTGATTTAGATCTGTAATTTACACAAAGCTTGAAATAAATTGGAAAAGCACAACACACTTTCTATATCCTCTGGCGTTGATGGTATGGCCATCACTACTAATTATGATCAACAAATAAAATAAAACCTTCCCATTCCGAGTAAAATTCATGGAACAGGGTCGTGTTTTTTTGGAAGTGATTAATCAGTAGTCTCCAACGCATGAACCAAACCTCAGACTACAGATAGTAGGGTGTAACGGCGGGGTCCATTTCTAGCGTGACGCTATGAATAGGAATGTGGCTTTAGCCCATTCCATAATTGACCAAACGATCCGTCGGTTGCGATGATTGCGGGCTATGATAATGGACTTTCGCCTAGTGTGGTGTTATCACCAACCGGAACCCAGGATAAAACAACAAGTTTCTTCAGGTAAACAAGATTCTGTCCTCCGCGGGCGGAGAATTCAGAATGACATCATCGAAGGATGAGAATTATTCGTAAACAGATCTTTGACATTTTGATTTTCAAAAAAGATGATGTACTTTCGTTTTGAAAGTTTGTAAAAAATGACTTTCCTGCATTGCCGAAAGCAGCATACGTAGGCATAAACCAAATAAAAATAATATCATGAAAAAAGTTAAATTCTTATTATGCATTAGTGCGTTTTTTTTGTACTCAATCTCTATGGCTTCAATCGTCGTCACCAAAAGCGGTGGCGGAGAAAATGGTTGGTATGCCGTAACTGAAACCCATGAAAACGGGCACCACTGGTTATCTTGCACAGGGGAGGGAATCACTGATTGTACTTGGGTTGCCGCTCCGGATATCCAAGGACCATCATCGGCGCTTTATGATGTAGATTTTCTTGTCGGCTTGGCTGAGCATAAAATCCACAATGAGAAGGATATCAAAGGAACAATCCTACATAACGGGGAGATATTGATCCATTGGAACGGCTCATTTACGTCTTATACTATTGAAATTTCCATCCTGTAATTAATCAAAATATTATGAAAACTCCAAAAATATTATCTCAAATTTTTCTTGTTTCTCTAGTCTCATTGCTTTCTTCTTCAGCCTATGCTGGAGTTTATGTAACGAAATCTGGAGGAGGTGTAAACGGCTACAATTTTGTAACCGAAACTCATAAAGATGGTAACCATAATTTAGAATGTTCAGGTGAAGGTAAAAGTGCTTGTGAATGGGTTATCAAACCAACAGTCATAGGTAAATCCAACCTAAGGTACAATCTTGACTTTCTAATAGGATTGGCGGAAGAAAGAATATTTGAAGCAAACATTTATGAAGGCACTATAATACACAATTCAGAGATTTTGATCCATTGGGTTGGGTCTCCCGAATCTTATACTATTAAAATTTCTACAGCTCAATAATTTGTTATGTCGAAATTTAATTCAACCATCTCATTAAAGAAAGTAGGGCCATTTATGGTTCTGCTTTCTTTACTTGTTCTAAACTCCTGCAAAACTGATGCAAAGCAAGATAATGAAGGCATTTCCTTTTCGAACTATAAACAGTTTAATAAAGATGCCAGTTCCAGGATGAAAAGAGAACTAACCTGCGAAGAAAACAGCATTTTGTATTTTTTACAATACGACAATGACGAACATAAAAACAAAGCGACGATAGCCACATACAATGCTGAAACCTTAGCACTAATTGATAACCAAATCGTTGAAATTCCAGACTCAATTATTCGTCAAATATTTGCCAACCGCCAACAACTCGCGGTAAACCAAAAATCGCTGTACCTGCTTGGTTTCAAAGGACTAATCGAACTCGAACTCCAAAATAAAAAGTATGTTTTCAAAAAAACTCATCCGTACCCAAATGTGGGTTTTGATCGATTATCCAAACTGAATGATAGCACATTAATTCTTGCTACCTTTTACAACTTTCATTACAAAGAGGGCTTGCCGCGTTTTATTATTTCAACCTTCAATACCGTTACAGGAAAATATGTTGTGCTAAAAAGAGAAGACAAACCCCTTGGTATTGAACTGAGTCATTTTGTGAATGAATTTATGGCCTTTAGTCAAAACTTAGTGGCGGTTGCAAATCCTGTTTTAAATGAAATATCAATTTATGAAATTACAGGTGCAGATAAGATAAGCTTGAAGAACAAAATTGTTTTAAATGCTGATAATTCAGCCATCAAAAAAATCTTCTTAGAAGATACTTCTGCGTTGAACATGTATCAAGTTCCAATAAAACGAATGATGTATAATGTGGATTCACTTTCAAGAAAATACGCAGTTCATAGAATTCAGAAAATCTTCTTTTTGGATAACGAAACGCTGCTTATTTCTTATTTGCATTTTGATGATCCGGATGTACGTTATCTAGAAACGGTTAACCTAAAGAATAACTCCAACACCTTTTCAGAAATAACGAAACATTCAATCGTTGATTCTTTAATTTATTCCGATCAGCTAAAAATTCAATATTCAACTCCTATTTTTTGGAATAATGGATCAGCCATTACCCATACCAAAATGAAGCCTCAACCTTTAAAGAAGGAGAGCAATCAAGACTCGTATTATTGGCTTAAATATAACGTGAATTTGCCATGAAACGTTCGCTAATTTCATTTTTGACCCTTTGTTTTCTTGGTTTCCATTCTTGTAAACCAAGTTATAACAACTATCAAAACATAGAGAGCAACACAGTTTTAAAACCTGGGTTATACATTTGCATTACTCAAAAAACATGCGTCGGTTGTCTTCCCAAACTTCAATTCCTGAAAGAAATGGTATCCAAAAATGGCAAACTGCAACCACGGCTCATCATCGAATCCGATTCGAATCAATCTCAGCAAGTTTTAGAAGAGCGAGTTGCCGATATTGAGCAACTCCTTGGTTTTGAATTTAACAACATCCATATTGACAAAGTGCGTTATGAAGGTCTCTTCAAGGCATCATGCGGCTTTTTATGCGATAAAGGAATTCAATACAGTCCTTCCATTATTGTGAAAGGAAACAAAGAAAGCGTGTTAAGATTCCAAGAGATATATGCCAACGACCAATTTGATTCAACTAAAATCGTTTCGGCAATTAAGACAGTTTTGAATTATTGATCCTTAAGCACACGTAGTATGCTTGGTTGTTTGCGGGCCGTTCCGATAGTCATCAGACTGGATTTATTAAAAAAAATACTTACAGAAGTGTCAGCTATTACCTTGGCTGAAAAAGAACCGTTTGTTTTAGTAAAAAAGGAATAAGTTTACCGCAGTCGCAACCGATCATGCCTTGTTGCTAAAGACTTGGGATAGACGTTACGGCATTTGGTTCCAATTGTGCCAATACCAAATTGGTAATGTCTTATTTAATATTTGCATATGAAAACAATAATTTTTTTGATAACATTTATTTCTTATTTCAATTGCTTTTCGCAAGAAAAACTTAACAGATTGAATCAACATGGACTTAAGGATGGCGTTTGGATTCAAATGGATTCGAAAGGAAACGTAATTTCTATAGCAGATTATTCAAATGGGATTAAAGATGGCCTGTTTTTGCATTTTGACACGACGGGTTTAATTAAGTCAGATACATTTTACAGTGCTGGAGTTGTGAAAGATGGAAAGCAATATTTTTTAGACAGTGCTAATGAATCTGAAACATACAAGGGCAGATCCGGTAGAATTAACTTATCAGCAAACAAATATGGAATATTGGATTGGGCAAATTTTAGTGATGGTTACACACATGGCTTAATGTCCATTTATGTTCAGAAGTATAATCAGTTTGAAATTCATGTTAATTATTGGGGTAGACCAATTTATTTCATTCTTTTTGATGATAAAATAATCCCACGAGGATATTATTCACTTTTGGGACTAAACAGAGATTACGTTATTAGAGGTTGCTATGTATCCAAAGTAGGTAAAAAGAACAATGTATTAACTATAGAATTTGAAAACCCCAATGATTACAAAGTGTGCGTACCTTCTCTAAAATCAAGAACACTTTCTTATTATAAGCGCCCTCAAAAGTTATTTCATGAGCTCTATTGGCAAAAAGGTGATACGTTATTTGTCCAATTAATTAATGATTACCGAGATAATTACAGATATTATGCCGATGCTTTGGGAGGTGGAAGAAGGCATATAGAGCAAAACCAAAGGAATGTTAGGCATGCAAAATTTATGGAAAACACAATTTATCCACATCAATCAAGTAGTGAAAGTGTGAAAATATATAGCCACGGTGTGTATATAAGGTTGGTTGCGTTGGTGATTGAGGATGAAACTTACATTTTTCGTAATACAAATTACCCCGAATTACGCAGTCCTGCAAAGATTACACCCTGATCATCCGTGATTCAGACGAATTGCCTGCGGGCTATGACTAACAACGTAATAATAAACTGATTGAAATCGTATTGATTGGAAGAATTCATCCGTTGTAACTATGGCTCTTCTAAAGCAACAGCCTACCAGCGCTAGGTGTGAACCCTTCGTGGTCCATTTCTAGTATAATGCTATGAATAAGAATGTGGCTTTAGCCCATTCCAAAATTGACCAAACGATCCGTCCGTCGGGATGATTGCAGGCTATGATAATGGACCTTCGCCTAGTCCGGTGTTATCACCAACCGGAACCCAGTATAAAACAACAAGTTCCTTCAGGTAAAAAAGATTCTGTCCTCCACGGGCGGAGAATTCAGAATGACATCATCGATGGATGGGCATTCCTACGGATCGTTCTTGTTTAAATAAATGCTTCCTTTCTAACATCCTTTATCCCGCAATGAACTTAAATATATAGCTTTGCGTTGTTCCTTCAGCATACATGAAGAAAGCGATTGCCATATTCTTTACCCTGCTCATGTTGTTAACCAACGTTGGGGTAACCTTTGCTACGCATTATTGCGGTGGAAAGGCGGTTATGTCGAGCTTGATGCTTGGTCAACGCGACTTGAACTGTGGAATGATCCAAACACCCACATCTTGCGAACACGAATCGCTTAAAAGTAAAACCACTTCATTTTCTAAATCGTGTTGCGAAAATCAATTTGAGCAACTCAATGTGGAAGATGCTTTTGATGGACCAGCAACTTTAAAAACATCCATCAACACCAACTTTTTCGCTGCCTTTATTCACAGCTTCATTACGCGAACATCTGCGTCATCCAAAATGGATGTTTCGTATCCAAGATATTCGGCGCCCATACAAACCCAAGACATAACACTTCTGGTACAGTCGTTCTTAATTTAAAATTGTCATTCGCCTTTTTAGGCGTTGCGCGAAATCAAATCGTGCGCAATTAAAGCTGAACCACAGCTTATTATTCATTTTAGAATGACATTGTATGTCATGCTCAATAAAATAATACGTTACTTTCTTGAAAATA
>JBLHHI010000026.1:0-30726 GCA_047614125.1 Bacteroidia bacterium | reverse complement strand
CTACTACCAGAGCAAATACCGCAGAAATGCTGGCAGCAAATCCCCATGGATTTAGCTGGCCGCCCTGGCTAACAATCGAACTCATTTCGGGGTTGGTCTTAAACACGTCCTTCGAAACCGTTTCGAACAAAAAATTGAAGAAAGGGTTGGCCAAGTTCACAAAGTACTCTGCCCAAAAAACATAGACGAAGACCACCAATCCAGAAGCCACCGCAAAACCAAGGCTTAAGTACAGCTTTGTATTTGATTTATAGGATTTAAACGCTTCAGAAATTACGGCAGCTGGTGATTTGATCTCATGCAAATCTATGGGCTTGCTCGCCGCTGGGTTGCGTAATGTTTCGTGAATAACGTTCGATCCGTACCGTTTGTTTACAAAGTATGGGTAAATGATAAAATATCCAACAACAACGATTAAACTCAAAACGATTACCCCAAGTTTCATGGCGAAAGGTGCTGTAGTTTGCCGAGTTAAAAACCCTTCTATAAGGGCCGCAACAAAGGTGAAGGGCAAAACAGCCAACAAGAGCTTGGCGGCATTTGAAGCTGAGATCCGAAACGATTGAAACCGAGTGTACGACCGTGGAAACAGCAAACCCTTACCAGCCATCATACCTACCCCGCCAATTAAAATGATGGTGGTTATTTCGATGGTGCCGTGCATCCAAATTGTTGCCAAAGATTCTTCAAAACCGCCATGTGCATAAAAATAATATTGGAAGGCACCAACCATGATTCCGTTGCTAATTAAAACGAACAATGCACCAACGCCAAAGATCATTCCTAACGAGAGCATCAGGATGTCTACTCGAGCATTGTTGATCAAAATACCTAAAAAGCTGTCGATTCCCTTTCCGGTTCTATAAATGGCCATTGGGTCATCGTTGTTTATGTTTTGATCGGTTATGGCCACATAGGCGTCTCCCAGAATAAGCTTAGCAAAGCCCTCGTCTTGTGCGCTAGAATAAACTCCAATCACAAAGGCCAGCATAAACACCCCGAACGAGATGAGCATTTCGAAGCGCGCCTTATAAAACAGCTGCGGCACCTCAATTCTAAAAAACTTGAGCATGTTCTTAAGATCGAAACGCTTTCTTTTTCCTATCTTATCAAAAATGAATCGAGCTAGATTGTTTAAATACACACGAACCGAACGATTTGGATAATGCGTTCTGCTGTAGCTCAAATCATCGGTTACTTGAATAAAAACCTCACTCAAAGCTTCTGGATCGGCTGAGTTTTGCTTTAGTAACGTTTCATACTCAAACCATTTATTTTTGTTTTGGTCTATGAATTCGGATTCTTTCATTTAAATTTCGAGTTCGAAAAAGTAGGTAAAATATTTAATGCGCACAATTGAAATTACCACCACACAGAACGTTGTAATCCAATTTGCCCTGGCCAATTTATTGGACCGGATCATTGCCTTCATCATTGATGCCGTTATGCTCTTCTTTTATTATAGGCTTGCTGCAACTTATTTTTTAAATGATGAGTCAACTACGGCCGTGTTCATTCTTACAATACCCATGTACTTTTATACCCTCATTTTCGAATCGCTTTTTCAAGGTAGAACCATTGGCAAAATGGTAGTTGGCATAAAAGTAATTAAGGTGGATGGCGGACAGCCCGGTTTCATCGATTTTTTCAACCGATGGTCTGTACGCTTTTTGGACATCATTTTATCGATGGGATCGGTGGCAATGATTTCGATTGGAACCTCAGAGAAAAATCAACGCATTGGCGGAAAAATAAGCGATACCATGGTGATAAAGTTGCGTGGTGGAAATCAGCAGTACAGCTTAAACGACATTTTAAACATTTCAAAATCAGCTGAATACGTCCCAAAATATCCTGAAATAACCCAATTTAACGAAGGCCAGATGCTGCACTTGAAGAAGTTGGTTGTGCGACACGATCGATTTAAAACACCGGTATATCAATCCTTATTAAAAGAAGTTTCCCTTCAAGTTCAATCCAACTTAAATATTTCGCAAACCGAAAAATCAGATTCTGCTTTCATCCGTCAGCTCATCAAAGATTATGTGGTTCTTACCCGTTAACTGCTTCTTTGCACTTTGATTTTGTGGAAGGATAGACGACGAATTAAATAACCTGGGTTCTATACAAATCTGAATTTGAAAAGATTAATCGAACTCTGGTAAATAGGTTTAATTATGACAACAATTAATCCGTATCTCACCTTTAATGGCAACTGTTTAGAAGCCTTCACGTTTTATAAAAGTGTATTTGGTGGCGAATTTGCTTTCATCGGGAAGTTTAACGAAATGCCCCCTCAATCCGAACATTCAGTAAATAAAGAAAAACTGGATTACATCATGCACGTTTCGTTGCCCAATAACCTAAGTTCAATTCATATTTTGAATTCAGAACGCTTATGGGAAGTGATTCGTCGCAAGCGTACGGTCAAGCAACTACCATTGGAAATAATGTAACCATGTCGGTTCACAGCAATACCGAGGAAGAAACGGATTGCTTATTTACAGAACTCGATAAAGATGGTACCATTACCATGGCCCTCAACCATACGTTTTGGGGATCTTATTTTGGAATGCTTACCGACCAATTTGGCATCCATTGAATGATTTCATGTGAGCGGGCAAAGCACAAAAACTTTGAAGAAGAACATCGTAAAAAGTGGGATCACAAAGCAATTATCTCAATCAAATCTTTTATCAATGAATTTTGAGTTGAGCAATCGTGCAACCGCCATGTAATTCGGTTTAAAATGCATTTTGTCTCCTGATTGATATTTGGTTTCGCCGTTTGCGGTTTTATTTGTGCCAATGTCTACCACAATCATGTCGGAAGTAACTCCCACAAACATTAAATCTTTGTCGACCGCCTCTAAATCATCCTTGTCTACATCCAGCAATCCAAAATCAAGAATGGCCTTGTACGAGGATTCATTCACACCTTTGTCGTCATAATTAATGGCATGACCCACATTGGCTTCGTTGATAATTCCTTCGGGCACAAGCTTTTTGTTTTCCAGTTCTATGATGTTTGCTGTAAATTCAAAAGTGCCGGTTGAAAGCTCTTTGAACGGTTCGTTGTTCATCGGACTTAGTCCAAAAAATGCCGCCTCTCCAATTCGAAAATGATTGATGTCTTTGGGAATTATTTTATTTTCTATCAGGGGTAATGTAATGGAAGTTCCTCCTGAAATGAGTTTTAGTTCCTTATTGAACTTAGTTGAAATCAATTCTTTATAAAGCGACAGTTGTAATAATTTATCATAGGTAGGCTCTACACCATACATGCAACCCAAGTTTGAGCCAATGCCAATAACTTCAATATTTGGCAGATCGAACACCTTCTCATAAAAGCCCATAATATCATTTCGTTGAATTCCTTCTCGCAACTCGCCAAGTTCAATCATGATAATAATTTGATGCACCAAATCTGCACGAGCGGCAGCTTCATTGAGTGCACTAATAGTTTCGAACGAAGAGTTGAGGGAGATGGTGGCGTATTTAACCAAATCATCGGCGTACGTTTTGGCCGGAGGCTTGATGTAAATGGTTTTCATATTTGGGTTAACGGCTCTCAGATTTTTTAAGCTGGTTAACCTCGAATCTCCAACAGAGCCGATGTTTTTAATCACATCATCTGTAAGCAATTGTTGGAGGAATTCTTTATCGCCCGAAAAGACTTTGGTGATTAAACTCCACTCAATGTTGTGCTTTTTAAAATAGGAGCTCAAGTACTTGATGTTGCTCTTTATTTTATCAATATGTATAATTAATTCTGCCATTATTCAATTACATTACGTGTTATGTTAGACGGTAAGCGAGTAAGTAATTCATAGTTTACCATATCGCTAAAATTACTAAAGGATGAAACACTTATTTCTAAGTCTCCTTGATGTCCGATTATAACCACTTCTTCTCCTCGTTCAATGGCGTCGCATTCGGTAATGTCGACAATTGTCATATTCATATTAACGGTACCAATCACATCAAATCGCTTTCCGCGAATCAATACTTTGCCTTGATTGCTTAGAGATCGCGCAAATCCATGTGCATAACCTATTGGTAGGATGGCTATTTTGGTTTTGATATTGGTGAAAAAGGAAGTTCCGTATCCAACAAACTCGCCGGCTTTCACTTCTTTTACATCCATAACCCGAGTTTTCCATGAAAGTACTCTTTTTAATGGACTTTTGCGGGTTTTATGTTTGGTAACAAATTGAACAAAAACTTCATTGCTGGGAAAGAAACCATATTGCAGGATCCCAATTCTTGCAAGATCCATGCGCGTTTTGGGATATTGCATACTGGCGGCGGAGCACGCTAAATGAAACTTTGCGTCAAACCAATCCAATTTTTCAAGTTGAATTTTAGCTCTTTTAAATCGTTCATATTGCTGCTCTACTCGTTTGTAATTAGCAATGCTTTCAGCACCCGCTAAATGACTGCAAACTCCTTTAACTTCCAAATAACTTTTGTTTGCCTCCAACCCACGAAACAATTTATTAAGACCCTTTAAACCAAACCCAGTTCGATTCATTCCAGTTTCTAATTCAATGTGTATTCGAGCCGGTTTTTTAATTTTTTTGGATAGTTGGATGGCAGTATTCAACCGATGTTCGTCAAATACAAAAAATTCCACTTCATTTTGGATCGCCCATGCAATTTGATCATCGTCCAGATATCCCATTACCATTACTTCAATTTGGTTGGGAAGACAGGCTAAAACAGCTTGCGCTTCGTTTGCGCTAAAGACGCTAAAATTTCGAACTCCTGATTTATACAGCATTTTACTAAAAACATCCAAGCCATGGCCGTAGGCATTCCCTTTCACCACAGACGATAAGACTGTATTGCCCAGCATTTTCTTAATAAAGGAAATATTGGCATCCAGGGCAGCTTGAGAAAGTTCAATAACAGAAGTTGGGTGCATTAATTCGTGTTTAATTCCTGAATAATCTGAAAAAATTGTTGGATTCCTGTAGAAGTAATGTCGTCTGGAAAATCGTAGTCGGGGTTGTGCAAAGCCGGTGTATTTACTCCCGCCCCCAAACCAAACATGGCTCCTTTGTACTTTTGTGTGAACAATCCGAAGTCTTCTCCCCATTTAAAAGAATGGTTCATTTCGTGCACATCGAACTCATTTTTGATGGCTGCCTTACGAACTACTTCTATGGCCGTTTGGTCATTTTTATTCGCAAAAAACACCTGCGTCCATGAAATGTGCGCTTTCAAGTGCTGGCTTTCGCAACGGCGTTTTATAAAGTCTTCCAAGTCCGCACACTTTTCGTCAAAGATTGCCAGGTCCCAGCTTCGGATGGTGAGGTGCAATTCTCCGCTTCCCGCTGAAATCCCATATGCGATCTCCCCCATATTAATGTGTATTGGAGTAATTAGAAAGAAGTTGCTATGGTGTGGATTATTATTGGTTAATGATTCTGCATGGTGCAAGATGTCTGCAATTACGAGCGCAGGATTGTGTCCTTTTTCGGGCTCGGCCGCATGTGCTGTTTTTCCTTGCAACTGAATGATCATGCTTTTTACGTTGGCGTTAAAAACGTTCTCTTTGATCACAATTTGATTCTTTTCAAAACCCGGAATGTTATGCAGTGCAAAAATAAAGTCGAACGTTTTATCTTTCATGAATTTGTCTTTTAAGACCGCCTCCGCTCCCATTCCGTTTTCTTCAGCAGGTTGGAATAGCAAAACTACCTTGCCCTTAGTTATGGGAAGAGCGGTTAACATTTGCGCCACACCCAACATTATGGTGGTGTGCCCATCATGTCCGCATTTGTGACTCACCCCAGGTATGCTTGATTTGTGTTCAAAATTATTCGTCTCCATTATTGGCAAGGCGTCAACATCTGCCCTAAGCAGTACAGATTCCCCCTCAACGCCACTGTCGAAGGTTACCATCACCCCAGTACTGGCAACACGCGAAGTGGTACCGCTGGAATGTTGCGCCAAATATTTTGTTATTCTATTAGCTGTATTAAACTCATGTTCGGAAAGCTCGGGGTTTTGGTGCATTTCTTTCCTAAAGCGCTCTAAATCCGGCAATATTTCTTGAAGGATTTCCATCATAGCTTTTCTTCTTTTTTCGTTGTTATTTGAATGATAATAAAACTAATTGCGGCAATGGATATTCCAAAGAAGTTAGCATCCAATTCAAAAGGAAGCTTCGATTCTGAAATGATTAATACCAAAGTTGTGGTGCCGCCCAAAATCATCGAAACGATGGCCGCAAGCGATGAAGGTTTTTTAAGCACCAACATACCAATTACAGGTACCAACAACCCAGATACCATAAAGGCGTACGAATAGAGCATAAGCTCCAATACATTTTGCATACGCGTTGCCAGCAGAATTGCAATCATACCGATTAGCAGGGTAACCATTTGTGAACTTCGTATGCTGCTGGTTTGTTTCTTTTTAAAATACCCCAAAATATCGGTGACAAAATTGCCGGATGCTGCCATCAAGCAGCTGTCGGCAGTTGACATGATTGCAGAAAAGTAGGCCGACATCATTAAGCCCATCAAGCCAATGGGTAAGATGCTTCTCAAAAATAAGGGCAAGCCAAGTTCTGCGTCTATAGCTGTTCCTGGTGCGTATCCAATCTCGGTAAACATGCCTTGTTCAAAAGCCACTCGGGCAAATAAACCTAAGGCAACACCCATAAAGGCCATAATTGGCCATTCAAAAAGACCGGCAATTCGCCACGCCTTTATCGCTGTTTTCTCATCCTTGCATGCGTAAATACGTTGATATAACGTCATTCCAATAAACCAAATGGGTACTATGGTAATGAGCCAATTAAATAATTGAATAAGAGTAATGTTGCTTAATGAAGTAAAAACAGGCGGAAGTGTTGCACTGATGGCTTCCCAACCGCCGATCTTAACGTAGCCAATCGGGAGTCCAATAAAAATTAAACCAATCATCAAAATGAGCCATTGGATGGTATCGGTATAGATTACGGCTTTTATTCCGCCTATGACAGTATACACAACGGCAATTACCCCCATAATCAATACGGCCTTGGTAATGGTAAAAGAAGGAAAGGTGGCAGATGCCAATTTTGCCCCAGCTAAAATTTGTGAACTCGTAAATCCAACGTAACCAATTAATGAAATAATGCCGGCAACCAACGCAACTTTCGAATTGTAATGAAAGGCAAGGGATTGCGGAAAGGTTAAGAATTTATGTTCTTTGGCAATTGGGTATATTTTTGGAATCAAGATCACAGCACTGATCCAAGCGCCGAGCAAGCCCGTGAAAAGCATCCAACTGCCCGAAAGCCCCATCACAAAACCAAGACCTCCCAAGCCAATGGAAAATCCACCACCAACATCGGTGGCTACAACCGAAAGCCCAATGTGCCCGGCCGACATATTTCTTCCTCCCACAAAATAATCTTCATCCGATTTATTTTTGTTCATAAAGAAAAATCCCACACCAAGCATGAACACGAGATAAACAATAAAAATACTTAGGTCTATAATGTGTATTCCCAATGCTTATTTTTTCAACCTCATTTCCAGATAAGGGTTTGTAAAGCCCAGTTTTTCATAAAGGTTTTTCGCCGGATTTCCAGTTTCAACATGCAAGGCAATATCTCCTTTAGCATATTCTATAGCCTTATTCATCAGCATTTTACCAAGTCCTTCTCCCCTATGTTTAGTATGAGTTGCGATGTAAACCAATACGTTCTCGGGAATATATCCCCCCATTCCTGTTTGATTCATGACTAGGGCACCTAACATTTTTTTTTCATCCATTAAGAGCATTGTAAATCCGCCAAAAGAACTGATTTCTTTGGTAGAGTAATCAATGGCCTTCTGAATGTCTTTCTTTCGATCTCCATACTCTTCAAGGTTGTCGAATAAAAATTTAACCACCTCTCTTTTTTCAAAGAGGTTGGGTCTGTTAACGGCGTCGTATATTTTTATTTCTGTCATAGATTTTATTATCGTAGGTCGGATGGTAAGCAAGATTTTTTTGATAACCAAGTGTTTGCATCGTTTATTATTTTTTTACATCCATTATGCCATGGCCATGTGGAAGAAAGCTCTTTTGAGTTTTCATGACTAAGACTGCGGCATCACTTTGTAATTGTCTAATAATCAGCGAATTAATTTTATCGAAAAAAATCATTAATTACGTTACGTAATTAATTTTCCATCTAGCTTTGAAAGGTGTTTCGCAAGGATATATTAAAGTGTATTGGGAGTGTTGTTTTAGCGCTTATTTTGGTATGCACACTTGGTTTCGAGTCGCATTCAAAACCACTTGAACATTTAGATACGACCTCTGCTCTTTGTAAATTTGAGCAAGTCAACACAATTTCAATCCAAACCTTACATGATTTTACTGGGCTTCTTTTTCACGGCGGATCCCCGGCTTCATCGTTCTTTGTTGGAAAGGATGAATGCATCTCCCCAGCTCAAAAATCTTTCAACGGTGCGACTAAAACAGTCCAACTCATTTCACATTCAGCTCTGGTTTGGACAGATCAAACTGTTTGGATTCTTGTGCAAAGAATGCAGCGGCTCTTCCCTTTTCATTTCTTTTGGTAAGTTATTGATTTTCAAGTAGCTGATGCTCATTATTGCTCTGAGCATATTTAAAATTTTAAATATCTTAACTTTTATATTTATATCAATGGAATTATCAAGTTTTATTCTTGGAGCCGCTATTATTGGGCTTCTTTCAGCACCTTTTATAATGATGACTCGCAGCAGGAACAAAAAGGAAAAGCATTTGTCTGATATGCTCAAGCAAATGGCCCTTAGTGCTCAAAGCACAATTACTCAAAAAGACAACAATGGCGAGTTTGTAATTGGCTTAGACCGCCTTAGTGGAAAGGTTTTTTTCTACAAAAAAACGAATCGAGGTTCAATAAACAAAACCGTTGACCTTCACAATTTTCAGCAATGCAAAATGCTTAAAGTGGGCAATGGAGCTCACATTTCAGATTCTAAGGCAACCACAATTCATTTAAGTTTCTTATCAAAAAGCAAAACAGAATTGCCAGTTCTGTTCGAATTCTTTAACTCGGCCGATGGTTTTATATTGAGCGGCGAATTTCAACTTGCTGAAAAATGGATGAAAATTATTAACAGCCACTTTAATTCTTTAGTTCTTTCTAAAGCAGCCTAAAAGCTTGTAATGCGCGATGCAGCAATGCATCGCGTTTTTTTGGTTTGAATCCGAAGTCCTTTTTCATTTGTAAAAAGTGATTTTACTTGCACTCCGCGTCTTAACCTGTTTTCGCCTCACTACTTGGCTTCTATCCAAATCTGAATTTAAAAAGATTAATCGAACTCAGGTTTTTAGGCTCTGAACAGCTCCCAATTGCGATGCTTGTTCTGATAACTGACACTTGATTTTGATGGTGCAGTATGGATACCCAGGTGATTCAGATTGCCTGTAGCTGATTTAAGCCCATTGCTGATATCTCTGACCGACTATACAATTTTATAAAAATCTGAACCTGCAAATATTAATCGAACTCAGGTTCAAAGGTAATTTGAGATTCAAAATTCATTCTCCTTTTTTTCATCGTTTAGGGCGCTATTGGTTTGGGGCCATATCTGCCACGTATCTCGGTAAGTTTTCCGGTTTCTTGAAGAATCAATGATAATTCGGGCGACCAAAAGTGTCGCTTGTCTGTATGGGTTCTAATTCGAATGTGGTTTAAACAAATTCGTCCAAATACCTTGTCTTCATTCTCTGCTAAGATCTTTTTAACCATTTCACCAAGCTCGGTTGGTGTCTCATTCACGTATTTTGTGAAGTTAAGCCGAACTTCAAAGAGTTGATTTGTCCTAGGTCACGAATGCAGTGGGGCAGCGAACCTATTTCAAATCAACCCAGAGTTTATTGACCACACTCAGTAATGCTTATGATTTGAGTGAAGGAAATCCAGTTGCCTAATCATTTTCATAGAGTCAGTGGCCATTCCTAATTCAAACCAGGTTCCTCAACCGCGATGGATGCCGTCTTCTGATTTTTAAATACAAATCGTTTTTTAGCATCGAGGTCCAATAGAATTTCATGATCACGAACTACACTTCCTTTTAGTATTTCTTTGGAAAGCGGATTCAATACTTCACGTTGAATAGCTCGTTTTAATGGTCGAGCACCAAAGGCTGGATCGTAGCCCAATTCTGATAGCCAATCCAATGCCTTAGTTGAAGCGGTAATCTTTATTCCTTGATTGCTCAGCATGTTTTTCAAATTATTGAATTGTAGTTCAACAATTCCTCTAATCTCACTTCTACCCAAGGGCTTAAACATGATTAACTCATCAATTCGGTTTAAAAATTCTGGCCGAATTGTCTTTTTAAGCAGTTCAAAAACTTCAAGTTTTGTAGTTGCTTCAATTTCTTCCGAATTGGTATCGTTCAATTCGGCAAATCTCTCTTGAATGAGGTGGGCTCCAATGTTTGAAGTCATGATTACAATGGTATTCTTAAAATTAGCTGTCCGCCCTTTGTTATCGGTCAAACGTCCGTCATCCAACACTTGTAATAAGATGTTAAAAACATCGGGGTGAGCCTTCTCTATTTCATCCAACAAAATAACCGAATATGGCTTTCTGCGAACGGCCTCTGTTAGCTGCCCACCTTCATCGTATCCAACATATCCTGGAGGGGCTCCAATGAGTCTCGAAACGGTGTGTTTCTCTTGATATTCGCTCATGTCAATTCGCACCAAGGCATCGTCTTTACTAAACAAATATGAAGCCAGCGCTTTTGCCAACTCGGTTTTGCCAACCCCGGTAGTTCCCAAGAAAATGAACGACCCAATGGGTTTATTTGGATCAGAGAGTCCTGCTCTGCTTCGGCGTATTGCATCGGATATGGCATCAATTGCTTCGTCTTGTCCAACTACGCGTTCGTGCAACTCATCTTCCAGGTTCAAGAGTTTTTCTCGCTCACTTTGCAACATGCTTTGAACTGGAATACCCGTCCAACGACTCACAACTTCTGCAATGTCTTCGTTGCCAACTTCCTCTTTAACCAGGCTGTGTTCACCTTGCTTTAGATGCAATTCTTCTTTGAGCTTATTCAAGGTATTCTCGGCATCTTTAATCTTGCCGTACCTAATTTCTGCAACCTTGCCAAAATCTCCAGCTCGTTCTGCCTGCTCGGCTTCTAAGCGCAAATCCTCTATCGATTTTTTGGCCAGTTGGATGCCGTCTACAATAGACTTTTCAGCTTGCCATCGCGCTTTTAACGCATCTCGTTCTTCAGAAATATTGGCAATGTCGACTTGCAACTGCTTTAATTTGGCCTTATCATTCTCGCGTTTAATGGCTTCACGTTCAATTTCGAGTTGCATGATTTTGCGTTCCAATTCGTCTAATTCTTCTGGAACGGAGTCAATTTCCAATCGCAGCTTAGCTGCGGCTTCATCAATTAAATCGATGGCCTTATCGGGCAAAAAACGATCGGATATGTAGCGCTGCGATAACTCTACGGCCGAGATTATGGCCTCATCTTTTATTCGCACCTTGTGATGAACCTCGTATCGTTCTTTCAATCCACGCAGAATGCTAATGGCATCTGCGGTATCGGGTTCTTCCACCAGCACAGTTTGAAATCTTCGAGCTAAGGCCTTATCCTTTTCAATGTATTTTTGATATTCCGCCAAGGTGGTGGCACCAATGGCTCGTAACTCTCCTCGAGCCAAGGCTGGTTTTAATATGTTTGCGGCATCCATGGCTCCTTCTCCACTGGCTCCTGCTCCCACCAAGGTGTGGATTTCATCAATAAACAACACCAGCTCTCCATTGCTGTCAATTACTTCTTTAATAACTGCTTTTAATCGCTCTTCGAACTCTCCCTTGTATTTTGCTCCAGCAATTAATGAACCCATGTCCAACGAGAAAATTCGTTTGCTCTTTAAGTTTTCGGGTACATCTTCGCTAACAATTCGGTGCGCCAAACCTTCTGCAATGGCTGTTTTACCCACTCCAGGCTCTCCTATCAAAATTGGATTATTTTTCGTTCTACGAGATAAGATTTGAAGTACTCTTCTAATTTCTTCGTCTCTGCCAATAACCGGATCTAACTTCCCCTTCTTAGCAAGTTCATTCAAGTCGCGAGCATACTTTTTTAAGGCATTAAACTGACCCTCTGCACTTTGGCTATTGGCTGAATTACCTCCGCGCAACGATTCGAAGGCTTTCTCCAACTCCTTTATACGAATCCCTGCATCTTTGAGCATATTGCCCACCTCATCCGATCCTTCCGCTAAAGCAAGGAAGATGTGTTCTATGGAAACATATTCATCTCCAAACTTCTTCATGTAATTTTCCGACTTAGCCAAAGCCTTTTGCCCAGCGTTCGACAGAAAAATTTGGTTGGTTCCGGTTACTTTGGAATAGCCATCTACGATTCGCTCCAAAACTTGTTCTATTCTGGATAGGTTGGCGTTAATTTTCTTGAGTGCGAGCGGTACAACATCTTCATCCACCTTAAAAATAGCTTTTAAGATGTGGCCCGTTTCTATGGTTTGATGATCGTTTGCCATTGCCAGCTCTTGCGCTTTTTGAATGACCTCTTGTGATTTGATTGTATATTTATCGAAATTCATTTGTGTTTGTTTTTTACGTGGTTCAGTTCCTTTCCTTCAAAATTTCATCCAAACCATAGTTACTGCCAATTGGTCAGCAATTTCATACTATTTTCTAAACTTTTACGCCAATATATCATGTAACGAATTAATTATCAACCATTTAATGCCATTTTGTCTTTCTCAATACAAGGTTGCGGTTTGCGCATAAAGCTGTGTTTTCTTCGTCAAAATAAAATTCTCCATTTCTTTTAAGTAAAGAGTTGATGAATCTTTTAAAAACCACGAAATTCGCCCAATGGAAGTTTCCAAACGATTGCTAGCGGTTGAAGAATCACAAACCTTAGTAATGACGAAGAAGGCCAGAGAACTGGCAGCTACAGGTGTAAAGGTAATTAATTTAAGCATCGGTGAGCCTGATTTTGACACACCAAAATTCATAAAAGATTCTGCGATACAGGCCATTAACGATGGTTGGACCCACTATCCTCCGGTAGCTGGTTACCCCGATCTTCGTCAGGCAATCTCTGATAAATTCAAGAATCAAAATCAACTGGATTACGGACCGGACCAAATTATTGTAAGCTCAGGAGCAAAGCATTCCATCATGAATGTGGTTATGAGTTTGATCAACCCCGGCGATGAAGTGATCATTCCTGCGCCGTTTTGGGTATCTTATCCAGAAATGGTAAAATTAGCCGAAGGGGTTCCGGTCTTTATTGAATCTGATTTATCGACCAATTATAAAATTACCCCCGAAAATCTTAGAAAGGCACTGTCTCCAAAAACCAAACTCTTTTTATTTAGCTCACCGTGCAACCCAAGTGGCTCTGTATTTAATTTAGAAGAGTTGCATGCGCTCGCTATGGTTTTAGCTGAGCATCCAACTTGTATGGTCATCTCGGATGAGATTTACGAACACCTGCAATACGGACACAAACATTTTAGCATTGGCACTTTTCCAGAATTGAAGGATCGAGTAATAACCGTGAATGGCTTGAGTAAGGCCTTTGCCATGACCGGTTGGAGAATGGGTTACATTGGAGCGCCCAAATGGATTGCTCAGGCTTGCGAAAAACTTCAAGGTCAGTTCACCTCTGGAGCTAATTCGATTGCGCAACGCGCTGCAATTACAGCCATTTCGGGACCCCTTGATCAGACCGAAAAGATGCGTAAGATCTTTGAAGAACGTCGTTCCATTATGTACAACGGACTTCAAGAAATTGAGGGCATTGAACCTAATATGCCGGATGGCGCCTTTTACGTGTTCCCGGTTGTGAGCGATTATTTTGGCTCTCATTTCGGAGACCAAGAAATAAAGGATGCTTCTGATTTATGCCTGTACTTGCTCGAACATGCCCATGTTTCAATGGTAAGTGGAGCGGCTTTTGGCAACCCAGAATGTTTACGTTTATCATATGCGGTAAGTTCAGATGATTTAAACCTTGCACTTAAAAATATTAAAACGGCCTTGGGCAAACTCACCATAAAAAACTGATATTGATCGACTTAACAAAGATATTTGAGCAATTCAACACCTTAAACGTTCTCATTGTAGGTGACGTAATGTTGGATGCGTATTACTTTGGAAGGGTGGATCGAATTAGTCCGGAAGCACCCGTACCAATTGTAGCGGTTAACAAGAAGAATAAACGCCCTGGAGGTGCCGCAAACGTTGCCTTTAATTTGCACAGTCTTGGTGCTACACCGCACATCTGCAGTGTTGTTGGAAACGATTTAGAAGGTGAATGGTTGCGCGGTTTTTTCAAAGATAATTCGTTGCCAAACGATGGTTTGGTGGTGGATGCATCTCGTCCTACATCGGTTAAAACCCGAATAATTGGCAATGGCCAGCAGGTATTGCGGGTAGATGAAGAAAGCTGTGCAGAAATTGACGCTTCCATTGAAGCAAAGCTTTTTGCCTATGTAAAAGCCCACATAAAGAGTGTGGATGCCTTAATTTTTCAAGACTACAACAAAGGTGTTCTCACCAAGTCCCTCATTCGGAAGGTTACCAAATTGGCCAACGAAAATGATGTTCCAACCTTAGTAGATCCAAAAAAAGAGAAGTTTCTTGATTACAAAGGGGTTCGAATGTTCAAACCCAATCGTAAAGAAATCATTGAAGGTTTAAAACTAGATTCAGAGTTAAAGAATGAGGATGAAATTGATGCTGCGCTAAAAACGTTAGCGTTGAAATTGAATATTGATCAAATCCTGCTCACCTTATCAGAGGCAGGAGTTGCCATTTTTGACAATGGAACCACACAATTTCTTCCGGCCTTTAACAGAAAGATTGTAGATGTGAGCGGTGCTGGCGATTCGGTTATAAGTGTAGCCGCCCTTGCTGTAGCTTGCAAGTTGCCAGCGGGTATTGTGGCCGCATTGAGCAATTTAGCGGGTGGTTTGGTATGCGAATCGCTGGGAGTAACAACCATTAATAAGGAACAACTGTTGCGGGAAGCGATGAACGCCAATATTGCATAAGTTGAAGTAGATGATGAGTCGAAACGAACTGTTAAAATTTAGTAGAATTAATCAAGAAGGAATTCTTACCTTCGCAGCCCAAAATTCAACAAGAAGCGCTTCATGAAACTTTCTAAGTTTAAATACGAATTACCAGAAAATTTAATTGCTCAACGACCTCTGGAGCAGCGTGATGACTGCAAATTAATGGTTGTTAACCGCAAGGAGCAAACCATTGAACACAAGCAGTTTAAAGATATTTTAAACATCTTTGACGAAGGTGATGTGATGGTGTTGAACGACGCCAAAGTATTTCCAGCCCGATTATTTGGGAATAAAGAAAAAACAGGGGCGCGAATCGAAGTGTTTTTGCTTCGTGAATTAAACGAAGAACTTCGTTTATGGGATGTGTTGGTGGATCCAGCTCGAAAAATTCGAGTAGGCAACAAGTTGTTCTTTGGTGAGGATGAATTGGTTGCCGAGGTAATTGATAACACTACCAGCAGAGGAAGAACCATTCGGTTCTTATTTGATGGAACAAAAGAAGAATTTAAAGCGGTGGTTGCCAAGTTGGGCGAAACACCACTTCCAAAATACATTGACCGACCGGTTGAAGAAGACGACAACCGCTGGTATCAAACCATTTACGCAGAAACAGAGGGAGCTATTTCTCCTCCAACCGCTGGCTTGCACTTTACGCGTGAGTTGATGATGCGAATGGAGATTAAGGGAACCGAGTTTGCTAAGCTAAATCTCAACATCGGACATGGAGCCTCGCGCCCAGTGGAAGTAGAGGATTTAACCAAACACAAAATGGATTCGGAAAGCTATCGCATTTCTCAAGCTTTGGCGGATCGGGTTAATTCAGCCAAAGAAAGTAAGCAACGAGTTTGTGCCGTAGGCAGCAGTGTTATGCGTGCCTTAGAATCGTCAGTTTCGGCCTTTGGGAAGCTCAATTCCTCGCAAGGATGGACGGACAAGTTCTTATTTCCACCGCACGATTTTAAAATTGCCAATTGTTACATCACCAGCTTTCACCAGCCCGAATCAACCTTGATGATGTGTACAGCTGGTTTCTTAGACAGCGTGAAGTTTACGAAACAAATTTACGATGAGGCCATTGCTAAAGAATATCGATTCTTGTGTTATGGTGATGCATTATTGATTTTGTAGAAGCGGCTTCAGCTTCTCCTATTTTTCTTACTTTTTTATAGGATCCGAACGGAAGAGCGATGTACGTTGCATATTACGCAACGTAATTATGTTGGATGGATTGTTCGAAAATTGGTTGTAAAAACCTACGTTCTTCGCCAAAATGCCGGCACCATAAGAATAAGTATGGTAAAGATTTCCAACCGACCAATGAGCATGAGCAACGATAAAAATAGTTTGGCACTGGCAGGGAAACCGCTGAAGTTATACGACGGACCTGTTTTGCCAATACCTGGGCCAATATTGCCTAGCGACGAGATGGTTGCACCTGCAGCCGTTTCCAGATCATAACCATACAAGGTCATTACAATGCACCCGATGATAAAGATGCTTAGGTATAAGAAGAAAAATGCCAAGATGTTGTAAATAATCTTCTGATCCACAGCCTTTTTGTTATATCGTACGGGAATAACAGCCGCCGGGTGCATGATTCGCTTTATTTCTGTTAAGCCATTTTTAACAATTAAAAGGTGGCGCACAATCTTAATTCCACCAGCCGTTGATCCAGCGGAAGCCCCAAAAAACATGAGAATAAAAAAGACGATGGTTAAGAAATAACCCCACGTTGTGTAGTCGGCCGTGGCAAAACCCGTAGTGGTAACAATGCTGACCACCATAAAGAGCGATTCCCTAAAATTGGTTTCGAATGGGCCGGCTCGAGATATTGCTAGCATAAAGGTTGAAGCAATCGTGGCCAAAAGAATTAAGCCCAAATAAAAACGAAATTCCTCGTTTCTTGCAACGTCCTTTAATCGAAGTTTTATGATGAAATAGAAGAGGGTAAAATTCAATCCGCCGAAAAACATAAACAACGATATGATGTACTCAATGAGGGGCGAATTGTAGGCCGCTATGCTGGCGTTTTTAGTTGAAAACCCTCCCGTTGAGATGGTAGTAAAGGAATGATTAACAGCATCATACCAAGTCATGCCCGCTAATTTGAGCGTAAATATTTCGGTAAGTGTTATAACCGCATAAATGTACCACAGTCTTTTTGCTGTTTCTGTTATTCGAGGATGGAGCTTACTCGCTGATGGACCCGGCGATTCTGCCATAAAGAGCTGCATTCCGCCAACGCCAAGAATTGGAAGAATGGCAACAGTAAGAACAATAATTCCCATGCCGCCTATCCACTGGGTAAGGCTTCGCCAAAGCAAGATGCCTTTATGTACCCCTTCAATATCGTTGAGTACGGAGCTTCCTGTTGTTGTATATCCCGAAACGGTTTCAAAGATGGCCGATGAAACATCGGGTATGGCACCACTAACAAGGTACGGCAAACATCCTGAAAGAGTGAGTGACAACCAGCCAAGGCTCACAATCAAGTAACCATCCTTGTAACTAATTTTTTTGGAATGCTGCCGAGTTAAAAACCAAGCCATAAATCCAAAATTGATGGCAATGGCTGCAGATATTACCATTGCTCGGGCATCTCCTTCGTTAAAGTAAAAACTCGTTGGAGTGCAACACAGCATGAAAACTCCGTTGATCATCAACAGCAGTCCAATCACGTTGCTTATCAGCTTCCAATTAAACATTAGAAATATTTCTCAACTTCCTTAATGGCCGAATACTCACTAAAAACTACCACTCGATCGCCAACGCGAACTTGATCTTGTCCGTTTACGATCTTGCCCACGCCATCTCGAATCACCCCGCCAATAATAGCCCTTTTAGGAAATTTTAGTTCTGAAATTGGTTTCCGGGTGATGGATGAATTCTCTTTGGCATAAAATTCTAAAATTTCAGCATTCACCCCATGTAAAGCCGTGATATTCAGAACTTCACCGTGACGTACGTACCGAAAAATGTTATTGGCTGCAATGAGTTTTTTGTTGATTAAGGTATCAATGCCAATGGTTTGTGAGAGATTGATGTAGTCCATGTTCTCTACCAAGGCAATGGTCTTTTTAACACCGTGTGCCTTGGCTACCAAACACGACATAATGTTGGTTTCCGAATTACCTGTAACAGCTACGAAGGCATCCATATCGGCAATGTTTTCTTGTTCTAATAGCTTTACGTTATGCCCATCATCATTAATTACCAGGATGTCTGGAAATTGATCCGCAATTTGGAAGCAACGTTCCGGATCTTTTTCGATGAGCTTAATCTTGCGACGCTTTTTAATTTTATCGATGGTGTTTAGGCCCACTCTTCCGCCTCCCATCATCATTATGTTTTTGATGCGGTGTTCTTCCTTTCCGGTTATTTTCAAAACTTCCTCCACCCCCTGTGGCACCGCAATAAAATACACGTGATCTCCCCGCAAAAAGCGGGCATCTGATCTGGGTACAAGGGTTTCGCCATTGCGTTGAATGGCAACAGTAATAAAATTAAAGTTGGGATTTAACACTGCAGTTTCAGCAATGGTTCGGTTTACAACAGGCGCATCCACGTCCAAGTGAATACCCAACAAGCTGAGCTTACCCATTTCAAACTCAAAGGCGTCGGTAAAGGCAGAACGCTTTACCAGGCGCGATATCTCTTTGGCGGCTAAATCTGCCGGCGAAATCATCACGTCGATGCCCATAGCCGTAAAATCAATTTGACAGTTGGGATCAAGATATTCGGTATTGTTCACCCGGGCAATGGTTTTTTTGGCTCCCAGCTGTTTGCCAAAGGTAGCAACCATAAAGTTGATGTTCTCGGAAGAGGTAACAGCAATGAGCAAGTCAGAGTTCGCCACATTAGCTTCACGCAGTGTTTTGATGGAACAGGCATCACCTTTAATGGTAATTACATCCAGCTCGCTTTGAGCTCGATCCAACACGCGCGCATCGTTGTCGATGAGAATGATGTCTTGCGCCTCGCTCGATAGAAGTCTAGCGAGATAAAATCCTACTTCACCAGCTCCAGCTATTACTATTTTCATTGGGTTCTAAAGAAACAAAAGTACATTGATGCCGATAGATATTTCTGACTATTTCCAAAAAAAAGCCCACAATAATTGAGTGTATTTAGGATGTAGACAAAAAAGAACATTTTTTTTGGATTTTATCGTGTACTAAATCGAAATAATTCTACTTTTGCAAAAATTTTAATACCAATCCAATGGCAGTTACTAGACTTGAGCGAAAAGCGAGAAGAAATAAGACAAGAGCAAAAGAGCGTACCAAGCTTCTTAAAAGACTTGTAAACCGAATTTATGTTAAATCTCCGTACAAGGAAGAGTCTGGTGTGGTATTAGAAGGTGATGTAACCAAGGTTGCCGCCAACTTAACCACTGTTGTAGCAGCTCCTAAAAAGGAAGCTAAAGCTCCTAAGGTTGAAGCAGTTGCGGAAGAATCACCGAAAGCAGCAAAACCAAAGGCGGCATTGAAGGCTAAAGCGGCGCCAAAAGGAGATAAATTAACGAAGATTGAAGGAGTGGGTCCAAAAATTGCCAGCGTTTTAGCTGAAGCAGGATTGGATTCTTTTGCTGCGGTTGCGGCAAGCACTCCCGAAGCAATACGAGAAATTTTAGATGCCGCCGAAGGAAACTTCGCTGCTCATGATCCAGGAACTTGGACCAAACAAGCTGAAATGGCTGCTGCTGGTCAATGGGATGAGCTGAAAGCATGGCAAGACGAATTAGATGGAGGGAAGTAGGAATCTTTGATTCAAACCTTCCTTCATAAATATTAAATTATTGATTGAAAATAAAAAGGCTGTCAGATATGACGGCCTTTTTTTGATTTAAATTTTTATTGTGATGTCACCCTTTCGGGGTTTTTAATTTGGTGTGATGTCAAAGTTTTAATAAGGTTTGACCCCTATTGGGGTCAGGGATACCTTTCGACTTGCGAAAAGGTATTGAGCTCGAAGCACAGTGAAGATTCGTACCTTTTTTGTGTATGATTTTCAATTGAGAAATTCAATGTCAAGTGCAAATACAAATTCAATGGATTTTAAGGTTCAGTTGTAATTTGTCTTACATTCAAATTTTATGCAAACTCGCCAGGGCCGTGGCACTCCGTATAGTGTTATACTGCAAGATATGACATCGACGGGGTCAGGATGCAGCTCACCATTCTAAATGGTGTTAAAGACAGCAACCTTCTCAAATTCAATGACAATTTCAACCTTCCATCGCCAGTCCTTCCAAAGGTAAGGTTTAAAAGTAATCCTGATAATTGGTGAGTTATAAGGGCGACTTATTTTTTTAACGTTTCTCGCAATGGACTTGCGTATCTGCCCATTTTATATCATTTACTCTGTTTTAAAAACTTTTTTTTTAAAATTATTAAGAAACACCTGAAATTAGTATTTTGCCGTTTTAAACGGTGTTTCATCAGCTTGTATCTTTTTAATTTATAAATATGATCGTTAGCTGCCTTTTTTTTTACCCTTAGAAAAAATTTAACTTGGTAATCCATTAACCAAAATTTATGCTAAAAAAATTAATTACATCATTACTTAGTTATGCCATCGGTATTGCTAAAAGAAGCAGATACATTCAAAATGTTTTTGAATCACCTTTCGACCTTAGTAAATATCCGAAAAAGGGCACCTTTGTTGACTCACATGGTGATTCACATAACCTTCTTGAAGGACTGCGGTCTAAAATTCGTCCAGGTTGGCAACGAATGTTGGTGCAACAGAAAACCGAGGTAACACCCGAATATTTAGAACGGCAAAAAACATATGGCGAATTAGCCTTGAAAAAGATTTTACCGATTATTGAAGCCTTGGGTAAATCGGTTGTTGGGAGTAAGGTCTTGGAGGTTGGCTGCCACTCGGGAGGAACATCTTTTGCAATAGCCGAATATGGTGCAGCAGAAGTTGTTGGGACTGAATTTTCGGGCTACAAAGTAAAAGCTGTAGATAGCGCTGAAGGTAAATACGATAATCGTTTGATTGAGGTGAATGAAGACTTGTTGCAGATTCGAACCAAGTTGGCAAGCTTGTTTAAACTGAAGAACAAGGTGAAATTTGTAGATGACGACATTTGCAATTCCACGTTACCCCCAAAGTCGTTCGACATTATTTGTAGTTGGGAAGTATTAGAACATGTTCATGATGCTGAGGGGGCATTTAGTTCAATGAGCAGACTTTTAAATGATGGTGGCCTTGCCATACATGAATACAATCCTTTCTTTAGTTTAAATGGAGGGCACAGCTTATGTACTTTGGATACGCTTTGGGGTCACACACGGTTAAGCACTTCCGATTTTGAAAAATATTTGGACCAACTCCGACCACAGGAAAAAAACAAGGCGCTTGCGTTTTTCAAAGCCGGTTTAAACAGAATGACTTTATATGATTTACGAACGCATTTAGAAAAGGCGAAACTTGAAATAGTTTCCATAGTTCCTTTTACTAAAGAGCAACATCTGAATATGATTAATGATAAAATTTTATCACAAACACAAAGGAATTACCCGAACGCCACACTTTTAGACTTATGTGCACCACGTGTTTATGTGGTGGCTAGAAAAAAGATGGAGGGTTAACGTTTTTTGTTTACCGGCGTGCATTCGTTTCGCTCAAAACTTGTTTGTTCACTTCAGTTCACGTACTCAGCCAACGCAACAAATACCCCAGCCGTCCAACCCAGCATGGGTTCGGCATCGTAATCGGCGTTGGAAAGTTCTCCAGTTTCTGCATCGGTTTTCTCAAAGAGCTTGCCGTGTTTTTCAAAGAGCTTAGAATGTAGATCAATGTACTTTTCGGCAATTCGTTTTGCATCCACTTTAAAACCATATTGGTCGAGGCTTTTGACCGTTAAATAAACCATGGGAGGCCACACCACCGGATAGGCCCATTGATAATCGCGGCAACCGGCTACTTCGTTGGTCGTAGCTACGCCGTACTTTCGTTCCAACAAAGGCAGGTTGGCCAAAATGCGTTTGGCTTGTTCATCAGTAGCAAGTCCCATAAACATAGGCTGTAAGCCGGAAATGGCATAGACCTCCGACTGCCGTTTATTCACAAAGTCGTAGTCGAAGAACCAGCCCTTCTCTTTATTCCACAGCAATTCGGTCATCAAGCCCTTGCGCTTTCCTGCTCGTTCCTTATAAAAATCTTTAAAATGCCAATTGAGTTTGATGGCTGCTTCGTGTAAGAACATTTCATATCCATACAACAAGGCATTTAAATCCACGGCATTAAAATCCATGCAGCGACCATTGTAGCGCTGATTAAAATCCCAGTTTTCGGCTTCGGCCATGTAATGACCGCCCACAATCCGCTTTTCTTCATCCGACACATTTGGGTCGAGCTTTAGGCGCTTAATGAGGGTTCGGTTGTAGAAGCTAATACACCCTTTGGCATCATCGTGGTGACCAAAGTGATTCAATCCGGTTTGGCTGTACCGCGACGTCATCCAAAATTGATATTCTTTCCGGATGCCTTCGGCGCATTGTTTAAAAAAATCGGCTTCGGTGTTGGGGTCATCCAAGTTTGCAAAGAAGTCACGCACCATTAATTGCAAGTACGGCGATTGCGACCGATTGTGAATGCCAACGTGATTGGGCATATATCCCTGCTCTTCTATGAGCCAAAGAATGTTTTTTATGTTGTTTTTGGCTTGAACCCTATGACCGTTTCGAAGCAGCCCAAGGTTTGTAAAATACGTATCCCAATAAAAGAAGAAGGTAAACTCGCCATCGCCTTTCATTGATGGCGAAGAATACGGAAAGGGCAGCTCAACTCCCCAACGTGTTGCCACACCGGGTTTATCATAGTAAAACGACTTCTCCCAATTGGCTTTGATGTAGTCCAATACGTTTTTTACGCATTTGTTATCATCTTGATTAAAAGTTAGACTTCCAAAGTCAAGCGTTGGTAAAATGGATAAAGCGGCAGCTCCCATGGCCATTTTTGAAATAAAGTGTCTTCTTTCCATATTGGTTTGCTTTCTATTTCTTATCCTCCTTTATATTTCCGACATCCCTAAATATGAAGGCATCTTTTTTAACGTCGCCCTTAACAACAATCGATTCCAACTCCAAGGCATTTACATCATCAAACACAAAGGCCGGTCGATAATCGGGTTTTTTAATTTTCACTTGTAAATTTCGCATGGTAAGTCCATCCACATGTCGTACGTAAAATGCCCACGCCGGAAGTTCTCCAAACATTGAAAACTCAGGGTAGGCGCCTATTTCCTCGGGTACATCTTGCAAGCGCCACAAAGGCAAGTTCGCGTAACACGCATTGCCCTTACCCGGATAGGTAATGATGATGTTTTCAAGAACTATATTCTCTACCGGATAGCCTGGAATTCCAGCGATGGAAGCGGGAAATACGTTGTGAAAAAATGGCAAAGCAGGTCCGCGAAGGTTGTACTCAAAGTCGGGTTGATCATAAGGAACACTCACTTTAACATCGCGAATTATCACGTTGCGTACACTCCCCATTGGCCGATGCGCATAGGCTTCCTTTAAACCCAATCGGATAAAAATTGCGTTTCCCGTATTCACCGCTCGAATATTCTGCACCAAAACATTTTCTATGAAACCACCTTCCACACTTTCAATAGCAATGGCCGATCGATAGGTGTCGTAGACCTTAATGTTTTCGATGATTATATTTTTAAACCCACTGTATGAGGATGTTCCCAGCTTTATGGCACTGGCGCTCGACCGTACCGTGCAATTTCCAATATAAATATTGTCGCAAAACCAATTTGTGTCTTGCGAAAATGATTTCAAACAAATTCCATCGTCTGCCGAATTGACAAAGCAATTGGTAATGCGCACATTTTTGCAATCCATTATATCCATGCCATCGTTGTTCCAATAGGCAGTGCTCAGAACCCGTATATTATCGATCTCCAGATTTGTGCATTGCTCGTACGTTTGCACCCAACTGGCCGCATCTTCCAAGGTAATACCGGATATAAGCACATTGGTGCATTGAACCAATCGAATGAGCTGTGGTCGTTTATGGGCCACCACTCTCTTTTCTCTTTCGTAGTACTTACTGTCAATATCGCCCGCATAAAACAAGCTGTCGATTCGAAGTCCTAGCGAACATCCCTGACCATTGATGGTGCCTTTGCCATGAATACCAATATTGGTGGCTCCATCCGCTATAATCAGCGATTTCCAACCGTTGCCGCACCAGCTGTGCAGGGCAACATGAACGTAGTGCTGGGGTAAATCGCTGCCCAGCAAAACCGCACCTTTTTCCAAGTGGATTTGTACGTTCGATCGCAGCATTAAACTCCCCGATAAAAACGTTCCCTTCGGAATCGAAACAACTCCACCCCCATCTTTATTTGCGGCATCTATTGCCGATTGTATTGCGGTGGTATTTAAGGTTTTACCATCGGCAATGGCGCCAAAGCTTACAACGTTGTGCACTGCACCAAGCGATTGGCTAACAGAAACTAACAGAATTATTTGGATCAAAAGTGCTCTTTTTATCTTTAACATTTTTTACGTACAAGGATTGATAGGGCAAATTAACACTATATCTGTTGCTTTTAATAAGGAGGTTGCAATCCTCAAACCATTCCAAATTCAACTTACTTGCTGGCCTCGCTCTCAACCTGTGCTGAAGCAAGGCTTTGTTCATCCAAGACCCAATTCCCATGTGAGCACCATCGAATCCTTGTCAGTTCAAAAGAAAACATCTGTTTGCGGGTCACCAAAATGGCCCATTAATCATAAACAAACGCCGGGCCTTTAATCCTCTTGCTATCTAAATTGTGCTGAGTTAGTTTTGTGCATCGACAAGCGTATTCATACCAAAACATCAGCAGCCCTTTCATTGGCTTTGCTTACCGCACTTTTTGCTGGCTTAATATCCAGTTTTCATTCGTGCGGTGGGAAGTCGCAAGCACGGGATTTGTCGAACGAAACACACAAAACCAAAAATGACGACGTTCCGAATAAACTTTTAACAGATGAATTAATTTTTCCGGAAGTGAAGGTTCTACTGGCGTCGAGATTTAATTCGATGGAAGAATTTAAACAAGCCGTTGATTTAAAATATCTTACCAACCATAAAGATTCGTTGCCCGGCAAAAACAGCAAGGGCGTAATACTACGTTATCGGCAAAACAAACACGCGGTAGAATCTTCATTGCTTAGTGGTATAAGCCAAGGCGACCTAATGATTGCGAGAGAGGGTAGTTTTTGGAATAAGTTGAAGTTGGCCTTCATTGCAACCTATTGTGTTGCTAAAAGAAGTGATCTCAGCAAGGTGTATGTTTTGGCCCGAAGAAAGTCAGAAGTTTTGGGGGTAGGTGACGTAGCCTTCTTTGATTTGGCATTGAGTTCTGTTTCACATATTTCGGATTATGAGCTCGCATGCATAACGGCTAAAGACAGTTCTGAAAAGGGCTACCTCAACAGCTTTAACCATGTTACCGCTCAGGCCTTGATGACCACCATGTTCTCGGAACGAACGGCCGACCTTATAGGTGATATGCACGAACGCTACAACATGCCGGAACTGATTTCTGGTCAATTTTCCGAAGCTCAATTGAGCAATGCTAACGTAAATCCAATCGACAATTACGTGGATATGATGAACAATGAGTTGGGCCAAATTTTGGGCAGAAAGCTTCGAGATAAACACAACATTAATAAAGCCACGGTTTGGACGGAACGCCTGCTATCCGATTATTTAAATGATGTCCAAAAATATTATGGTTGGAGCTTTGGCATTGCGTTTACCCCTTTTAAGTCGAGCGATGAAGAAGTCATCCGTTTCACCACGAAAATCAACGATGTGATACAAGGGCGGATTAAAAACGTTAAGTGATGGGCACCATCTTAGAACAACTGTTCTTCCCTTTTACTTCAATCTAAGCTTAGTTTGCTGAGATATCACTGGGTCTATGATCAAATCATATTTATTTAAAATGTACTCCGTTCCAATCACATCCCATGTCATGAGTTCATCCACCCAACTTTCTTGAACTCTGGTTGTGTGCAGATTTGCATCGTTAAAATTGGCGTGATGAATTACCGATTGCCGCAATCTGGATTCGCTAAAATTAGATTCCCGAACGTCTGCGTACGAAAAGTTGGTCCAAGCAAAATCACAGTACGTCATGTTGGATCCGTTCATCTTTGCCGATTTAAAATTGGCCACCGTCACCTTAGAACCTTGCATCGAGCAATGGGTGCAATTTGCCCCATCTAGTTCCAGTCCATCTAGATTCGAGTAACTTAAATCACTTGCTACCAAGCTTGAAAAACTGCCAACAGCTCTGCGTAAATCAGAATGGCTTAGGTTTGCCGAATCAATTTGAGCACCCCAAAGATTGGATTCGCGAAGATTGCTATAAGACAGGTCGACACCCGTGAGTTGGATATTTTTCAAACAAGCTCTTCTTAAGTTTATGCCGCTTAAATCGGTATACCGCAAGTCTCTGTTGCACAAAGCTGCCTGACTAAAGTTGGTTCGTTTTTTAATTTGAGCAAACGATGTAGAATCCAATTCAATGGCAATTAAGGCTAGTAAGAGTTGTCCGCGTTCCGGACTTAACTCCACTAAGGTATCACAATCGCATTCCGTGTATCGATACGGTTTAAAAGCTTCGCTTAAGCTCGAAATTTTATACAAACTGGATTCGGATATTCCCTTCCAAGTTGAACCGGCCATTTCAAATTTAATCGAATCCACCATTCGGCTGATCTCCGCGAAGGAATTGATTGCTAGAATGGATTTCTGCAAGATTATTTGGACTTCTAATTGTTGGTTTTGACTGGATATCAGTGCTTTATATTCTTTCTTTTGCTTTTCAATAATAATGTAGCACGAGAGTATAGCAACTGCCGTCGCGATTAAAACCATTCCCCACACCTTCCGATCACGTTTTACTGAATCGACATTCGGTGCGCTGGATGTGCTTCCAAATGAAAGTTTTCTTCCCCAAAAAGCGGCCAATAATACCACAAAGACCAACACGCCAAGGCACGCTATAAAGCCTGCAAAAAAAGCGTTTTTGCCATCCACTTGCGGTATTCGTAAATACCCAACGAACCATCCCATGCCGATGCATAAAGAGAGCACAAGCGCTTTCAATAACTTCCTTTTCACGGCGTAAAGATAGTACTCTAGTTAATTATTACATGAGGCGGGTTATTTTCGTTCGGTGGGTTCGAGCATTGTTGTTTGGACTTTGAATTTTGATTTTTAGTTTTGTTGCTTATGCGAAATAATACGTTGCTTTTTAACTGGTCTGCCCTACTCTTTGGATGTTTGGTAATCTTTCTTTTATCATCCTCTGGTTGTGATAGCTCTGCCACAAATAACATTGAAAGTGTAGACGGCAATGTATTTTATCCGTCCTCAAAGCCCTGTACTCGCTGGTGGTGGTTCGCTACCGAAATCAAAGAAGTCGATGTAAAGTACCAGCTGGATTGGGCTAAAAAAAACAACTTTGGCGGCGTTGAAATAGCGTGGGTCTACCCTTTGCATCGGTATCAAAAAATGTATGCTAAGAACTTCAATCGGTTTTATCCGGTGGATACAAGTGCACAAGTATGGTTGAGTCCGGAATGGTCCGACATTGTGGGTTATACAAAGCGATATGCTGATTCGATTGGACTGGCCTGCGATTTTACCTTTGGCAGCGCATGGCCTGTTGCTGGAAGCAACATCACTAAAGATCTTTCCACTCAAGTATATGGAGATACTTCCTTCCGCCAAACCCTCACCTTTGCGTGGTGTTGGCCCAAAAATCAACTGGTAATCAATCACTTAGACAAAAATGCCTTCAATGCCTTTGCCCAACCCATTGGCCATGCCTTAACCGCCGCTTTGCAAGGATCGAAGTCGGCTTTGTTTACCGATTCTTGGGAGATAAAGCTCAACGGGAAGTACAAGATTTGGACGCCTGGCTTTGAACAAGCTTTTAGTAAAAAGTTTGGTTACGACATCATTCCATTCATGAATCTAGGCCTCGATTCGTTTCCGGATGTTCGATACGATTACATGTTGTTGTTGGATGAATACGTAACTCAAAACTTTTACATGCCCTATGTTAAAAAGTGCAAAGAGCTCAATGCATGGTCAAGGGTACAATGTTTAGCGGCACCAACCGATGTGATGTCGACCTACGGGCTGGTAGACATACCCGAAACTGAGGCTATGCTAAACAATCCCAACTACTCTAGAATTGTGAGTTCTTCGGCGTGTTTGGCTTCGAAGAAAATGGTTTCGAGCGAGACCTTTACGTGCATGTACGGCTTCCCGTCTACGTATTTGAGGCAAGAACAAACGGCCGACTTAAAAATGGTGGCTGATGCTCTCTTTGCCGAAGGCGTAAACCAACACTTTTATCACGGTATGCCTTATAACCCAAAAGGTTCCGACAGTATAGAATTTTTTGCCACTACGTATTTTGGTCCGGGTGGTAGTCTAGAACCCGAGCTGCCAGCTTTCAACGCTTATATGGAAAAGGTTTCGGGTTGGATGTTAAAAGGAAGGACGTATTCGGATGTTGCGGTATATATTCCTTATGAAGACGGTGTTATGCAAGGTGCCTACCCGGAAGAACGCCGTCGAGTGTGGGTTTGGGGTGAATATGAGATGCGCTATGTATTTCCACCTTCCGAAACCGAGGGTTATCATCCATTGTACATCAATCGGGATTTTTTAGACAAGGCGAGTTATAAAAACAATCGATTGGTAGTGGGCGATGCCAGCTTTTCGACCTTATACATCGATGTTAAGTATATGGATGTTAGGGCTTTGCAACGAGTTTTGACCTTTGCCAAGCAAGGCTTGCCCATTTGCTTAAAGCAGCCTCCCGCACAACCGGGTAAGGCAAAATCAGCCGAATATGCAACCATGCTGGCTGCCTTGCAAAAGCTGCCCAATGTTTCTTCTAATTTTAAGTTGGTGGTAAACCACCTTCCTCTCCTTTCGAGCAAGGAACTTCCGCCCTATTGGTGCCGAAAAGACAAGGACGGGAATCTCTTTTTGTTCATCGCACAGCTGAAGTCGAAGAATTTGGCCTACCCCATTTATTCGGGACAATCGTTTATGGATGAGCCGCATACGATCAAGCTTGATATTTACAACGGCAACAAGGTGATTAAGCACGACCTAAAAATGGAACCGTACCAAAGTTATTTGTTAAAGGTATCTCCGAAGGGTGTGTTAACGTCCATTGACATTCGTTTCGTGCCCAAGGATCCGGTGATACGGGAACATGAAGAACAGCGGATGCATTTTTAGTTTGGAGAGGCCCTGAAGCAAGTTCAGGGTGACCATTCTTCGAGGATGAAGGCTAAAGCTTTTTCACACTCGTTTTGCTGGAAAGGAAAGCACCCCAATGCGGTTATTAAGAGGTTTTACTTTTTATAATTCTTTATGATAACCAAAATGTTCTATAAAAGTAAACTGAAAGCCTGCCTGCCGAAGGCAGGAATCTGTTGAATGAAGCGAATAGTTGTTCCAACCCATTTGTCTGTACACTATTTTTAAGATGTTTAAGGTGGACATGAAGCTTACCACCCACGTCACCCTGAGGCGCGGCCGCAGGATCTCATTTTAAAGAGTTTGAATACATGTTCATTCGGGTTGCTATCCACGAGGAGATACCTCGCTTGCGCTCTATATGACGACGATGAACAGGATTGCATCCACCAATGTCATCCTGATAGCGCAGCGTTAATCAGGATCTTGTCTCAATGGAATTTAAGACATCACACCAATTTAACAAAGTTGTCTTCAAGTTTCACGTTAAAGTTAATTTGAGCTTTTAAGGCTTTAAATACTTTTAGAATGGTATCAATGGTGGCGCTGTTTGCACTGCTTTCGAGTTTGGATATCTGCGCTTTTTGAACTCCAACCAGCTTACCAAGCTCTTCTTGGGTTAACTGTCGTTCTATTCGTGCCGCTTTAATCATCTTTCCCAACACTTCCATGCTGAGCTTGTATTCGTATTCATCGCGTTTTGTGGTACCCACTTCGCCGATGTATCGATCTTTCAACTCGGCTAGGGTATGTGTTTTAAATTCTTTATGTGCCATGTGGTTTGTGTTATCGTTTGTTTTTAAAGTATTGGTTTCGTATTTGAAGTGCATGGTTAATTTCACTTTGAGGCACCTTCTTTGTCTTTTTGATAAAACCGAGGGCTGCAATAACCAACGTTCTTTCGTGGTCGGTCTTGTCCCAAAACGCCAGCAATCTGAGTTGATTTCCGGAATAATTAGTTCGCATTTCCCAAATGTCGTTTTTAAGTTTTTTAATCAGTCTTGGGTCATTAGTTTGCTCTGCTAAGTCAATGTTATACAGCACTTTATTGGCCGACTTCCAATCAAGTTTAGCCATAAAATGATTTACCTCATCGGTAAAGATGGTTTCAAAAAATCGCATTTGGTTTTGGTTGGTTTACCATTCCAAAGATAAGCATTGTATCTATAATTGGAAACAATTATTTGTTTAATTTGTCGCCTTTTGTCTGTACAGGATTTTTAAGATGTTTAAGGTGGACATGAAGCTTACCACCCACGTCACCCTGAGGCGCGGCCGCAGGATCTCATTTTAAAGAGTTTGAATACATGTTCATTCGGGT
>JBLHHI010000025.1:0-31014 GCA_047614125.1 Bacteroidia bacterium | reverse complement strand
TGGCAAAAATCCAGAATGGGCTGGAGCCAAGTGTATAATCAATTGTATATTTACTTCGAAGAAAGAATTAACCCTGCAAACTAATATGTTGATTTTTTAGTCAAACACAAAATACGGGATAGACTCACAATCGGTAACTACTTCATTGCAAAAGAAACCAATGCTAAAGCGGAAGCTCTTAATAGCAATATTCCGCGATTTGTCATGACTAACTATGGTACTAGAAATACCGATTTCTTCCTCTTCAGATTAAAATATTATTTTGCCTAGCACATCAATTCGAGAATTAGACCCTAGTTGGATAATAAATTTACGGAATTCTGAACTCAAACTATGCTTCCAAAGACTTAAATTTAGCAAACCAATATGGCTGTAAATCTTTGTTGTAATTAGTTCTTGAATTACCCTAATATATTGGATTAAAGGCCAACATAAATGTTCAACATATGGCTCACAGGAATTCTCATACAAATCAGACGATTCACAGCCGCGAAGCCTTGTAATTTTATTCGAACTCCTTTATTCCTTAATAAACCTTCCAACATAATTTACACCACCCGAGATTCTATACAGATACAATCCTGGTCGTAGATTAGTTAAATCCAACGCTATGTTAAGCTCACCAATTTCTGAGCTTTTGACCAAAGAACCTTTGCTATCCCAAGTAACAATTTGGGCCGGAAGCGATTGTTCAGAAAGCCGAATATTCAGATAATTCTCTGTTGGGTTGGGATACAAAACAGTACGTTTTTCCGGAGAGACCATGCCAAATCGAAAGCCGCTGGTGACTTCAATACTGGAAGTCAAGGTATTGGAGCAGAATGCGTTTTTACCCGTCCACTTAAATAATGCACTTCGCACGAAGCTTAAGTTTCGAATAAGTCATTTGTTTGAATGCAATGGGGACTGATTTGAAAATCGAAAGAATTTGTCCAACCATTCAACTTTTAACCAATGAGTGATCACTCCACCATTTCTTCCTCCAACGCTTCCAAACTAACGCCCTTCGTTTCCGGAACCTTCAAAATCACCCAGAGTAACTGAATAACCATCATCCCGGCAAAAAATGTAAAAATTGGCCATGGGTTATCCCCTACCAATCCATCCTCCTTATCTAAAAACACGGGAGTTATCAAAGTAATAAAAGCCGCAAAAATCCAATGAACACTCGATCCAAAGGCTTGTCCGTAAGCGCGCACCTTATTGGGGAAAATCTCGGCAATAAAAACCCAAATTACCGCACCTTGCCCTATGGCATGCGAAGCAATAAATAGGCACAAGAAAAATAAGAGGAAACCGGCGCCAGCCCCTACAAAGAAACCATAAGCAACGGCGCTCAAACTAACGATGTATCCGATGGATCCATAAAAGAGGAGTTGCTTACGCCCCAGTCGGTCGATTAAATACATGCCCAGCATGGTAAATATCAAGTTTACACCACCTATCGAGATGCTGCTGAACAACGACTCCTTTCCAGCTAAACCTGCCTTCTCTAAAATCTCCGGTGCGTAGTACAGAATAAAATTTATGCCCGACCACTGATTGAAGAAGGCCAACAAAAAAGCTAAGGTTAACGGCTTTCGCAGCTTTTTAATAAAGAGCTTGGGTTTGGATTCATCGGTTGAATGAGACATGATCTCATTGTATTCTAACAAAGCGTTTGCGTCTCCAACAGTCGATTTCAAAATTTGAATGGCTTCATCCTTCTTGCCTTTTACAACGGCTAGCCACCTTGGACTTTCGGGTACGCCAATGATTAAGATGCAATACAATACCGCGGGAATGGCCTCCACACCCAGCATCCAACGCCAATCGTTTTCACCTCCAAAACCAGCCAATAAGTAGTTCGAAAAGAAGGCAACAAAAATGCCCAGCACGATGTTGAATTGATAGCTGGCGACCAATCGTCCACGATTTGTTTTAGAAGAAATTTCAGAAATAAAAGCCGGAGCCGCCACCGAAGAAGCTCCAACTCCTAATCCACCTAAAAATCGAAAAAGTGAAAAGCTGTACGGATCTGGAGCCAGCGCGCTCCCAACGGCAGATACGAGATATAAAATGCCAATGGCAAGCAAGACGGGTTTCCGACCCCATTTTTCGCTGGGAATACCTCCCAACAAAGCTCCAACAACGGTACCCCATAAGGCCATCGACATAATAAAGGTTCCATGAAAAAGGGGTGTTGTTTGCCACAATTCTTTAATGGGTTGATTGGCTCCTGATATTACAACGGTATCGAAGCCAAATAGAAATCCAGCCAAGGCCACTGCAAACGTCCACCAAGTTACCTTGCTTTTAAGTGCTGTCATTTATTATTCTTTTGATATGTTTTTGTTGCATCAATATGTTTCATGACTCGAGTGGATGCTTAGTCATAGATTTCCAAATTTCATTCCAACGCACGCTCCAAGGCTTCCATGGCCAAATAGGCGTTGAAGTTTTGTTTGATAAAAACCTCGAATTCAAAGAAGTCGATGAATTCAATCATTTCCTTTTCTTTCTTTTTCGAAAAGGCCGCTTTTGCATTTGATCCAAACTTAAAGTCCATTTCCGACAGACCTGTTTTGTGGTTTCTTCCGTATAAAAAGTAGACTTCATCTTTGCCGACTTTTATTTCTTTTTTATCCATGCTGCTCCCCGAAGGGTTATACCAAATATGGATCACAAGTTCGTTTTCGCCCTTGTATTTCTTTAAAAACTTGTTGTACGGAAAGCTTCCTTTCATGTGAACCGACCCGTTGGTAATTCCAAGTGTGTCCATAGGCGTTTTCTGTGCAAAGCTGTTGAAGGTTATTGCCAGCAAGAAGGCAATAATGCTTGTGATTCGAATCATAGCGAATTTCTGTTTTTCCAAAAATAGGGTAAAGCAAGATGAACTGGAATGCTAAACATTTTATAATTAGTGTGAAGCAGTACGCGGGTGAACATCCCTCAAAGGACAAATAAATCAGGGATTATCCACATATCACTCCACGCTCCGAATAATAGGCCAGTTTTTTTTCAACGAAGCAGTTTTGATTCGCATCGTAGACGGTACATTTATCGATTGGGTTCATATATAAGTGCAAACTCACCGCACGTCCGGAATTTGTGTTTTCTAAAGAATGATACAAACTTCCATCCACCATAATCGTTGTTTCGTTGTTGCCGATAACTTCTGTTGAGAGCATCGACAATTTTAAGCTCTCTTCATCGAAGCGGTAAATACATTCTTTAAAACTACCTGAGATTACTTTTACCCAGCATTCTTGACCATCGTGACAATGTATTGCTGTTTTTTGACCTTCGCTCCAACACAAGAGAAGCAACTCATAGTTGTTGCCCCTTGCTAAGCAATTACGTGTATATTCACCCTCGTTCCAAAACATAAAGGGTTCGAGCTGCTCTCTGGGCACTGCAATTTGTTTCGTTATCTCCGCCGCATTTGCTAAATCAGAATCGCCTAGGAGTGTAATAATTTGATCTAATTCTGTTGTTTCTTGTTGTATCGACATAACTAGCTTTATACCGCTCCAAAGTTAATTTATTTAATTGCAACCGAATTCCAAGCACAAAATCCGTGGTTTATTGAGTAAAATGTTACATTTTTGACCATTATATCTATGCAATCGGAAATACAGTTTTTTAAACAATTAGTAGACAAATTAATTTCTCGTGAATCAATTGAGCCCGTTGTAAAACCTCTTGACCCCGATCAATTAGATGAGAACCTAAACATCAATTTTGAAGACGAAGGACTCTCAGATTCTGAATGGGAGCAGATCGTAAGCAAAGTGGTTCTGCATACTCCTCGAACTTCTTCAAAGCTTTTTTTCAATCAACTATTTGGTGGCAGACAGGATAAGGCCGTAATAGGTGATTTACTGGCGGTAATACTAAATAACAGCATGTACACGTACAAGGTGGCCGGCCCTCAAGTAGGCATCGAAAAAGCGATCTTAACGGAAGTATGTAAGCTTGTTGGCTACAGCGATAAGGCGGACGGCACCATTGCTCCTGGAGGAAGTATGAGCAACTTTATGGCCATGATAATGGGCCGAGATCGTGCTGTGCAAACGACTCGAAATCAGGGGGTAACTCAAAAAATGACGCTTTATACCTCCGTAGAGTCTCACTATTCTATCCCCAAAAATGCAAGTTTCATGGGCGTTGGAAGGGATCATGTTCGGTATGTTAAAACCAACTCGTTGGGAGAAATGGACCCTGTAGACCTTGCGCGCCAAGTAGAGAAAGACAAACAAGAAGGTTTCACCCCATTTTTTGTAAATGTGACCGCCGGTACAACCGTGCTTGGGGCTTTCGACCGAATACCTGAAGTATCCACGGTTTGCAAAGAACACAACTTGTGGCTTCATGTAGATGGAGCGTATTGTGGTGGTGTAATTTTTAGTAAGAAATATAAGCACCTATTAAACGGAATTGAACTGAGCGATAGCTTTAGTTTCAATGCTCATAAAATGCTCGGAACTCCGTTAACTTGCTCAATCGTAGTAACTAAAAACAGAGAAGATCTATCGAAGTCTTTTTCGAACGATGCAGAATATCTTTATCAAACCGACGCCGATGATTTTGACCTTGGCAAAACTTCCATACAGTGCGGTAGGAGAAATGATGCCTTGAAGCTTTGGACCCTTTGGAAGGCTGTTGGCAACAAAGGCCTGTCAGAAATAGTTGACAATCAGTTTTATCTGGCCGATGTGGCGCGACAATATGTAACCAATCATTCGGACTATACCCTCTACAGCTATCCAGATTCTGTATCCGTTTGTTTCAACTACAAAAACATACCAGCAACCACACTGTGCACGTTACTGTACGAAGATGCTGCTACCCTAGTTGGCTATGGCAAATTTGAAGCCGATGAGTTTGTGCGGTTGGTTACGGTAAATTCAACCAACACGAAAGAAGATATTCTTCATTTCTTTAAGACGCTGGAAGAGGCTGCGACCTCTTTATGATCAACCCTTCATCTTGTTATTACCGATGTGATTTTTTTGACATATTCGCTTAGGGAAATCCAAACACCAAGTAGGTAAATAGCTGCAAACCACCTACATCTGAACATTGTTCACATTTTCGAAAGGCTCCGGAATGTTTTTAGGATCCTCATCAATAAGCTGTAAAATATCGCGTGTAATTCCTCTCGATATGTTGGAAATTGGCACATCATTCGGAGAGCCTTCAAACGGGTTTTCGCCCGCCAAACCAATCCGTAACATTGTGTTAAAAACCCATATAACGATTACCGTAAATGGTATGTTTAGCCACACAAAATACTTGCCAATCAAGGGGTTGGTTTCTACCATGTCCATTCCTAAGGATGCAAATGCAGGTATGATTGCCATGGGCAATAACCACATGAAAATATGAACGAAATGATATCCTATACTTCCGTATTGTTTGGGATACGGAAAGTTTTTAATTCGCTCCGACTTTCCCTGTAAGGCCGTGAGTTCCTGTAGGATTTGTTGCAGATTCAACAAGGTGAAATCCCATAATTTCTTGTCATCTGTAATTTGTCTCAAATGCTTCGATTGCAGACTAATCAACGCATTGGGCTTGTTGTCCATGCGCATTACATATTCGTACTCCTCTGCAGAAAGGTAGGGTTTTATTTCGTCTTCAAGTTGGGATTTAAATTCTGGAACGTTGTAGAAAAAGGTCTCCTTTTCATGAATTTCTTCATACGATGCTTCCCACGATTTTTTAGTTCGCATAGCAAAACGCAGGGCGGTTAACCATGCAATGTGCCGATGTGTTATGGTTCTTAAAAGCTCTGTTTCTTCCTTGGTCGCTTCCGATCGGTGCATGTAAAAGCTATCCCTTACCGTTATGATTAAAGATCGAGAAGAATTTACAATTCCACCCCAAATCTTTCTTGCCTCCCATATTCGGTCGTAGGCTGCATTGTTTTGAAAACCCACCATAAAGGCCACGGCAGTACCAATAAGTGCAACTGGAGCCAATGGAACCTGCAACCACTTAATGTTTATTAGCTCAAAGAGAATGGTGTAAACCGTTGCTAGAACAACAAAAAACATGAGTTCTCGTCGGGTCCAAACCAAAACACTCTTAAAAGGAAATCTTCTTTGTACGTACATAGTTGTTTAGCAATATTACCATTAATGAACGGCTAAAATAAATTGCCTTTTCAAGATTTGGGCCCATCTTTAATAAAAGTAGCTTTTTTGAGCTACCACCATGAGATCGTCCTCCTTGCCAAGAAATTCGAGCACTTTCTTGGATGCCTTTTTATTAAGAGGTATAAAATATGTTTTATTCTCCTTGTCCCACTTTAGATCAAAGGCGCTGCTAACTATTGTTTTTTTCAAATCCATCCTAGAAATGTCAAATCCAAAACTGTCTCGTAAACATAAAACCGTAAATTTTCCTGTTTTGCTCCCAATTAATGGCGGTAAATCAAGGAGCGTGATATTCAACTTTCCACCTTTACCTTCCAATATTTCACCAACCTTGCATTCGATGGGCAGCAAAAAGTAAAAGTCGCTCCAAAGAGCGTTGTGTATTTTCCCATATCCTGCGCTCTGTGCATCCACTGTGCTGGTTTTGTGCGGACCAATAAAACGAAGCTCTTTTAAATCTGTTTTGTTATAACTTGGTTCTACGCAAGTAAGTGAGTACTGTTTTAAGCATGTGGTATGCAATTTCCAACCCTTTTTTTCTTTCTCAATGGCCGAGCTCAATTCCGCCTTAGTGAAGACGTATTTCAAACGAAATTTATTCTCAGCTTGTTCAAACTCTTCTTTTCCGATTGGAATATCTCGCTTGATTTTGTTCATAGCGTCATTTAGCGAATTGTTAAAAGAAGAATTGTCAGAATCTACAATCAATTCGCACCAAACGGTGTCATAAATAGGCACATTGCCATATTTCATATAGAATGTGGTTGTTGATGACTTCACCGAGCCATCCATAACCGTTGAGGTATCAACATCATTAACATGATTAAAACCATGATTATTGGTTACATAGCTAAATGCATTGGTTGATATTAGAACAATCGACAACAGTAAAATATATTTTGGCTTCATAATATGGTGGTATAAACAAATATATGAATCAGCTTTAAAAACTTTATTATTATTTTGAACTGAACAAAGGTTTTTTCCAGCCATTTCTACAACGTTTCAATATAACTGCGTAGATGATTCTTTTAGAAAGAAAAGCACAAACCCCGCCAGGATAATTCCTTTATTTTATTGTTAAGGAGTTATTATTGAATATCATTATAGGTTCAAGATGCTAAGAGTATTTATCATAATCACAGCCGTATTTATTTACGGCACGTCTTCTTCTCAATCTTGGTTCGACAAAAACTTTGAATAGATGTAATTGAGGTAAAGGTTGGCCGAAGTGCAATTACTAATCTGATATGGAAAGATGGATTAATGGGTACTTCCGCTTTAAACTTCCTTTCGGATGATCTTGATAAGCCCGGTTTAAAACAGAAAAGTCTTTCTATTTCTCGTCCCTTTGATGTTGAATATTCTTACTACGATTAGAGTGGATATTGCTGCGGTTCTGACTACAGTGATGTATATGTACGAAGCCAGTTTGGCGTCCAGGCCCAGCTTAAAAAAGTATGGAGGCTACGACTTGGCTTGAGCTTAAACGTTCAATCAGACGTTTATGGAAGACCCGATTTTGATTCATACGATGATACTCCGTATGGAAGTAAAACAGTTTATCTAGAAGAAGTGGGAGTTCAAGATGCTGTTTTGTTATCGCAGGGCTTTGGACAAAATCGTAAGGACACCACACTTTTTGTTCCCAAAGCTCAAATGGCTTTCTTTTCGCATCCAAGTAGTTTTATTGGATTGGGTATAAATGGCCAATTTGTTTTACATGAAAGCAAATCCACTCTTAATCATCTCTATATTAAATTTAGTGGAACTTTAAATACATTAATAATCTAACCCGTATTAGAATGCTATACTACGATTATAGTCGCATTGGCGATCTAGGTGTCTATGTAAGTATTAGCGGGGTCGGAACAGATGATGATTCTAAAGCTCGAATGGTTGGAAGACCCTCAAACAAGGCTTTAGGTTTTCCTACAAAACACGTGCATTAAACAGTGCATCTTTTAATTATGGACTTGAATTTTCGAGGCCGATGTGTAAGTCTTGGCCACTTATCGCCTCAGTTGGCATTGGTTCTAAATTCAACACCTTTTGACGCAACTGGCAAGCCTTCGCAACCTCCAAAGAAGTGTATTTCGAATTTGGTTTGGGTGCAAAATTGAATCATAGTAAATCCAAAGAATGAATTATGAAATTGTTAAAGCATATGCAAGAGCAATACTCTAAAGTACGAGAAGTCGAGCAACAGCAACCCCTTCTTCTCGTTCAATGTAAACGAGATAAATGCCTGCATCAAGCTGACTCTTAAATTGATACGATTGCAGGTTTTCAATTTCATCCAAATAAATGATCTGACCCCTTGAATTATAAATCTTCAACTTGCCGCTTTCAACTTCATCAAATCGAATTGCAAACTGACCCGTGCTGGGATTAGGGTAAAGCACAAAATCGGAGCGCATCATCAATGATAGCCCAAGTCCGGTTAGGTTATAACACATCGACGTATCAATGCAGTTCTTATCCGTAACCTCAACGGCATACGAACCTGAATTTTTGTATTCAAAAATCTCATTGGTCTCGGACGCAAGCAAAGAAAAATTATCTTCGCAATCCAGCCATTGAAAGCTTCCAGAAGTACTGTACGCCGTAAGCTTATGTTCCTCAACCTTTACTTGAACATTAACCGTGTTAACCGTTGCATTTATGGTTAATACACTGTCACATCCCCGTGCGTTGGTTAAGGTATCATAAAACGTCCCGGATTCGAAGACGATTTGACGCGTATTCGGCAGCTCCACAAAATCGCACCCAACCAAGTTTAACGTATAAGAAGAAGGCTGTAAGATGGTAACATCAATGGTGAGCAAACTGTCGCAAGCAGACATATTAGGAATGGTATCGTTGTACACACCGGTGGTAGTCCAAGTTTTACCCGAAGGTGATACGTATTGTTTGCATTGGCTTACGTTCAAATTATTGGAGGTAGTCAACGATGAAACGTTAACCACAATAACACTATCACAACCCGTTCGATTTACCAAAGTATCTGAAACTACATCGCCGGCCTTAAGCCATCTTGTTTTGGATGGATTTTGGATGGAATCGCAGGTGGCCAACGTAATCGTATCGTACGATCGTTCGAAAATTGTGATGTTTAATCGAACAAAGCTGTCGCAACCAAAAGAACTGCGATGCGTTTCGAAATAGGTACCCGTTTTGGTGTAGTTAATTCCCTTGGGCGAAGTATACAACAAACACGTGCTGGTATCTACAAATCCCGAGTCTGCGCCAACCTTGAGTTCAATTTTAATGATGCTGTCGCAACCTTGCTTATTCCCCATCACGTCGTAATACGTCCCCGATTTTTTTAACACCTTTCCCACCGGAGATATAAAGCTGTCGCACACCGTTACATTTAAAGTGCTGCGCGTATTTTCCAATATGGTTACGTATCGGCTTCGCATGGAATCACAACCCGTATAGCTAACAAAGTGTTGGGAATAGGTACCCGTGCTCGAAATGTTTTGATTCATCTCGCTGTCGTAATACCAACTGCAGTTTGAATTGGAATCTTTAAGTTCCACCGTATCTTGATCTAAGGCCACACCAGCTACCCAGTTCGACGTGGTGCCGCTTAAGGCAAAGTTTGAAAGCGTTGCATTGTTTCCGTTTCCTGAATAGTCGATGGCGGTAGTTTTACCAGAATTGTTGCTGTTTGCCTTTCCTGCATCCAACTTAAAATAACCCACAAGTTTTGATACAGGCAGACTGCAAAATTCGGAGTTCATATTGGCCAAAATTTGAGCAGCGGTTAGTGTGGTATCCCAAATTCGAACTTCATCTATTTTGCCACTCCAAACCCGATTGCTGTACGTTGGATGATAGCCAATGGTTAAAGGAATGGATGAAGCCCCACTGCATGACAAGCTTGCGCTCAATGAATCGCGTTGAACGCCGTTCACAAAAATTCGCAAATACGACCCGTCGTAGGTTCCGGCCACGTGGTACCAAGTTTGCGTATTTAGGATGGCAGCAGTTGTTAATTCCGACCATGAGCCATTGGTGCCAGCCCCAATAGCCAAGTTCACCTTGCCTCCGGCACCCGCTCGAAACATAAAGCCCCCGTTATTTGAGTTGTTTTCTTTGATGGCAATCGTGCCTTCAAACACATTGGTTTGCCAGTTATCGGCATAGATCCATGCTTCGATGGCAAAGGAGGTGCCTCCAACATTCAAAACACTCGATGTTCCGCAATTTACTCCGTCGTTGGTTCCGTCGAAGTGCAATGCGTTTTGGCCATACACAAACAGACCAAATAGTATTAACAAGGTTAAAAGAGCTACTCGCATAACACAAGTATACAGCTTAATCGGCTACTAAACCGCGAGCCGTCCTATTGTGACTAAAAACTGGAAGGTCTTTGTGCAACCGCAATTATTTCATCCCTATTTTTTTCAAGTCCCGAAAGTTGTTCTGATTCCTTTCTAGATAGGTGGATGTAGTATTTGCTGGATCCCTTTTCCTTTTTAATTGGATGGCTTTCGCTTAAAAATGATGTACCCTGATCCATCTGAAAATCGATGAATCCCATTTGCTGAATATCATAAAACTGAATGCCTTTCCCGTCCAAGTTTGGTATTAAATTGGGCATATTTTTAAGATATACTTTCGTTTTTCCTTTGCTTTCATCAATACTAGTAATTACCATTTTTATAGGGAGCAGAAAATAAAAATCCTTGGAGAGCGAATTAAACATGTCAAAATAACCAGTCGTGATGCCCAAGGTGCCGCCTAGACCATATCTTCCAAAAAACTCTACTTTTTTATTGCCGGAAGAAGTGTATTCTGGATTCTTACATAGCATCTCGTGCGATTTGTTCGATTTTATTACCAAACGCCACCGTTCAGTACTTTCGAATGGGGTAGATTCCGTACTCTTAAACGGAGAGAGGTCCATACGAACCTGTTCAATAACATAATCCATTTTAAGCTGGTTTACCGCCTCCATGTACTGTCTTTCGGTACTTGGTTTTGCCGTTATAACCACGACATTGAGCGACATTTCAAAATACTTCTTAAACTCCGGAATCATTGTTTTGGCGTCACACTTGTCAAAGCTTGTCTCCGATAGGTTAAGAACGATTTCACACCATACGGTATCAAAAATGGGCACATTGCCATATTTAACATAGTATCGATAAATGTTTGAATCACTTACAGCAGAAGTGGTTTTTTTTAGATCATTGTGTGAAGCAGTATCCTGAGCAAAAGCTTTGTTCAGGAACAGAATTAAGATGACTAGCGCAGTTAACAGCCTTGCAACTTTCATATTTAATTGGATTTCAAACAAATATAATCGAAGATGTTATTTCGTACACATAAATTTTGTTCAGCGCTTTTTGAAGCCAAAATCCGTACCCCAACACATCTCGTATAACAAGTATGAAGTTACCATTTTTTATCATAACTCTACTTTTATTTGGATCAATTCAAGCACAAAAGATAGATAACACAATTTCCTTCCGTCAATTAAAAGGCAATTCGTATTTCCGGATTAACTACAACGACGATTGCTTTTCAGAAACCGACGAAAATTACACGCAGGGCTACAGCTTTTAAGTTGTGTCGCCTTGGTTTCTTAATGCCCAATTAACACGTTATTTTTCAAACCAAGTGGTAAGACGTTTAGAGCCGGTCTTGCCTTCGAGCTCATCGGATTTACGCCAAATAGATATGAAAAGCTGGAAATTCAAAACGGCGATCGGCCTTTTGCTGCTGTGGCAATTTTAAAATCGTTTTACATAGGCGTTGACGAAAAGAGGAAGCTTCGATACTCTTCCAGTTTTAACATCGGTATTTTAGGGCCAGCGGCTAAAGGAAAACAAATCCAACGAGACATTCACCAACTAATCGACGACCGTTCACCCAATGGATGGCGAAACCAAATTGAAAACCATTTGGTAATCAATTATGGAATTGATGTTGAGAAAGAGATTTTTTTATATTCCAACCTTTTCCGCGCAAACGTTTCCGTCTTTGGAAAAATAGGAACCTTGTTTACGCAAGTATCTGGAGGCTGTATACTAACTTTTGGTCGCATCAATTCGCCCTTTTCATCGGCAACAAACAACGATGGGTTTTTACTTTACGGCTACGTGCAACCAATGGCTTCTGCGGTTGGCTACGACGCTACCCTACAGGGCGGTTTGCTAGGCGATTCAAGCCCCTATACCATTTCTTCATCCAATGTTAATCGCATTACCACCCAATTCAATTACGGCTTGGTTTTACAAACCGGGAAGTTGTATTTAGAATATTCCCGAGCAACAATATCCAAACCTGAGTTCGATTCATGTTTTGAATTCAGAACGCTTGTGAACAGTGAGTTTCGAGTAAAAATTGCGAAGACAGGGCGGGCCCTTTCGAGTAATTTTTACGATGAAAATCGCTTTTCAAAAGTGTAAAGCGGACTTTTGTATATAAAACCCTATTAGCTTCGTTGAAATCAGTCGGTTTATAAACATAAACCTTCCTGTTTTCGCCTTATTACTTGGGTTCTATACAAATCTGAATTTGAAAAGATTAATCGAACTCAGGTTAAAAAGAAATAAAATCCTTACAATCAGCGGGTTGGGGTGGAGTAAAGGTCGGGTTTCGAATTTAATAAACCAGTTATACATCAAAATCAAGCAATTGGTTTTACGGATTTGATTTTACCCCGAAACCCTGTTTCCGCAAACGTTGGCACCGAACCTAGGAAATGCTTTTATTGATTCAACTGGATTGAGTATTCAAATCAAAGCTTATTGAGCGATGATAATCTTCCCGGAATAAAAATGCCCATTGTTATTGATGGAGTAACAATACATTCCGGGATTTAAATGTTCCGGAAGCTTTGTTCGAACTTGTTTAGAATTTGCTGATTGAGAAGCATCTATGGCTAAATCGGATACTAAATTCCCGCGTAAGTCGTACAACCGTATGCTAAGGGTAGATTCAACATCCTCTATAAATGAAAACATCACTTCGTTTGAAGTCGGGTTGGGATAAACTCGTACCATCGACTCAACGGGGTTCTGATCGGAAAGGGATGTTAGCTGTTCGATGTTTCTGTTTTCATCACCCGGTTCATACAACATGTAATGGAAGTAAATCAGGAACATTTCATCAGATGTGTTTAATCCAGGTCGCACCAAAACAGGTGGATTGCTCGGATTGTGACTGTTATTGGTGGTATTATCGTATTTCCCATAACCGTATAAAGTGCTGTATTTTGGAACTTTTTTAATCCGATTGAAAAACAAAAACTCCTGCCATTCAAAGTCCCAATGAGGAATTTGAGCAAAACGAATGGTATCGTTTTGTTGAGACACGGCATGTGAGCCAATCTCACTGCCCAGCAAGTGCATGTGCGGAAATACGCTCAATACAGAAACGTCATTCGCCCCAATGTTTCTTTGTGCTTGTACATCCGTAACTTGGTTTGGAGGAAGGCTGAAGTCCCAGTTTTCGAGAAAGGGCTTTGTTTGCAATTCGCGGATGTTTACTCCATCGTCATAAAACCAAAATCGAATGATGGTGCTGTCTACATTGCCGTACGATCCTTCTGGGTAGTGCATTGCCAAAACAATATTCGACCCAGTCGTCATCTTAAAACCTAGGTTAAAATCGGTTCCGTTGGATGGAAACACCGTTGGTGGAGATCCAGGAACATAGCCTCCAATAAGTCCATTGGTTGGCCCAGTACATACTCCTGCCGAAGTATCCGTTCCATACATACCTGTTTCATCAATATACACCAAGGCATGATGCACGATGGTATGGTTGCCGGGTATAACTTCAAAGGCCTTAATGTTTTTATTGGCCGCAATATTTGCCGGAACCGAAAAACAAACGTAATCGTCAGAAAATGCGGTAGCTTTACTTGAGTAAACGGGCATACGAAGCTCTAAATCAGGCTTTTTGGTAATAAACCCTTTTGATGTAAACACCGGTGGTGGTGGCGTATTTTGGGCGTTCCCTTCCGGACTACCGTTTGCAACCCAGTCTTTGATGATGGTAATTTCTGATTCAGAAAGAACTCGTTCGTGCGCATACCGTTGATAGTCGCTGTCTGCAATCCAAGGCGGCATTGATTTGTTTTGAACCGCTGCGCTTATAGCTCCAGCCTGAGCCTTGGCATCCGCATAGGTAATTAGATCGAACGGCGCTATTCCGAAGGAGTTGTGACACGAAGAGCAATTCGTGTAAACAATCTGAGCAACGTTATCGCTCCATGTATTCTGAGCATATGATGTTAGGCTCATTAAAATTCCGAATACCAGTATAAAATTCTTTCTCATATATCCTAGATTCATGTATTTGCTCATTTGTCCCAGCAATGTAACGGTTTTATTAATTAAATGGTGCCAAATTATACTTAATACCAATTACAAAACTGCCCGTTTTCACAATGTAGTTCGACTTGCCTCCAATAATGGTTTGGAATCCAGCACCTCTGCGTGCGTCGAACCCTAGCGATACATGGTCTCCCAATTGACGGTGAATGTTGTAAGTGAAATATAACCTGTTATAAACTAAGGGTTTAGCCAAGTATGTTGCCGTGTTTTCATCCAGCCGCTCTTGCGTAGATGGATGTTGGTCTACACCAAAATACTTCCCCTCCATTACAAACATTTCGTTCGAAAAGGTTACGCTGGCGTTGCTGCTAATTCCATAATGCCAGTGCCATTTTTTTTGTTGTCCCCAAGTACCCTTAATTAAGTAGGCAAGCTCAAAGGTTACTTCGCTGTTCTTATTGCAAAAAACAATCGATGTATCCATTTCTCTATTGTGATAAACTACCATCGATTCCTTAGCAGAATGGAGACCAATGCCCACACGAAGTGCTCGGTTTGTTTTGTACCTGTTTTGTGATTTACTCCAAGGAGAGTAACTTCGATTAAAATACAAACCAAGCCCAGTAGCTACGGTCCGAGTGTTTTCATCCATATTGGTTAAGTCTCTTTTCAAATCATCTGGGTTTTCGGCAAAGGCCATCATGCTCTGGAGCGACATTCGATAAAAATGATCGTTGTCTATTCCCAGCCCAACATCATACTGGTTGTATTTGAATTTTTTATCCGTCTCTGAGGTTTGTGCCAGAGTTGTTGTACAACTGCCATTATTAGAACAAGTAGTCGGGCTGTGGTTTTTTGGCTAGAAATAATAAAAACATTCATACACGGTGTGATTTTATGCCGAAGGTACAAAACATTTATTTATGATGCCTTAGCACTTGAAAGGAGGTATGCTGTTGAGCAGATCTACTCTGCTTAAAAGAAAAGTGCACACTTAAATTACAACCCCTCCGTTGTTTCTATTAGAATTTATTTTTATCCGATCTATATTTTCCCTTGCCATTCTGTTAACTTTTTTGAGCTTTAACACTGCTAATTCCAATGGGTCGTATGAAAGTTCATTAGCCCAAGCTAAGCAACAAAACAAAAACTTGTTGTTAATTTTCACCGGTTCCGACTGGTGTAAACCATGCATGTTGCTAAAAAAGAACGTTCTAAATGATTCCATCTTTCAAAGCTTTGCAACGCAAAATTTAGTGGTTCTAAGCTTACACTTTCCATATAAAAAAGAGGTTTAATAGACAAAATGGAGGCTAAAAATTAGATGTTTGTCTCAAGTGGACATTTTGGAGGGTGTTTATTTTTTATAGACCCTCTAGGAAATCTATTATTAAACTTTAATTACACGGATGTCTTGGATGGTTATTTTAAAATTGCAGGTAATCATGAACAGTTATCTAAAATGATATCTGGAATTACTCGTCCTGTGCAAATCATTAATATTCAGGGAAGAATCAATGATGAGAAGCAACCCATTATTTTTGGTTTTGGCGACTAAATTGATCATCGATATTCAGATTTAGAAAATCTAAAACCAAAATGAATTGTTAGATTTTGCAAAATCATTCGGCTATTTCAGGACTCCAGCCTATCAAAATCTCAGTGGTTTTATTAGAAATACTGATTATGAGCTTCATATTATAGGACATTCTTGTGGACTTAGTAACAGAACATTATTAAGCCAGATCTTTGAATCAAAACGTTGCTATTCTATCCAGCTTCACTACTATAATAATGAGAAAGAATATATTAATAACGCTCAAGAGATTTCTCGGCATTTTAAAAATAAAATTGGAATGCGTAGCAAGCTAAGGCCATATACTCAGTCCACAGCTTGTCCTCAAATAAATGCTAAGGAAACTCACCTAATCACTAAAACATGAATTGTTTATTGATAAGTTAAAGTCTGACCAGCTTAACTCGCTGATATTCCCTATTACTTTTATCAAATACGGATATGAAATAGACTCCACCATTCAAATAAAAGATGTTAAGCTTGTCAACAAAAGACCCTTGATCAACTACTTCGCCAATCATGTTCGTAATGGAATATTCATATTCAGTATTTCTACGAACAGCGTTTAATGCTGGGTATTGAGAAACATTGTTTGAAACGGAAACGAGATTCGCAGTTCTAAACGATTTTTCCAAAACATAATCATGACCAATCTCAAATACATTTGCTTCAAAATAAACCCCAGTTGCAAGTAAATCCTTTTTCAATGAGTCATACGCTTCCATTGGGTACATCCAGCTATCTGCTATTTGTATTTTTACAATATACTTATATTCGGTGCTGGTAGTATATAAACTTGGACAATAATATTTAACTTCATGCTTTTTAAAAAGTGCCACTATGCCAGTGTCCCATTGATACCCAGGTTTAAAATCCCACTTGCAACCCACTGTTTCTCTTTCAAGTGTATCGTTATCAAAAAAAGCGTGAATGTATCGATTGCTTTGAGCTTTTACGTCGCCGTGCATCAAGAAGAGAGCCCCTAAAACGCAAAGAACAATGCTAAATTTAAAATGCTTTATACACTTCATTTTTCGGTTTATTTAATTAACTGAACAAGCTCTGTTTTATGAATTTGAATGCCCGTATTAGCGGTAGCATTAATTACAAAGATATATGTTCCTGCTGGTAGCGGTTCCTTATTTATTTTGCCATCCCAAGTAAAATGGTTTAACTGAGTAAGCTTTTGCCCCCAAAGGTTGTAAACGTCTATAGTGACTTGCTCTATCCCACCTGCGTAGGCTTTCCACACATCATTGTTTGGGCTAAAGGCCGATGGCAATAAAATTGTAGGAAAGTATGGAATAATTAAACTATTACTTTTTGACGAAAATTTATCATTGGCTTTCTGGGCAACTAATTCATATTGCATGTATTTATGCCAGTTTTGAAAATAGGTTTCGTCTTTCCAATCAGTACTTAGATTGTTAATAGCTGCTTTTTTTATTTAAACATTCAATCGTGTAAAGAAGAAGATCCAATCTCGCAGCCGGTCGATGCATTCCCCTATGATGGTACTTGGACTGGAACCTTCAGCGGCGATGATGCAGGATCCATAAGCATTACAATTATGGAGGATGGAACGATTGCAGGAAAAGGGCTATCCAGCAATACTTCCAGCAATACTTCCAGCAAATTTACACTTACAGGAACGGTAACCGACAAAGGTGTTTTAGTGAATGCCACTACCGATGTTGGCAGCGACTTTGAAGGAAGTTTAACGGAAAAAAATGGAAGTGGAACTTGGAGCAATGCTACAGGTGGATTTTCTGGTACTTGGATGGCGACTAAAAATTAATAATGCGCAAAACCTTGACATGCTACATTTGCGTTTGATAACAGTTTGATTGAAATGATAGATTTACGAAGCGATACGTTGACAAAGCCTAGCCCAGAAATGCTACAAGCCATGTTTGACGCCGAGGTTGGGGATGACGTATTTGGGGAAGATCCAACCGTAAATAGGTTGGAACAGTCGTTGGCAAATACCTTTGGTATGGACGCTGGATTGTACTGTGCTTCTGGAACCATGGCAAATCAGATTGCCTTGAAGGTTCAAACGAACGGACCCGGGGAAGTTATATGCGATGAAACCGCTCATATTTATCGATATGAGGGTGGTGGCTTGTCTTTTAACTCGGGGATTTCGGCCTCGTTAATTGACGGAAAACGGGGCATTTTTACCGCTGATCAAGCTAAAAAAAACATTAACCCTGATAACATTCACTATCCTCCTACACAGCTCATCTCGGTCGAAAATACAGCGAACCGAGGCGGTGGCGCCATTTGGCCTCTTTCGGAACTGGAAGATTTATCTGCTCTTTGCAAAGAACACCAACTCGCTTTTCACCTCGATGGAGCTCGGATTTTTAATGCCTTGGTTGCAACAGGGCAAGACCCTAAACACCATGGTGCCCTTTTCGACACAATTTCGGTTTGCTTGTCGAAAGGCCTTGGAGCACCTGTTGGCTCCGTTTTGTTGGGCAACAAAAACACCATAGCAAAGGCTCGGCGAGTTCGCAAAGTGTTGGGTGGTGGGATGCGGCAGGCCGGTTACCTGGCGGCGGCAGGATTGTACGCTCTCGAAAACAACATTAAACGGTTGAACGAAGACCATCGTCGTGCAAAATTACTGGGACTAGAAATTGAGCAACTGTCTTTTGTTGAGCATGTTCTGCCCGTAGAAACCAATATTGTGGTTTTTAAGCTGGAAAATAACGTTGGAGTGAGCCGCGTAATTGATTCCCTTACGGCTCAAAATATCTTAGCCGTTCCATTTGGCGTGCAATCCATTCGAATGGTAGTGCATCTGGACTTGAATGATGATCAAATCCAGGCTACCATTAATTCGATCCGTAAAATGCGGTTTTAAGATCAAATGCCCTTTTATATCATATTCCGATGAATACAACTTTGTCATTAATTCTAAGCAGCATTTTGGGTACAAAATCCATGCTTATCATTTTAACTCTCTGATTATTTGCGATGTTACTATTGGGCTCATAGAAGCCATACCCTCCAAAAATATGACACCGGGATTGCGATAACCCGCCTTTTATTGCAATACGTTGCTTTATCTTGCCTTCCTAAAATATAGAAAGAATATGAAATCCATCTTTAAACTTTTAACGCTGGTGCTAATAGGCGCTACAATCTCATTAACCGCATGTAAAGATCGTGATGATTTTTGGGAGTATTTAAAAAAACAAAAGGAAGAAAAGGAAGACGATCGGAAGTTCGACTGTCCTGATCTTAAGTTAAACTTTAAGGATAAGTGTAAAACCCGCGATGGTAAAGAAGGGCATGTAAATAAAAATTGCGAATGCGAAACTGCAAACACGGATAAAAGATTCGACTGCCCAGATCTTAAACTTAATTTTAAAGACCGTTGCAAAACAGCAGCAGGCGTTGAAGGATATGTAAATGAACATTGCAAGTGTGTTGGGAAGGAAACGGACCACAAGTTCGACTGCCCGGATTTGAAATTGAATTATCGCGATAAATGTAAAACAGCCAATGGCCATGAAGGTTATGTGAATGCCGATTGTAAATGTGTGGCTAAAGAAACAGAGCACAAATTCGATTGTCCTGATTTGAAATTGAATTACAAAGACAAGTGTAAAACTGCCGACGGCAAGGAGGGGTACGTAAACGCTGATTGCAAGTGCGTTACCACCGGTTCAGGAACCAATACCTATGATTGCGCTGATATCCGCAAAAACTTTAAAGACGACTGCGTTACCAAAGACGGTAAAAAAGGATACGTCAATAAAGACTGTGGCTGTACTGCTTATTAAATAACACGCCGTTCCGATTTTTCGGTTCGTTAAGACCTTAAAATATAAAACCATCGTGAGCATTCACGATGGTTTTTTTATGCCTTAGTGTTATTCGTTTATCAACGAAAGCACGATTTAGGCATGCTAACAACCTGAGTTCGATTAATCCTTGCGGTTCAGAACGCTTGTCAATAGTGAGATGCGAATGAAAATTGTGAAAAAATTGCGGGCTATTTTGAACGATTTTCATGAAGTAGATTGCTGTTGCCAAGTGGAAATGAGAAATTTGCTTTTTAATAAAGCCGCACAGTCTTCATTATCAGTTCTTGGTTTACCCCGGTAAACCTACAAACATGACGCTTCGACTATACAATTTTATAAAAATCTGAACCTGCAAATATTAATCGAACTCAGGTTAATACAAAAGCTCGCATTTCACTTGTGAAAAGCGATTTTGATCATAAAAATTACTCGAAAGGGCCCGCCCTGTTTTCGAAATTTTTACTCAAAACGCACTGTCCACAAGCGTTCTGAATTCAAAATATGAATCGAACTCAGGTAGAAAGGTTATTTATTTTTAAAAACAAAGGCCGCACTCCATATAGAGCACGGCCAATGTACACTAAGCACAGTGCCTAGCTTCGTAGTGTATGTGGTAGTTCTTTGTTAAATTGGTAAGATGGCATTCAATTGTAAATCCAACGATGTTTCTGAATTTGCTTTTACCTCCGTACCATTAAATAAGATGGATCCTGCGGTCATTAACTCTGCCTTGCCAGTAATTTCCAACGTACCATCTCGATTGGTGTCTTTGTATTCGATTACAATGATTTCGTATTCTCCTTTGTTTATAAAGGCAAGTACAAATTCGCCGTCTGCGTTTATTTGGTCACTGTTCACCGCGTTTGCAAATTGCACCTTGCTCGAACCCGATCCGCTTGTTTCGGCATTAGCATTGAAAGTGCCTTTTTCATAAATGTAAGCAACCAGCTTGCGACCGGATGTATCTGCCCCATTTAATGTTCCTCGAACCATACCCGCTTGTGCTTTGTGAACGGTTCGAACGTAGGCACTCATTTCGGCACCAGTAACAAATTCGAAATCGCCACTTTCCTCCTTAATCATCTTTCTCAAATCAAAATCCAAAACAATTTTTGTAGTTGATTCCGCAAGAAGATCAATGTTGGTTTTGAGATTAATTTGATTTAAGTCGGATCGCAACTCATCTTTTTTGCCATCTGCTTTCAATACATAACAACCGGGAGCATTTCCTGCTTCATCCTTGTTGTAGTCTAAAACCAAAGAAACTTCCGTAATGCTGGTTGCATCCAATTGAGCTTCGCGCATTAAGGCAGTCTTTCCTTCGGTGAGTGCCGACAATTCAAGGGTGGTGGCTTGAAATCCTTCTACTTTAGAACCGTTTACCCAAAGCTCGGCAACCGTTACCATAACCGCATTTACGTTTGCATGATCAATGGCTGCATCGGTGGCTTCAAATTGAACGTCTTGTTTATCTTTGTTTGCAACCGGGTCATCGTCGGTACAAGATGCAAAGAATAAAACAGACAATAAAAGTAAAAAGATACCACTTGGGATTTTTCCGTTAAACAATTTTTGTGCTTTCATTTTTTGTTAATTAATTAATTTGCAATGCCTCACCTAAGTGCAGTGAGGAAGTTATAAGCCTAGTTAATATTTACGCTTTGGATGGATTGTACCTTAAGGCAAACTCGTTTATTCTTGTGCCTCTTTAGATATCATACCTACCATTGTAGCATTATTAAGTTGGTCTTTATACTAACTTAGTCTAACCAAAAGTTAAAGGGTTGCATGCGTTTACTGTTTTTTCTTTTTTGTGCCTTCGCTGTTCTCTCTTGCCCGAGAGAACCTTCGCACAAAGAAGTTTTAGAGCCATCCAAACCCAGGGCCCATAAAGCTATTAACCCCCTGTTGGTGTCCGATCATTTGATGCATGAAGCTAAATCATATGTCAAGGGCAAGGGTTTTAATACCTCGGTTGCATTGTTATGTGATTTGCAAATTAGATCCGGAAGCCGACGTTTTTTTGTGGTAGATTTAAATAAAAATTCCATTTTACTGGCCGGCATGGTTACGCACGGCCATTGTCAGGAGTACTTATCAAACACCATCCGTTTCAGTAATACTTCGGGCAGTAATTGTTCTTCACTGGGTCATTTTAAAATTGGGGGGAAATACTCAGGTAGGTTTGGAACAGCCTATAAGTTGCATGGCCTGGATACAACCAATTCAAATGCCTTTAATCGATTTATTGTTTTGCACGCACACAGCTGCGTGCCGGATTATGAAAATGTTTTTGGAATATGCAAAAGTGAGGGTTGCCCAACAGTTTCTCCGTACTTTTTAAAGCAATTAGAGCCCATCATCGATGGTTCCAATACGCCCATTCTTCTTTGGCTGTATTACGGTAAATGAGTTATGCCTTTATAGAACAACCAATGGCCTTGGTTGTTGGATTAGCCACTTCTTGCCCCTTGCTTAATGCCTCAACAGCCTCTTCAACATATTTCTTCTGAACCGCATCGGCATCCTCATAATTGTCATCAATAGCACCAATGTATCGAACAACGTTTTTTCCATTTTCCTTGTTTAGGATGTAAACATGAGGTGTTTTGGTAGCACCGTACTGCGGATAAATCTTTTGTCCTTTATCTACCAAGTATGGAAAGGTAAAGCCCTTTTCTTGAGCGCGTATCTTCATGTTCTCAAAATTGTCGGATGGATGGGTAATTGGATTGTTCGGGTTGATGGCAATTACCGGATATCCAAGTGCTGTAGTGGTGGCATTAAGTGCTATTAAGCGGTCTTCGTACGCCTTGGCATACGGGCAATGATTGCACGTAAAGACAATAACAAAACCTTTGGCCGACGAATAATCCGCCAAGGAAACCATTTTATCGTCAATATTTTGCAAACTAAAATCAGTAGCCTTCGAACCAATTTTATAACCTGTTTTAGCTCCTTCTGTTGAAACTTTCTCTTGTGTATGCGCAGAAATCAATCCCCCAACAACAAAGAAAGTAACAACTCCAATCCATTTTTTTATCGTACCCATGTTCGTTTTTCTTCAAAAAAAGACAATTCATTTTACAAATGCATCACAATATTCACATCTTGTGTACTTGTTCTAAAACCTTACCTCGTTCAAATGGTTATTGATTGATGTGATACCATTTATAACATACATATCTTTGCCTTATGGTACGTAAAGAATACATAACAGAGCTTCTGAAGAATCGGATTTTGGTCTTAGATGGAGCAATGGGAACAATGATACAGGGCTATAAACTTTCCGAAGAAGATTATCGAGGAGCTCAATTTGCATCCTACCCAACTTCTTTAAAAGGCAACAACGACCTCTTATCATTAACACAACCGCATATTATTGAGGAAATTCATCGATCTTTTTTAGAGGTTGGGGCTGATATTATTGAAACCAATACTTTTAACAGTAATTCGGTATCAATGTCGGATTACCAAATGGAAGATCAAGTGCAAGCTATAAATCTTGCATCAGCTCAAATAGCGCGCAAGGTGGCGGATGAATTCACGGCAAAAAATCCCAACAAACCCCGCTTCGTTGCAGGATCGCTGGGTCCAACAACAAAAACAGCATCGATTTCTCCCGACGTGAACGATCCGGGTTTTCGGGGAGTAAATTTTGATGCCTTGGTAGCGGCATATCGTGAACAAACCCTTGCCCTTATTGAAGGAGGTGTGGATGTATTATTAGTCGAAACCGTTTTTGACACCCTCAATTGTAAAGCTGCGCTTTACGCCATACTGGCCTTGGAGGATGAGCTGGACATGGAACTTCCCATCATGATATCCGGAACTATAACCGATGCTTCCGGCAGAACGCTTTCTGGCCAGACCGTAGAGGCATTTTGGAATTCGGTGAACCATGCCAAACCCATTAGTGTTGGGTTAAATTGTGCACTTGGTGCAGAAGATATGCGACCTTACATCCAAGAATTATCTGAAAAATCGTGGACCTATGTAAGTGCACACCCAAATGCCGGTTTGCCCAATGAAATGGGTGAATACGATGAAAGTGCAGAAAAGATGGCCGGGATTTTAAGAGAGTTTGCTTCCAGTGGTTATTTAAACATCGTTGGTGGTTGCTGTGGCACCTCTCCAGAACACATTCGACAAATTGCGGAAGCCGTATCCACAACCAAACCGAGATCCGTTCCTACTTTAGTAAACGAATTTGCAATCGGAAATTTTTAATCTTAAAAAACAGTATCAATGAATATTGGAGTAGTTTGTTATCCAACATATGGGGGAAGTGGAGTAATTGCTACTGAACTTGGGAAGGCCCTAGCGAAAAAAGGTCACACCCTTCATTTTATTTCATACGATCAACCCGCTCGTCTCGATTTTTTTAATGAAAATCTGTTCTATCATGAGGTAAGTGTATCGAACTATCCGTTGTTTCGATATCCTCCTTATGAGATTGCCCTAACGGGAAAAATCGTCGACATCGTCGAATCTGCTAACCTCGATCTACTTCACGTGCACTACGCCATTCCTCATGCTGCTGCGGCGGTTATGGCTAAGAAAATATTAATGAGCAGAGGCATTGATATTCCAATCATCACCACACTGCACGGAACCGATATTACCCTGGTTGGTAAAGACGCCACTTTTGGACCTGTAATTTCGTATGCTCTGAATGAATCGGATGGAATTACAGCCGTTTCTGATAGCCTTCGAACCGAAACACACGATCGATTTAACATCAATAAAGAAATTGAAGTGATTCCCAACTTTGTTGATTTTGAACGCTTTAGCAAAAAAGCCAAAGAACATTTTAAGTTGGCCATCGCTCCAAACAACGAGCGCATTATTATTCATACTTCCAATTTCCGAAAAGTTAAGCGGGTAGATGATGTTTTAAAAATATTTCGAATTATTAACAAACAAATCCCGTCGCGATTACTCATGGTTGGCGATGGTCCGGAGCGAATTGGGCTGGAACAAGAATGCAGAGCCTGCGAAATTTGCGATCAAGTTACCTTTCTTGGTAAACAAGATGCGGTGGAAGAAATCCTTTCGGTGGGTGACTTGTTTTTAATGCCCTCCGAAACGGAAAGCTTTGGTTTGGCGGCGTTGGAGGCCATGGCCTGTCAAGTACCTGTAATATCAAGCAATACGGGAGGTCTACCAGAGCTTAATCGAGATGGCATTACTGGATACACTTGCGATGTTGGTGATGTTGAACAAATGGCTCGTAAGGCCTTACACATACTCTCGGATGATGAACGATTGCTCGCGTTTAAAAGCAACGCCTTAGCACACGCTAAAAATTACGACATTTCGATCGTGGCCCCAAAGTATGAGGCCTTTTATGAATTGCTGTGTGCAAAATCAGTTGTATAGAAACCTGAGTTCGATTCATATTTTGAATTCAGAACGCTTGTGAACAGTGAGTTTCGAGTAAAAATTGCGAAGACAGGGCGGGCCCTTTCGAGTAATTTTTACGATGAAAATCGCTTTTCACAAGTGTAAAGCGAACTTTTGTATATAAAACCTTATTAGCTTCGTTGAAATCAGTCGGTTTATAAACATAAACCTTCCTGTTTTCGCCTTACTACTTGGGTTCTATACAAATCTGAATTTGAAAAGATTAATCGAACTCAGGTTATAACATATTTTATATAATCGTACTTTGCATTTTCTGTAACCCCATAAAAGAACTCCAGTGATCGACCCCAAAAATGAAGCCCAATGTGTTATTTGGCCGCTCAACGACGTAGCTCCCAAAAACTACTTGGCCACTCTGTTTCAAGTAATCCAACAACAAAAATCAGCTTGGGATATTGTTCATTTGGATGCTACATCATTAACGTTGTCAGATAATCGGACTTCCAAAAATCCGCAAAGACTTCAGATTGTTTTAGCCGATCATGAAGTGAGTTATGAAACACAAGAGCCCTTCGATTTAAATCAAGAAGAGGCTGAGCTCTTTCATTTTAGAGCCATTAAGGCCGCCGATCATCCATCCGAATTCTTAGATGAAGCATTAGAAATGCTTGATAAAGCCCTTTATGAGTTTAACGAGTTCAAAGAAATAAGCCACAACAGAAGCATCAAAAACACGCTGCTGCCTTCAAAACGCAACCTGATTACTCCAATCATCGTTTTTCTAAATGTGCTCATCTTTGTTGTGATGGTTTTTTCTGGGGTGCACTTTTTTCTTCCTGATGCTGCCGACATGGTTGTTTGGGGAGCAAATTTTAAACCTAAAGTAGTTGAAGGTGAGTATTATAGATTACTCACATCTGCTTTTTTACACTTCGGTATTTTACACCTTGTGCTCAATATGTATGCCCTCATTTTTGTGGGAATTTTTATTGAAAAGGCCATTGGGGCTTATCGATATGCAACGGCGTATTTGGCCAGCGGCATCATTGGAAGTGTAGTTAGTTTATTCTGGCACAATAATCCAACCGTTGGTGCAGGTGCCTCTGGAGCGGTTTTTGGCATGTTTGGACTGTTTCTGGCCTTATTGCTTTTTAAGGTCTTTAGCAAAACCATGATCCGGAATTTTTTGCAAACCATTCTGATCTTCATTGTTATCAATCTCGGAATTGGTATGAAACAAGGCATCGATAATGCGGCTCACTTGGGTGGACTCATCTCCGGTTTTGTTTTTGGCGTGGCCATGATTCCAGCTCTAAAACCTCAAAAGGTAACTGCTGTTCTTCGAACACTCTATTTACCCTTGGTTGCTTTAAGCGTAATTGGTTCCATATGGCTGGTAAGCCGGTTGGATAATAATTATTCGGTTTTCGATCAAAATGGAGACGCCTTTGCAGAATACGAAGAAACGGCCGTTAACGAACTTCAACGCCTCGATCTGGATGATCCAAACGCAAAGAACAGTCTTACAAACATAATTCTACCCGCTTGGCATAGTGCCGATTCCGTTATAGGCGTTATGCAGGGTCTTAAAATAGACGATGGATATAAATCCAGACTCACCAACACACATGTATATTGCAGTTTGCGCATTGAACAAACCATATTATTAATGTCGTTAACAGACCGCATCGATGTCTCAACCGAAAACGAACTCCTACGTATAAACAAAGAATTAGAAGTATTGCTAGAAGAATTTGGCAACAACTAAATAAAAAATGACTAAAACCAGTATACAAGCACCAAGATGTGCTAAAAAACCCTTTCCAATAACAACTCATGGAGATGAACGCATCGATAACTACTACTGGTTGAACGACCGGGAAAACGAAGATGTGATTGCATACTTAAGTGCAGAAAATGAGTTTACAAAGGCACAACTCCAACATACCGAGCCATTCCAAAAAACCTTGTACAACGAAATGGTTGCTCGCATCAAACAACAAGATGAAAGCATTCCCTACTTTTTAAACGGATACTGGTATTACACCCGGTTCGAAGAAGGTCAAGAATATCCGATCTACTGTCGCAAAAAAGACACCTTAGAAAGTCCTGAATTGATTTTACTCAATGTAAATGAAATGGCAAATGGACATGAATACTATTCCATTGGTGGCCTATCCATCAGTACCAACAATAAAATGCTGGCCTTTGGGGTGGATGTCATTAGTCGCCGCATTTACACCATCCATTTTAAAAATTTAGAAAGCGGTGAAATCCTAGATCTAACCATAAAAAATACCACCGGATCGGCAACCTGGGCCGCCGATAACAACACCCTCTTTTTTAGCGAAAAGGATGCCACTACCCTTCGTTCCGATCGAATTTTTCGATATTCGATGAAGGATGATGTGAAAGAACTCGTTTATCACGAAAAGGATGAAACCTTTAACACCGGTGTTGGTAAGAGCAAATCGCGCGAGTACATTCTCATTTCCAGTGGTTCAACAATTACAACGGAGTGCCGGTATTTAAAGGCCGATAATCCTACGGGTAAGTTTACGATATTTCACCCTAGAGAACGTGGCCTAGAATACGGGGTAGCGCATTATAAAGATGCTTGGTTTGTGCTTACTAATTGGGACGCCACAAACTTTCGATTAATGAAATCTGACCTAGTTGATACCCTTAAAGCCCGTTGGGTTGAAGTGATACCGCATCGGTCGGATACCTTGTTGGAAGGAATTGAACTCTTTGATGAATATTACGTCTTGTCAGAACGGCACAATGGGCTAACCCGACTCAGCATAAAAAACTTAATACACAACGATTCACACATTCTTGAAATAGATGAAGAGGCCTATACCATTGGGGTAAGCACCAACCCCGAATACAATACGAATATTCTTCGTTTTGGATATACCTCGCTCACCACCCCAAGTTCAACCTTCGATTACAACATGCAAACTCGGGAGCGGGTGTTGTTGAAACAACAAGAAGTGTTGGGTGATTTTAATGCCGATAATTATCAATCGGAGCGGCACATGGTCGACGTTCGAGACGGGGTGTCGGTTCCTCTTTCATTGGTGTATCGAAAGGGTTATGAAAAAAATGGCCAAGCTCCGCTGCTGTTATATGCCTACGGCAGCTACGGACATTCGATGGATCCTTATTTTAGCTCCTTGCGTTTAAGCTTATTGGATCGAGGCTTTGTCTTTGCCATTGCCCATGTTCGTGGCGGCGAAGAAATGGGCCGACATTGGTACGACGATGGCAAGTTGATGAAGAAGAAGAACACCTTCTTCGATTTTATTGATTGCAGCAAGTTTCTATTGGATAACAAGTTCACCAATTCTGAACATTTATATGCTATGGGTGGAAGTGCCGGTGGCTTGCTCATTGGAACGGTAATCAATTTGGAGCCAAAACTTTATAATGGAGTAATTGCGGCAGTGCCTTTTGTGGATGTGGTTACTACCATGTTGGATGAGACCATACCGCTCACCACCGGCGAGTTTGATGAATGGGGCAATCCGAAAGAACCCAACTACTACAACTACATCAAATCATATTCTCCCTATGACAATGTTGAAGAGAAAGAATATCCTAACATGTTAATTACTACAGGCTTACACGATTCTCAGGTTCAATACTGGGAGCCCGCAAAGTGGGTGGCAAAGCTTCGAGAGTTAAAAACCGATCAAAATATGTTGCTCTTACAAACGGAAATGTCATTTGGACATGGCGGTGCCAGCGGTCGTTTTGAACGCATTAAAGAAGTGGCGCTTGAGTATGCGTTTTTGTTGAATTTGGAGGGTGTGCGGGAGTGAGGGCGACGCTTGAAACATACGTACCTGATTGACCAGAGCGTTGTTTTGAAAAAGGCTCGATTGACCTGAGCGTTGCAATTAGTAAAGGCCCTGATTGATCTGAGCGTTGCAATTAGTAAAGGCCCTGAAACAAGTTCAGGGTGACTTGTCGTTGTGGTGAAAATTATAAATACTTAGAATAAAATGTCGACATCCAGAACAAATTATTCCCCAATAAACGCAGTCAACCCGAACTTGTTTCGGGGACTTGTTGATTCACCAACAATATGTGATAAAAAACCACACTTTTAATTCCACAAAAAACGCAGTCATCCCCAACAATTTGTTCATCAAAAAAGTCATCACCTCGAACTTGTTTCGGGGCCTTGTTGATTTGTAAACAATGTTTGATAGCAGCCAAACATTCCATAACTTCGTCTTGAACCAAACCCCAACAAATCATGAAAACAGGATTTGTCTACATCCTTTCAAACAAATCAAGAACTACCCTTTACATCGGTGTAACCTCCAACATCAAGCGGCGTATTTACGAACACAAACACAGCAAAGGTGGTGCTTTTAGCAGTCAATATAAATTAACGGATTTGCTATACTACGAAACCATTGCCGGAATTCAAAATGCCATTAATCGTGAAAAGCAACTCAAGAATTGGCATCGCGAATGGAAGTGGAACTTGATAAAAAAAGAGAATCCACAGTTGATAGATTTGGCGAAAAGTTGGGGTGGTGATTGACGGGTGTGTTTGAGCTAACAAAGGCCCGAAAACTTATTCAGGGTGACTTGTCGTTGCGGTGAAAATTATGGTTAGTTGGAATTGAAAGTTGTGCTCCAAACTACACATTGTAAATTGCTTAGCACCAACACATACGTTGCCTTGCAATAAGTTCATCCAAAAAAACGAAGTCATCCCAAACAATTTACTCCCCCTAAAATTGCTATCATCCTGGACTCATTTCAGGACAGGACCTTCTTTGAACGAGCATAATGTTCCCCAAACCCTTTGTAAGCTTCTTTCTTTTTCTGTACCTTACCATGGTAAAATACGGACTGAGTATTTACATCCACGCATTATTAACATTACTCGTATTGAATAAATCCCGTTATTATACTCACTCAATAACCATATGAACAAATACTTGGCCTGCATGCTGTGCGCTTTAACTCTAGCCTATTCGGCTCAGGCGCAAACTCGGTTTGCCATCCAAGGCGGTCTTGGACATATATCAGAAACAGGCTTTAACATACATCTAAATACTTCTTTTTCGATTGAATTTTCTCCAAAATAAAAGCACCGCTTGGGATTCTTTATTGAACGCATGAATTCAAAGGTTTTTCAATCAACAGGGGTGTTTACATATTGCGATTCCCTGAATCGAAATGGTTTTTTTTCGAGCTGTGCCGATGGACATGATTCGGCGGTACTTTCTCCATATGCTATGACGTATAACAATTTTGGCCTAGGGTTTCGATTTCTAAAACAGCTTGAGCTTGAACCAAAGTGGATGCTCAGCATTGGTTTTGAATCTGCAATGTATTGGATAAAACGCACCCGACGTATTGAAGATGCGCTCTTTTCAAAAAACACGGTACACAAGGCGCAAGCCTTTAGTGCCCTGCCTCTAACTCGACTTTCTTACTTCCCTAATAAAAAAGATCGGAGCTTTGAAATTTTTGGAGAACTCAAGATTGGTGCTTTAATTTCTCCGCATTTTCTATGCACAGATGGTGGATGTTACAACTTTTTAGATCGAACCTTCAATGCTCAATTTGGCTTTCAATTAGGTTTGGCGATTGGTTTGGAATGAACATTGAAGTCGTAAATGAAACAAATTTTGAACTCTTGCCCATATGCATCCAATTCAACATTCTCTATTTCACACGGATTGCTCGCGCTGCTTCCTCTATGCTCTTGCTCAATACTCCTGCTCTTGCGCTATGCTCCCAGCAGGATTGCTCGCGCTGCTTCCTCTATGCTCTTG
>JBLHHI010000024.1:0-31326 GCA_047614125.1 Bacteroidia bacterium | reverse complement strand
AAAAATCGTTCAAAATAGCCCGCTATTTTTTCACAATTTTCATTCGCATCTCACTATTGACAAGCGTTCTGAACCGCAAGGATTAATCGAACTCAGGTTGTAGGTATGATGATTCGATTAACATTATTATTTAGGATATTTGCCCAAAATTAATAAAATGCGATTTCATACCTTCTTCTTAATCCTCGGATTGGCAGCAGCACTTATCTCCTGTAGGTCTTCCAATAATTCGGCTCAACTCGACCCTTTGGAAATGGTTAAAACCGACGTTAACTATTTAGCGAGCGATTCCCTGGAAGGAAGAGAAACAGGAACCAAGGGAGAAGAATTAGCGGCCTTGTACATCGCCAGCCGGTTTGAGAACTTGGGGCTTAGTCCAATGGGAGATTCGAACACATATTTTCAATTTTTCAAAAGAAAAACACGAGCCCACCCACATGATACTGCATTTTTGGGTCCTGAAATATCAGGTCGTAATGTTGTTGCATTTCTTGATAACAACAAGGAAAACACAATAGTAATCGGTGCTCACTACGATCATTTGGGTTGGGGCGATCAAGGATCTTTACACGGCAGTCATGAAAAAGCCATTCACAATGGTGCCGACGATAATGCCAGCGGTGTTGCGGCAATGTTGCTACTCGCTGCTAAAACCGATCTAAAAGCCACGAATAATAATTACCTATTCATCGCCTTTTCCGGTGAAGAAAAAGGGTTATGGGGTTCGAACTACTTTGTTAAAAATCCAACCCGATCAATTTCCAGCATTAATTACATGATTAACATGGATATGGTTGGAAGGCTTGATTCGCTTAAACGATTGGCCATTTATGGAGTGGGCACCTCGCCATCCATAATTCCCGCGTTGGAACGCATCCAAAATCACGGTTTTACATTCTCGTACGATTCATCGGGAGTTGGGCCCAGCGATCATACTTCATTTTACCTCGAAGACATTCCAGTGATACATTTCTTTACGGGCCAGCATGCGCAATATCACAAACCAACGGATGATGTTCAATTCATCAATTTTTCGGGCATTGTGGAGGTAGCGGATCTCATTTCCTCTTTAATCAACCAACTTAACACCGAACCCAAGCTCACCTTCCAAAAAACAAAAGACAAAGAAAATAAGGGCCGAAATTTTAAAGTAACCATGGGCATAATTCCAGACTACCTATATACCGGCAAGGGTTTGAGAATAGACGGAGTTAAAGAAGATCGCCCTGCCTCAAAAGCGGGCCTTTTAAAAGGCGACATCGTTCTAAAAATGGGCGATCAAGAAATCCAAACAATGACAAGTTACATGGAAGCCCTTGGTACTTTTGACAAAGGCCAAACCATTCCGGTCATTGTACTGCGCAAAGGTGTTGAAGTGCGTGTAGGACTAACCTTTGAATAGGAAGGCTCTCTCACGATAACCATGGGTGAATGAGTAAGTCAGCTTCTTTCAACTTAAACTTAAACTTACCAGGGATTGATGCTTGGATGACGGCCGTGGTGTAACCCCATGTCGGTGTCATCCAGTGATCTTAGACCGCGAAAGTGTAACCATGGAAGCAAAATGAAACCACCTAAGAGCGCGCGCTTCCCGAAGGGATAGAAGGATCTCATTGAGAGTACCGTTCGGTTCATGAGACCCTTCAGTTTTAGGCAATCAAATCCCGTCTTACATTGAACTTAATCGTGCCTAAAACTTCTGGATGACGCCCGTGTTAAATACAAGCACGCTTCTTTCAACTTAGACTTCAACTTCAACTTCTAAAGATCCTCCCCTTCTCGCAAGGCCTTTTCGTAATCTGGTTTAATAAGTCGTTCTTCGTAGTCGCTCGAAACATTATCATTCCAATAAATCACCTTAACGGCATCTTTGGTCATGCTGTCCCAGTGAATTATTCCCTTTTCATACAGATTTACAAACCGGATGTTTTGATGAATTAAAAAAGCCATAACTAGCATAAAAAAAGGTAGTAAGAACTTCGTTTTTTTAGAAATTTCTGTTACAAAATATCCCAGACCCAACATCAAAAAAGGATACATTTCTATTAAGGCTCGTGTGCTGTATCCACCATACCACCAACACCACCAGCTAAATATTACGTAGATGAATGACATTACTAAAACGGTTGAAATACGGATAATTATGTCCGATTTAAACTTAATGGCCAATCCAATAAAAGCGAAAGCAAAAATGGGCGTGTAAAGCAAAAGGCCCTTCCTCCAGCCAAACAAACCATCTACGATGTGTGGTTTATTAAAGAAAAAATATTCTCCTGTGTACGAATATGCGAATGGGCTGCCAAACACGTTTTGCCAGTATAGCATCTGAGGTAGCAATGGTAAGATCAATACGGAAACACCCATGACCACGAACTTCTTGCGGTCCTTGAAAAAATCAAAAATCCGATCTCTATTCGCCTTTTGCATAAGCATCAAAATCGGAAACATACATGCAAGTGCATTCGTTGGCCTTATTACAATCAACAATCCAGCAATAGCACATAAAGCCATAAATCTAGAATTGTTTGGATGATCAAGCCATCGAAGATAGATAAGCAAGAAAGCGGCAATTCCCAAAAAACTGTATGGGTGCGTCATCCCAGGAGCCATGGTTATGTAGTAATACAAATTGGAGCCTAAATACACGCCAACCAAAACTAAGGTCGTAACGGTTTCTGTAAAAAATCGCAGTAACAACAACCTAGAAATGAGCAAGCCCAAGAGTCCAATAAGCAATGTATTAAAGGCGACGGCTACTTGATAGGGTTTCGAAAATCCATTGGCGGCGTATGCACTCGACGATTTAGCATAGGCATGTGCAATTAGGAACGTTGGGAAGTAAAGGTAGCTCATCCCAACAGTCATTTTCTGATAAACGGTGTCGCCCTTTTTATTGTGCCAAATGCCTTTTACCGGTTCGTTTTCAGGAAGATCTTTGCGAAACTTTAGGGCGAAATCTTGGTAGATTAACGCAGCAGGTAGGTAACTGTAATACGAACTTACATCGTGAATAATTACCCGATTGTTCGACCACTTTTTGTGCAATAAGGTATTGTAAATCAAGAAGATGGATATAAACAAGACCGCCCACTTCGAAAAGGGTTGTTTAATAATCCACGTTTTGATTTGATGTGTTTTCAAGAAGGTCCTCAAAACTACACAACTAAAACTTATATGCGATCATTTTGCCTTGTTCCAAACCACATCCATTTCTTCTAAGCTCATGCTTTCCAACTTGATTTGCTTTTGTTTAGCATGGGTTTCAATGGCTTCAAAGCGCTGTTTAAACTTAATGTTGGTAGCTTCCAAAGCATCGTCGGGATTGATGTTGTTCCATCGAGCATAGTTTACCAGCGAAAACAAGATGTCACCAAATTCGGCCTCTTTTTCGGCATCATTGGCTGTTTTGAATTCTTCGATTTCCTCTTCAACCTTATCCCAAACTTGAGTACTGTTAGGCCAATCAAAACCAACTTGAGCCGCCTTATCTTGCATCCGCATGGCTTTTACCAAGCTGGGCATAGATTTAGGCACGCCCGATAAGACCGATTTTTTGCCCTTGCTTTCCATTTGTTTGATTTGCTCCCAGTTCTTTTTCACAGCGTCAGCGGTGTCGGCCTTAACATCACCATAGATGTGTGGATGTCTGTGAATCAACTTCTCACAAATTCCATTGAGCACATCGGCAATGTCGAAATCGTTGGTTTCGCTGGCAATTTTAGCATAGAATACCAAGTGTAAGGCCAGATCACCCAGCTCCTTCTTCACCTCGTTCAAGTCGCCCGATAAAATGGCATCCGATAATTCGTAGGTTTCTTCGATGGTGAGATGGCGAATGCTGTCGATGGTTTGTTCACGATCCCACGGACATTTTTCACGCAAATCATCCATTACATCGAGCAGACGTTTGAAGGCGTCCAGTCGTTTATCACTCATACTGTTTTTTATTAACTTATAAAATCTTGTTTCCCTTCATCAAATCTAAGAACCGATCCTTGTAGTTCTTACCAATGGGGATTTTAACACCGTTCACTTCAACTTCCGAAGAGTTGTACGATTCTATGTGACGAAGCGAAACGATGAAGGATCGGTGTACTCTGCAAAACTTCTGTTCGGGAAGCTTTCTTTCCATGTTCTTCATGGTTTGTAAGGTTACAATTCGCTTTTCGGGAATGAATATTTTTACGTAATCGGCAAAGGCTTCAACGTATTTAATTTCATCGTAATCGATCTTAATTAATTTCTGATTAGCTTTTACAAAGATGTGATTGTCATCCAGTTCCGTACTTTCGGCCGTGTCTTCATTCTTTATTTTGAAGTATTCTTTTGCTTTAGAAACTGCCTTTTGAAAGCGCTCTAATGAAATAGGTTTAAGTAAATAATCGATGGCATCCAGTTCGAATCCTTCAACTGCGTATTCAGCATGGGCTGTGGTAAAGATTACCAACGGAGGTTCTGAAAGCGATCGCAAAAAATCGATACCCGATATTTCTGGCATGTTAACATCAAGGAAGATTAAGTCGATCGATTGATTTTTAAGCATTTCAGCAGCTTCAATTGCATTGTTGCACTTTGCGACGAGCGTTAATTCGGGGGTTGATCGAAGGTGACTTTCAATTACATCTTGCGCGAGTGGTTCGTCATCAATAATTAAACATTTCATAGGCGATTTTTACTATTACTTAGGTTATAAATTCAGGCGGAGTGATACTCGATAATCATCCACGTCATCCAATATTGTTAATTTATGTTTTTCTGGATATAGCAAAGTCAGTCTTTTTTGGATGTTAACCAAACCAATTCCACCAGCTTCCGTTTTGTTTCGTTGTCTTTGTTTTTTTGGTTTGGAATTTACAATGGAAAAGTTGAGGGTATCCTCTTCAATTTTCATCGATATTGAAACCACTCCACCATCTGCTTTTTGATTTATTCCGTGTTTAAAGCTGTTTTCAAGAAAGGTTAGAAAGATCATTGGTGCGACTTGCTGTCCAGAAACATTTCCTTGAATATCAAAATTCACCACAAGTCGATCTCCATTTCTAAGCTTTTCCAGATCCAAATAACTCTTTAAATAGTTAATTTCTTTTTCAAGCGAAACCCAGCGTTCTCCTCCTTCGTATAAAACGTACCGGAGAATATCGGAAAGCTTTAAAACCAGCTCTGGCGCCTTATCCGATTTTTTTAAGGTTAAGGCATATAGGCTGTTGAGGCTGTTGAACAGAAAGTGCGGATTAATTTGAGACTTGAGATATTTCAACTCCGTTTCCATATTGATGCGCTCAAGGTTTTGGGTAAGTCGCTCTCGCTCATACCATTGTTTAACCATTTTTAAAGACATCGTGATAGCTATGGTGTATGTTATACTTATTACGTTAACAGTTACGTATTTAAGCTTCCAAAACTCGCTGGTATCCACTCCGTTTTTTGAATTAATGGCATACATCACCAACATCCATAAAACTCCGGCCAACAAAACGGTTAACACAATACTTAAGATGTAGCTTAAGTACATTTTTGTTCTAAAAAGTTGTTCGAATAGAATGTAGATGTTAAGGTAGGAAGCAAACCCATGAAAAGAAATGAGCACAAATGAATTTAGAACCGCGCTGCCTAAGGTACTTTCGGTTCGATAAAAAATTACCCAAAACACAAAGTAAACGACCCAAAATAGAAGATGATGAAGTCGTAAATCTGTGGCGCGCTGGTACCAGGTTGAATTTACCAGATTGTTGGTAGCCAATGAGAAAGTAATTAATTTTTCGTTTTAAACCGAATGTATTCAAAAAATGAATTGCCAATGTTAAACATTTGAACACCTCCTTCGGTTACCATTTCAACTTGACTGCTCTGCTTTAACGTTTGAACCTTGCTTTCTGTAATCATGTTCTGTACTACGACAAAAACAAGTAAATTGGCTAAGATCAGAAATCCGATGATGAAGGTAGCTTTTCGCTTTTGAGCTGTTTGAACAATTTTTTTCATAGACTATCACTTGTGGAATACCTTCATACATACCAAAGGCGTGCCATGTTAATCATACTACGAAATTAACATAAAAAAGTTTCAGAAAAATATGCACAGATGAAGTTGTCGAAATTTCGGATGAGTGTAAACAATGGTCTATCTTTGCTGTTCATTAAGACATGATACATTTCATTTTAATAATCACTTTCTTTATTCTTGCCGCCTTAGGCTTGGGCATTCGCATGTTGCTCATCAAAGGTTCTGAAATGAGAGCAGGCTGTGCGGGCAAGAACCCGATGTTGCAAGAGGAAGGTGTTGCCTGTGGCATGTGTGGAGCAAAACCAAATGAATCTTGCAAGAGCGACGAAGTTACCACGACCTAGGTATTTAATTTTCGGTCGTTTCTTATTCCACTTCAATTATTTGATAACCATTTTTTTCTTCCAAAACGAAATATGCCTTTATGTCAGGTAGCGAAGAAATTAGTTTTGCGCTTTTTTCATATCCAAGAACCATACAAGCCGTGGCATATGCATCAGCTTCCATACAATTACGTGCAATAATTGAAACACTCATTAGGTCATTTTCAGTTGGGTAGCCCGTACTTGGATCTATGGTATGGCTGTATTTTTTATTATTAAAAATAAAGTATCGTCTATAATTACCTGAAGTGGCCATGGCTTGATCATTTAACCGTACTGCTTTTATAAAAGCATCTGGTGCAGCATCTGCTTCTGGTGTATTGATACCGATGCTCCACACTTGAGCATTGTTGTTCATACCCACTGCTCGAACTTCACCACCAATTTCAATCATAAAGTCTTTCATTCCCAAATGATGTAGATAGTCAAAAACCACATCTACGCCGTATCCTTTTGCATTTGCATTAAAGTTTAGGTTGGCTTTGGGATTTCTTTTAAGAATTACCCCATGTTCATTCACATAAAATAAGTCGGTCATATTTGAACTTCTCATCGCTTCTAATACGGCAGTTGAATCCGGAAGACCGGAGCGTTCTTCTTCTGCAAAACCCCACAAAGAAAAAAGTGTTGAAGCTGCAGGATTGAAGGCACCGTTGGTGCTTTCATAACAGCTTACAGAAGAGGCATAAACGTTTTCAAAATATTGTTTTGCTGTGGGGTGTCCAGTCCAAAAAACTCTACCGTCGGTGCTTTTATTAAACAAACTTATGTACGAGTTGGTATCATAGGTAGAGAGCGCCGTATTAATCAAAAGAAGAACGGAGTCGATTCCATTTTGAATCTGGTTGGGATTGGCTGCTTGCAATCTGATTTTATACGTTGTGCCCATGGTATTTCCTTGAAGCTCAAACCATGATACTCCACGCTCATTGCAAGATCCAAGTCCAACCAAGATAAGACATAGAAATCCAAACCTTTGTAAACAACAAAAGGCTGAGAAGTAAGTCTCAGCCTTGTATTTTGTTAACTTTCTCAATTTATCCTCCAAAGTCATCAAAGGATACATTTTCTGGTGGCACTCCCCAATCGTCGCACATTTTTAAAACAGCTTGATTCATAAGTGGCGGTCCACAGAAATAAAACTCAATGTCTTCTGGAGCGTCATGCTTGGTGAGGTATTGATCAATAACTGCTTGATGTACAAAACCAACAAAACCATCTCCATTTTTATCATCCACATCTGTTTTAGGCTTCCAATTGTCCTCTGGCATTGGCTCTGAAAGAACCACATGGAAACTAAAATTAGAGAATTCCTCTTCCATTTTACGGAAGTGGTCTAAATAAAAGAGCTCTCGTTTTGATCGTCCACCATACCAATACGCAACTTTTCTACCAGTATTTAAAGTGTGAAATAAATGGAAAAGGTGGGAACGCATTGGAGCCATTCCTGCACCACCACCAATGTATACCATTTCTGAGCCCGTTTCTTTAATGAAGAATTCTCCATACGGTCCAGAGATGGTTACTTTATCTCCGTTTTTGCATCCAAACACATACGAAGAACAAATGCCTGGATTAACATCCATCCATTTATTGGATTTGCGATCCCAAGGTGGAGTGGCAATTCGGATGTTCAACATCACAATATTTCCTTCGGCTGGATGATTTGCCATCGAGTATGCTCTAAAAATTGGTTCATCGTTCACCATTTTCAAGTCCCACAAGCCATATTTATCCCATTCTGCTTTAAAATCCATTGGGTCTCTTCCATCGTCCACCAACTCAGGGTGGGCCGTAATGTCAATGTCTTTAAAGTTAATGGTAATTTCAGGTACATCGATTTGAATGTAACCACCGGCTTCAAAATCCAATGTTTCGCCTTCCGGCAATTTAACCACAAACTCTTTGATGAAAGAGGCAACGTTATAATTTCGAATAACCTCACATTCCCACTTCTTAATGCCAAAGATCTCTTCTGGAATGCCAATTTTCATGTCGTTCTTCACCTTTACTTGGCAAGCCAACCTCCAGTTATCCTTTTGATCTTTTCGTTTAATGTGGCCAGTTTCTGTTGGAAGAATGTCGCCACCACCTTCAAAAATTTGGCATGTACACATGGCACAAGTACCACCCCCACCACATGCAGAAGGAAGAAAAATAGCCTCGCTTGATAAGGTATTCAACAATGTAGTACCTGCAGCAACCTCAATTGTTTTCTCGCCATTAATGGTTATCTTAACATTTCCCGAATTAACCAGTCTCTTTGCAGCAACCTGCAACATTAAAACTAGTAAGAGGATGACAACAGCCAAAACGACGGCTGAGGTGATTACAACGGCTGAATTTATTTCTAAAAACATCATATTTACTCTCCAAATGGTAGTTTAAATCCAATAAAACTTAAAAAGGCAAAGGCCATCAACCCCACGGTTATAAAGGTTATGCCCAAACCACGCAATGGCTTTGGCACGTTTGAATATGCCAGTTTCTCTCGTATGGCGGCCAAGGCCACAACGGCTAGAAACCATCCAATACCAGAACCCAATCCATATACCGCGCTTTGACTGAAGGTGAAATCTTTACCCGGCAAAAACAAGGCAGCACCTAAGATGGAACAATTTACTGCTATAAGAGGCAAAAATATTCCAAGTGCTGTATAGAGCGCGGGCGACAGCTTTTCTACGGCCATTTCGGTTAATTGTACAAAGGCTGCAACAACCGCAATGAAGATGATGAACTTAAGAACTTCCAAATCTACGGTAGCAAAATCTGCAAATTCTTTAGATACACCAAGTGTATTTAACCAAGATAACCCGCCTTCCTTAATGATGTAGTTATACGCCAACCAGTTTAATGGAACGGTCATAACCAAAACAAAGGTTACCGCCATTCCAAGACCAATTGCCGTGCTTATTTTTTTAGAAACTGCCAAATACGAACACATCCCCAAGAAAACTGAGAAAATCATGTTTTCAACGAAGATGGATTTCAGACCGATGTTTAAATATTGTTCTAACACGTTGTCGTTTTTAATTCATTAATAATTGAAGCATCCATTAAGACTCTTCAGAATAACCGTTTCGCGCTCGTTGCGCCCAAATAAGCAAACCAAGTACAATGGCTGCACCTACCGGGCTCATCATCACACCATTACCCGTATAGCTCTCTCCAAAGATGGAATATCCAAACAAAGAGCCACTGCCAAATAGTTCTCTAAAGAATGCTACGGCAATTAAAATAACCGAATAGCCTAACCCATTGCCAATAGCGTCCAAAACCGATGGCCACGGCTTGTTGGCCATTGCAAAGGCTTCCAAGCGCCCCATGATGATGCAATTGGTAATAATCAATCCAACAAATACCGACAAAGTTTTTGATACTTGGAAGACATATGCTTGAAGCACTTGATCAACAACGGCAACCAGCGACGCAACAATTAAGAGCTGCACAATAATTCGAATTCGACCTGGAATGACGTTTCGCATTAATGAAATCGTCAAATTGGCAAAAATCAATACAAGCAATACCGAAACACACATGTACAAGGTTGGTACAAGTTTAACTGTTACCGCAAGTGCTGAACACACGCCCAAAACTTGCACCGTTATAGGATTATCTGCATCGAGCGGATTCTTGATCAGCTTTCTATTCTTTTTTGAGAAAAGTGGTTCAGAGGTTTTTGCAACCTCTTTTTCTACCACTGTGCTTATAGTTTCTGTACTCATAACGCTCAGGCTAATTTTTATTTTTTTGGATGTATGGCTCGTACAGTTTCAAATAAACTGCAAACATCTTGCTTACCCCGTTGGCGGTAAGTGTGGCTCCAGATAGTCCATCAACTTTGTGTGGTTTATCTGAGTAATCCGTTGTGTTTTCACCCTTCATCATTTTAACGGAAACAAGGTTTTGGTTCTCGTCGTATATCTTCTTGTTTTGAAACCGGTTTTGAACTTTATCTTCCGTTATTCGAGCTCCCAAACCAGGCGTTTCGCCCTTGTGATCCAATACAACGCCCTGAATGGTGTTAAAATCTTTTTGGATGGCTACATAAGCCCAAATATTATCCCAAAGACCGTAACCAAATGTTGGAACAACATACGAACTAATCTCCTCTACATTGGTTTCGCTCATCACTGTATACAGTGGTAAGTACATTATATCCTCATTGAGCTTCCCTTGTTTATCCAATTTTTTATACTCTTTTGCAACAACAACCTCATTTACCATCTTTCCTTCAACCACTTCCCCATTTTGATTCAAAACGGATTCTTTAACAATTTTGCCGTACAAAAGAGCAACAGATGGCTTGCTGAGCGTATCAATTCGTTCTCCATCTAAGGCAGATTTTAGAATAAACCGCATTCGTTCGAGCTCTCGCTCTTCCTTCTGTTTCTCTGCCAATGCACCAGAAACAGTTGAAAGTAATACGCCACATAAGATGATAACCACTAGGGCAAAACCAAAGATGTAGCTTTCTGAATTTTTATTAAGCTTTGACACGATTTAATCTTCTTTTAATGTTTGCGTTAACAATTGTATAATCTACCAAAGGAGCCATTACGTTCATGAAAAGTATGGCGAACATAATTCCTTCAGGATAAGCTGGGTTGAATACTCGTATCAATACTGTTAAGATACCTATGAGTAAGCCGTAAACAATTTTACCTGTAGCGGTTTGAGCAGCAGATACTGGATCCGTGGCCATAAACACAGCCCCAAATGCAAATCCACCAATAATTAAATGTTGAAATGCTGGAAGATCGTAGTACGGGTTGCCGCCAACCATGTTTAATATTCCGCCCATTAGAAGGGCTCCAACCGCGGTAGACAGCATAATCCTCCAACTACCAATGCCGGTTACAATTAAAAAGGCTGCTCCTATTAAACACATCAAAGCGGAAGTTTCCCCAATAGAGCCCGGTATAAAGCCCATGAAGGCATCGTAAGTATTAACGGTAAGTGATTGCATAGCTTCCAGTTCGCCGCTTCCTAAAACTCCAAGATAGGTGGCACCCGATGCAGCATCTACCCCGGAAGTCCAAATTTCTCCAGCCATTTCTCCTGGATAGGCAATGTATAAAAATACTCGAGCTGTGAGCGCAGGGTTTAAAATATTCATGCCAGTTCCGCCAAATACTTCTTTGCCAACAATTACGGCAAAGGCAGTAGCTACAGCAACCATCCACAATGGGATGTCTGCTGGCAAGATGAGTGGAATTAACATTCCAGAAACTAAAAATCCTTCATTTACCGCATGGCCATTGATTTGACAAAAAGCAAATTCAATTCCAAGTCCAACCACGTACGAAACGATAATGATTGGAAGCACCTTGAGCGATCCATAGATAAAGTTCTCAAGTAAGGTAGATTCTTGACCCAAAAACTGGAAATGCTGATAACCAACATTCCACATTCCAAAAATTGTACATGGAATGAGCGCGAGTACCACAAAAAACATGGTTCGTTTTAGGTCAATTCCATCCCGAATGTGTGCTCCTTTTTTGGTAGTGTGGTTGGGAACAAACAGGAAGGTTTCAAAAGCATCAAAACTCGAATGTAGGAAGTGCAACTTCCCACCTTTCTCAAAGTTTGGCTTTATTTTATCAAGCGTATTTCGTAAAAACTTCATGTTTAATTTTATGACTCCTCTTCCATTAATTTAATACCATCGCTCAATATTTGTTGAACTTCAATTTTTGAAGTACAAACAAACTCGCACAGCGCCAAATCTTCTTCAATCACTTCGTATATCCCCAAGTTCTCCATGGCCTCTAGATCTTGCGCCAGTGTTGCCTTTAGCAATTGAACTGGAAGAATATCCATTGGAAGTACTTTCTCATATTCGCCAGAAACAACAAATGCGCGCTCTTCACCGTGCATGTTTGTATTGGCCGCAAAACTCTTCTTTAAAAACTTAGAAATTGGCAATGAATTGCTGATCGTAGGTCGAGCATACGAAGGGAACAACCATCCTAAGAACTCAAAATGATCTCCTTCGGGAATGGCCAATATTCCATTGTCGTGAAAGCCCAAATATCCTTTTGAACCGATTTTGGTACCTGTTAAAATTCCTCCGCTAATTATCCGTGTATTGCCTTCTTTAAGTTTCCCAACCAAGTTTTCGATGTTTGCACCATGAATGGTTTCTACATAGGAAGGATTGTTCGCTTGTGATCCAGCAACCGCAATTTTTTTACGCAGATCAACGTGCCCATTGATCATTAAACGACCTATAAACACAACGGATTGTGGATTCAAAGTCCATACTATGTCTCCTTTATTTATGGCATCAATGTGATGAATTTGGACCCCAACCAAGCCTGCCGGGTGTGGCCCAATAAATTCGGATATGATTGCACCCTTTGCATCAGAAATAAAAGATGGTTTTGGCTTGCTTCCATCAACGTTAATATGAACTGCGCCATTTGTCAATAGTTTTAACAAGCTGATGCCTCGAGCAAAAGCTGCTGACTCCCCTTCTAATGTAAAGGTATAATCGGGTGCGAGTGGAGATGAATCGAAGCAAGATATGTGAATTGCCTTTGGCGTTTCATCGGGGTTAGCAATAACACCAAAGGGTCGCTCAACCATAAATGGCCACAATCCAGAATCTAAGAGCAGTTCTTTTGCGCCTTCTCGAGAATTTGCAGAACCCGTATCAAAAGCTTTGTAGCCTATGTTTTGATCCAACAAAACTCGAATTTCTTGAATGGCTCTGCGCTCACCTCGAACCACCTCGGCCACTTCTCCACTAACAGGAGAGGTGAATTTTATCTGAGGATTCGATTTATCATAAAATAATACATCCCCAGCCTTTACTTCCATTCCAGCTTTAACCTCAAGCTTTGGAATTAGATTTCGGAAATCGGTGGGCTTAAGGGCTGCGGAACTGGGCATCTTATTACCTTGTAGGCTCTTTGCTGCCAAACCATCTAAAGGAATGTCTTTCCCTTTTTTAATTCTAAACACTTTACTCATACCATGCTGCATTTGCAAACGGGTGCAAAATTAGTGTTTTGGGGGTTTTACCATTCAAAATATAGGAAATTTATACACGCTTTACGCACAGGTATTTGAGCGTGCAAGCCCATTGCACAAGGGATTGAACATGGATTGCCCTATTTAGAATAATTATAAATAGACTATTTGGATTTTCGGAAGGCTTTCCAAACAACATACAACGCTCCAAAGCTGAATATACAGCAAAACAAAAAAGCGAATTTAAAATTGTTCGGGTTGTTGTTATATACGAATGCCGACCCCACCGAACCGATGATGATGCCCAACTCAAGGCAAATGAATAAAGTTGAAATACCTCTTCCCAAAAATTTTGGATTTGCCTTATCCACTACCCAAGCAAAAATGGTTGGTGAATTAACTCCTGTCGATAAACCAAAAACCACGGCAGCAGTAAAAAAGCTTAACGGGCCTTCCACCATGGCAAACAAGATATTGGATACGATCAGTAGCGATAAGCCAACAACCATTACGACTTCTCTTCCAAACACATCGCTCCATTTACCGCTAAACAAGCGCATAGCTATTGAAGGAATGGTGATGGCGGTAAAAATGTACCCTCTGCGTTTTATCCCATAGGCATCGCACATATCGGGCACCAAGGTAATGATGGCCCCAAAGGTTATCACGGAAAGAACCATTATCAGCCCTTGTTTTTTCACCAGAGGTTCAAACAAGTCTTCCACCTTTATCAAAAGGTGCTTCAATCTAAATTTCTCCTGTTTCGGTCCAGATTCTTTTAGCCAGAAATAGGGCAAAAGAGCGAGTACAGCAAAGGCCGAAGAACTGATAAACATCCACGTATTACCAAAAGCAATTGCCACTTCGCTACCAAAGGCCGGACTTATGCTCATGCCAACGTTATTAAGCATGCCCAGCATGCCCATTGCCTCGCCTCGACGATGGCTTGGAACCAAATCGGCTACGGCGCCAGTGGTGCCTGTAGGAGCAAATCCAGCAGAAAATCCATGTGCAAAGCGCAATACAAGAAAACCAAATACGGTACCAACAAACGGGTATAAAAAAGTAACCGCAATTGCAATGCTAATGCCTGTCAAGATGACGGGCTTTCGGCCAATATGGTCAACCAATTTGCCGCTAAATGGACGAGATATGAGTGCCGATAAGGCAAAAATACCAAAGATGAGTCCTTTATAGCCTGCACCTCCAAGATCCGAGATTACCTCGGATAGTTGAGGTATTATTAAATTAAAGCTAAAGAAGTAAAAAAAAGAACATAAACACAAAAGCCAGAATTGTTGGCTAAAAGATGAAACATATTCCCGCAAAGGCAAAAAAAAGGAGCGTACGGTTACTGTACGCTCCTTTCTAATCTTAGTCATATTTCTTTAATTCAGGCTCACTTTTTCGTATTGCTTGCCATTCCAATATCCTAAAAACTCAACATCTTGCTTCGAGTGGCGAAGCAGTTGCTTAATTTCGGCTTTTGTATCTCTGCTGATAAGAACATTACTTGAAGTATTGTTCATGGTGTTAATCACCTTCACGGTAACATAGTAGGCTTTTCTCTTTTCAACTGGTTTAGTTGCTGGTCTACCTTGCTTTGTTTTTCTGTCTGCCATTGTTAATATTTATTATTGAGACGCTTATTATATTATTCGCACCGCTCTTTACAAACGATGCAAACATAAAATAGTTTATCACAATTCGTCCAGAACTTTGTCACACTTATCCAATTCTTTTACACATCATCTATTCGTTATGATATGGATCTCCTCGTAAAATGGTAAAAGCTCTATATAATTGTTCCATGAACAATAAACGTACCATTTGATGCGTAAAGGTCATTTTTGACAAAGAAAGAGTACTATTCATACGTTCATAAACGCTCTTATGAAAGCCATATGCGCCTCCAATGATAAAAATCAAATCCGCATGATTTGACATCCAATCGTTTAATTTAGAAGAAAAGTTTATGCTCGAAAACATGCTTCCAGTTTCATCCAAGCCAACCACAAAACTATTCGGTGTTAACTTGTTTAAAATCATTTCAGCCTCGGCAGCCTTGCGATCTTGAACACTTGCCGATTTTGTCTTTTTTGATTCCGGCAATTCAACCCAAGAAATTTTAGGGTATTTCTGCATTCGCTTGAGAAAGACCACCAAACCATCGAAAACAAAGGGTGTAACTGTTTTTCCGACCGAAAGCACCATAATAGCCATCTTAAACGACGATCTCTTCTTCGGATGCATCAAAGAAATGATACTCCCCATAATGGTAACTTGAATCGGATCGAACGGTAACCCAGGATTTGTATTTAACCCACCATTGCATCGGTCTGTTGTAAATTCCTTTTTTGAAAAAGGCCGCTACAAAGGGGTGAGTAACCAATTCTATTTTCTTATGGGTAGCAAATTTTAAAATTTGCTCCAATCTATTTTCAATTTCATCGGTTAACAGAATTGAGGCTTCCACCTTTCCTTCACCTTTACACATCGGGCAAACTTCGGCCGTAATAATGTTCATTTCCGGACGAACCCGCTGTCTTGTAATTTGAACCAACCCAAACTTACTCATTGGTAAGATGGTGTGCTTGGCTCGATCTTCGCTCATTGCAGTCTTAAGCGCATCCCACAACTCCTTTTTGTGACCCGGGTTGCGCAAATCAATGAAATCGATTACGATGATGCCACCCATATCGCGCAAGCGCAATTGACGGGCAATTTCTTTTGCAGCTTCAACATTTACTTGAAGAGAATAATTGCTGGCATCACCTGTACGCTGTTTATTTCCGCTGTTAACATCAATAACGTGAAGCGCTTCGGTGTGCTCAATAATTAGATAGGGGCCACCTTGCAACGCAACGGATTTTCCAAACAACATTTTTATTTGTTTGTCAAGACCAAATTGAGCAAAAATTGGCTCTTTCCCCTTATAAAGCTTCATCACCTTTACAAGCTCAGGAGACAACGTGCTAATGTACGTTTTTAACTCCTCGAAAAAGTCTTTATCATTGGTAACAATCGAAGTAAATTCTTGGCTTAACAAATCGCGAAGCACCATTTGGCTTCTTCTATTTTCGCCTAAAATTAAGTCACCGGATTTTGCATTCTTGAGATTTGCAATTAAGGTATTCCATTTCGTTTGAAGCTCGATGAGATCTTTGTGAAGATCCTGAACATTCTTGCCTTCGGCTGCAGTACGGCATATTAAGCCATAGTTTGCGCCTTTTAAGGTCATAGAGAGGTTTCGAAGGCGCTGGCGCTCTTCGGGGTGTTCTATCTTTTTACTAATCGTAACCGTAGATATAAACGGGACAAGTATAAAATACTTGCCTGCAATTGAGACTTCCGTGCTCAATTTGGGCCCTTTGGATGAGATAGGTTCTTTAGCAATTTGAACAAGAATCAACTGACTTTTTTTCAAAACGTCAATAATCCTTCCTGTTTTCACAGTCTCAGGTTCGATCTTAAAATCGGTTAAATCACCCGACTTCATAGTTCCATTGGTAGCCATTCGGGTTAGCTTAAGAAGCGACCGAATATTGGGACCCATGTCCTGATAATGCAGAAAAGCATCTCGCTGATAACCAACGTCAACGAAGGCAGCGTTCAGCTCTTGTTTAAATTTTTTTACCGTTCCAACATATATATCACCGGCCGAAAACTTCGAGGAGAAATCCTCTTGGTGCAATTCAACCAGCTTTTTATCTTGGAGTAGTGCTATCCTCTCACCCGCAGAGCTGAAATCAATGATCAACTCGTTTGCCAAGGTAGGGTATTAATTATTTTTTCTTATGACGATTTTTTCTCAATCGCTTTTTTCTCTTGTGCGTAGCGATCTTATGTCGCTTTCTTTTTTTTCCGCTGGGCATAATTTTTCTTTATATATTTTATTCTAACGAAGCGTAAATTGCATCTTACTTTTTCATAAGTGCATGATTTTAAGCTCATTAATTTTGTAAATCTTGTAAAACCCGCTTAAACTCAACGTTTTCGGGCTGCAAAGTTAACAATTTTTGATATCTTTTGATTGCTTTTTCTGCCTGTCCACTTCGAACCGACATTTCTGCTAATGTTTGAATGGCCAGCACGTGGTTAGAATCGGAAGCAACCAAACCCAACAAGATGCGAACCCCACCCATAATGCCTTCATTGTCCACAGCCTCCTCAATCTTTCTGCGCGCAAAAAGTGCTTGCTGATCCATCGAAATCATTCCTTTTGGAAGGCCATAATCGAACACCTCTTGTGCTGAACTTAACGAACCAGAAAGCAAAGAATCTGAAGAAATAAAATTTGACAACCGAACGGAATCTTGACTTAATACAGCAAGGTGAATGTTTGAAGTCGGATCATTAGTCGTGGTAATTTCTAATGTAGACTTTGGCGTTTGCCAAGATCGAACTACAAGTAAAATAGTTAAAGTCAATCCCAATCCGACGAAAAGCGCTGGTACAATATTTTTTATGGACAATGTTGTTTATTGAACAAGGGTTATAGAAGATTCTTCACATCCTCGCTCTTTTTCACCTTGTCAACAAAAGTCTTGGCAGGCTTAAATTTAGGGATAAAGTGCTCGGGAATAGTGATTTGTGTATTCTTGGAAATGTTACGAGCTACCTTCTTAGCTCTTTTCTTTAAGGTAAAACTTCCAAATCCTCTGAAGTAAACGTTTTCTCCTTTGCTCAGTGAGTTTTTCACTACCTTGAAGAATACTTCAACAGATTGTTGAACTTCGTTTTTTTCGATTCCTGTTCGTTCGGCGATTTCGTTGATTACTTCTGCTTTAGTCATTGCATTCTATTTAATTATCCAATCTTTGCCAAGAATATTAAATGCAATTATAGATAATAATTCAACACTTTCGAATCTTTATAAACATTTATCGACATTTTTTTGAACGCATGCACCCTGTCTCAACCATTTTAGCTTCTTGGTACCAAATAAATCAACGCAATTTGCCTTGGCGAGAAAACAAATTGCCCTACGAAATATGGTTAAGCGAAATAATTTTTCAACAAACTCGAATTAATCAAGGCCTACCCTATTACAAAGCTTTTATTCAAGCCTATCCAACCTTACACGATTTTGCTCAAGCATCTGAAGATGAAATTCTTAAGTTATGGCAAGGCCTGGGTTATTATTCTCGAGCTCGCAACATGCTAAAAGCAGCAAAAATGGTTGCAAATAGCCCTTCAAGAACCTTCCCAGAAAGTTACGACGAATTATTAAAACTTCCTGGAATTGGGCCCTATACTGCCGCCGCCATAGCTTCCATTGCCTTTAACCAAAACAAGGCTGTAATCGATGGAAATGTAAATCGATTATTGTCAAGACTCTTCAATGTTTCCGAACCGATTGACTCCAGCCAAGGGCAAAAGATTATTTCAACCTTGGCCTACGAACTGCTTCCGAAGAAACATCCAGGTAATCACAACCAAGCGATGATGGAATTTGGATCGTTGCAGTGCAAACCTGGTAAGCCCAATTGTGCGCAATGCGACTTACAGCCGCACTGTCTATCCCATCGAATGGATACAGTTGCACAACGACCCGTTAAGGCACCTAAGACGGCTAGAACCAAGCGCATTCTTAATTACCTTGTTATTGTTAATGCGCATGGGAACACCTACATAGAAAAAAGGCACAAATCTGGTATATGGCACAACTTGTATCAATTCCCTTTAATTGAAGCAAAGCAAGATGAGACGGATTTTTATAAGATGTTGAACACCGGTATTTATCTAGACCAAGATTTTGTAAAAATTCAACAAATTCGTAAAACCAAATGTTATCGCCATCTGCTTAGTCATCAAGATCTTAGCATATATTTTTGGTTGGTTGGAGTGGATTCATTTCAAATGCGACCTAAATCAAATACCTTTGAAGTAAGTTTTGACAAAATTCTAAAAGACTTGGCCATTCCAATCATCATCAAACGATTTTTGGATGACGAAGCCGAAGGTCTGGGAATTCAATAAGAGCACTGGTAATTATGGCAATCAATAAGGTTATTTTAATAGGAAACTTAGGCGCTGATCCAGAAGTTAAATACTTGGATGGGAATCGTGTTGTAGCCAATTTTAACATTGCCACCAACGAGTCATATACAGATAAGCAAGGAAACAAGGTTACCCAAACGGAGTGGCATCGGATAGAAATGTGGGATGGCTTGGCCAAGGTTGCAGAAAAATATTTGTCGAAGGGTCGTCAAGTTTACATTGAAGGGAAATTAAAGACCGATCATTATACCGATAAAGAGGGTATTGAACGATACAGCACACGAATTCGGGCAACTACCATGCAATTGTTGGGTTCTGCTCGAGATGAATCGGATGAAGATGCTGGAAGCACTGCTGTAAAAAGTGCTGATAACGGTAACGATGCCCGAAATCAAACATCAGATTTTCCGCCTATAAGTAAGGATGATGATCTACCTTTTTAATAAATAAAGATTGGAAGGAGAACCCGAACAGACGCTTTCATTGCTAATTCTAACCATTCAAACGGTTGCGGATACCGGTTCGGTAATCGTGCCTTTGTTGTTTCTCTTAGTGGTACTAATTGTTGTCTCTGGATTGGTATCTGGTTCAGAAAATGCATTTTTTAGTCTCTCGCCAACCGACGTAAAGGTATTGGAATCTGAAACAAGCTCTAAATCTGCAATCTTTGCTTTGCGTTTAATCAATGAACCCGATCGTTTAGTTGCTTCAAGAAGGCTATTAGCCACGATATTAATACTGAATAATTTTATTAATATTTCCATAATCATTCTTTCTGCCTACCTCTTAAATAATGTTTGGATAATTCTAGGCAGTGAGGTAGCCGAATGGATTAGATTTACATTTCAAGTTGTATTAATAACCTTTATGTTGGTGTTGTTTGGAGAGGTAATTCCCAAAATTTATGCCACCCAAAACAACCTTAAACTCGTCCGCCTCACCTCCATCCCACTCTTTTATTCCGGTAAACTTCTGTTGCCCTTTGTTTGGATGTTAACGAAGAGCACTCAACTCATTGATCGGAGAATTAAAAAACAACCCGATAATGTTTCGTTGGAAGAGCTTAATCAGGCGATTGAGATTGCCTCGGAAGATGATAACATTGAAGAGAAGAACATTTTAAAAGGCTTGGTAAATTATGGCAACATAAGCGTTAAGCAGATTATGCGATCGCGCATTGATGTAAGCGCTTTAGACAGCAACACCTCACAAGAGGATCTCTTTAAGGCAGTACAAAATTTAGGATATTCTAGATTGCCTGTTTTTACTGAAAACTTCGACAACATCATCGGCATTCTCTATATCAAAGACCTACTCCCCTTGCTAACAGGCGTTCAAAACGAGCCGTGGCTCAATCTAATTCGACCTCCATTTTTTGTACCGGCAAATAAAAAAATTGATGATTTGTTGGCCGAATTTCAGGAGAAGAGAATTCACATGGCAGTTGTAGTGGATGAATACGGTGGCTCCTCCGGCATTGTAACTATGGAAGATGTTTTGGAAGAAATTTTTGGCGACCTAAAAGACGAATTTGATGAGGATGAATTGGTTTATTCAAAACTCAATGACAACACCTACATCTTTGAAGGCAAGATCTTGCTCACCGACTTGTGTAGAATATTTGATTTGCGCACCGACTTCTTCGAGGAAATTAAGGGAGAAGCAGAAACTTTAGCAGGGATGCTTCTGGAAATAAATCGAGATATATTAAAGCGAGGAGACGCTTTGCAGCTGGGAGATTTTCATTTTAAAGTAGAAAGTGCAGACGCTCGAAGAATTAAGCGAATTAAGGTTGTTCATCAACCTGTAACTTCCGAAGCCTTCGATCGGACCTTGACAGATGATACTACCGATTAAATTTTTACGTGTTAAGCACAGCATGAAGAAAACGGCACAACAATCAATTCTATTCGTGGCAATCCTTTTTTTTGGTCTTGGATGCCAAACCTATACTCCGAAACCCCACGGATATCCACGCATCCACTTCCCTGCTAAAGAATATCACTCGTTTTCTGAACATTGCCACTTCACCTTTGAGATACCTCAATACGCTCAAATGCAGCTCGATACATCCGAAGGAAGTGAACCTTGTTGGTACAATTTACTGTACTCACAATTTAATGCAACCATCTATTTAAGTTATAAGAAAGTAGCAGATCAAGATGAGCTGAATACGCTTACAGAAGAAGCCTATAAGCTGGCCATGAAAAACAACATAAAGGCCGATGTGATTAATGAAACAGAAATTATTGATACGACTTCTGGAAATTATGGAATCGTTTACGATTTATATGGCGAAACAGCCACACCTTTTAACTTTTACATTACCGATAATGAGTCGCACTTCTTACGCGGTGCTTTTTATTTCGACGAGCACACCAAAACAGATTCGGTAGCTCCAGTATTTGATTATTTGAAAGAAGATATTGTTCGAATGATCAATACACTGCAGTGGAAGTAATTCGCATTCCGAAAATTTTTTGAAATAAATAATTAGGCCTAATTGAAGATGCTCAATTCAGATGCCTAGCGGATGCGCAAGGTTTGACCAACGCGCAAGGCTTTGTTTTCGTTGATGCCATTTAACCTACAAATTCGACTTACCGTAGTGCCGTGTCGTCGGGATATGGCCCATAAGGTATCTCCTGAACGTACTTTATGATATACTTTAGAAGAGGTAGATCGTGGACTTGCCATTTTAGATGGGTGCGGTGGCGAAAAGTCGGAAAGCGATAAGTAAACTGAATCCATCCTTAATGCATTTGAGTCAAACTCAATAATCTTATTTGGATCGATGGGAATTCCTTTATATCGAACCTCAAAGTGAAGATGCGGTCCGGATGATCTTCCGGTACTGCCACCCAACCCAATAATATCGCCCGCTCGAACCGTTTGATTTGGAAATACGAAACGATCGGAAAGATGCCCATAAAGGGTTTCAAGGCCATTGTAATGACGTATCATTACATAATTTCCATACCCACCATAATTGTACTTTGCAATGCGTACAACGCCATCAAATGCTGCACAAATTGGATCTCCAGTTTCCAAATCAATGTCAATACCATTATGCATTCGGTATGATCTCCAACCAAAATCACTGTTAATTTTACCAGAACAAGGGTGCACGTAACCACAGTCGTGCTCCGTAAGTGCTATGGTAACCCCTAGAATACTATCCAGGTTGCTCAATCTTGGGCCATCTACATTGAGAGAATCCCAGCTGTAGCAATATGAATCGTGACACGGTATGAGGGCCGTATCGAAATCCCACCAATTAATTTCTTTAAAAAGCTCACTTTCATCATCAATGCTATCAGCAGCTTCGATTTTCTCTTCTTCATCAAAGTGAGCAGCACCTTGCCACATGGCCAAATCCTGCGCATTCGCGCCAAGAAATAAGCACATGATACAAATCGAAATGAATACTTTTCTTTTCACTCTAATAATAATATTTCAAGGGCATGGCTCTTATCTTTAGTCAATTGTTCAGATAAGTTGCCAACCGATGCGAATTTAATCTGTTCTCGTAGTTTATCAACGAACAAAATTTTTATTTCTTGTCCATAAATGTCTTCACTAAAATTAAACATATGTGCCTCAATACCAATAACATCCTCGTTCAAGGTAGGTTTTGATCCTACATTAATCATGGCCTTATAGGTAACACCAGCATGCTCTACCAAGCCGGCGTATACCCCATTTCCGGGTATAATTTTGTACAAATCGTTGATAACTATGTTTGCGGTGGGGAAACCAAGCTTTCTTCCAAGCTGCTTGCCGCTCACTACATTTCCAGTAAGATTAAAATACCGGCCCAAAAAACGCTGCGCCAGGGGCATGTCCCCATCCAATACTGCAGTTCTGATCTTTGTTGAACTGATTATGCAATTATCAACGTCTTTCTCTGAAATTTCTTCTAAGGCAAACGAATGATCGTTTTGTGCCCGCCTCAAATCGCTAATCGAACCTTCTCGGTTACGTCCAAAACGATGATCATATCCAATGATAAAGGTATGAACTTGAAGTGCTTCAATTAATATATCATGTATGTACGTGCTCGGTGAAATGCGGCTAAGTTCTTTTGTAAACGGCAAAACAACCAACGTGTCAATGCCAAAATTCTCCATCAATTGCGCTTTTTCTTCTAAGCTGGTTATTAACTTCAGCTCATTGTCATCTGGGTAAAGCACTAATCTGGGGTGCGGATAAAAGGTGAGGATTACTGAATCCCCTTTTAATTCTTCTGCGCGTTGAACCATACGTGAGAGAATTTTTTGATGGCCTAGGTGCACACCATCAAAGGTGCCTTGCGTTAGCACCACACTACCCTTGGTTTTGAAATGAGTTAAATCCCTAACAATTTGCATCGATTGGCGAATATACGTTTTATTAAAAGTCAGGAATTTGACTCGTCTTTTAAAGAATGAATAAAATTTTCAAATTCTTCAATACTCTTTGCATCCGACACGGAGTATTCTCCAATCTTGGTTCTTCGAAGGGCAGACAAATAAGCTCCCACTCCCAATTTTTTACCAAAATCACGAGCTATGGACCGAATGTATGTACCCTTGGTGCAACTTATTTCAAAATCAACCTCTGGAAGCGCAATCCTGGTAATTTTAAATTCATTGATGTTTACGGTTCGAGGCTTCATAACAACTTCTTCTCCAGCACGTGCCAGAGCATATGCGCGCTTACCTCCTACCTTAAGCGCAGAATAAATGGGTGGAATTTGTTGAGATTCACCAACAAATGATTTGGCAACATTTTCTACCTCTTGGTTGGTGATTTTCGAAATATCATGCTCGTCCTCTTCCGGAGTTTCTGCATCAAAGGAAGCGGTTCTAACCCCAATCTTAAAAGTGCCTGTATATGTTTTATCTTGAGCCTGATATTGGTCTATTTTCTTGGTAAATTTCCCGGTGCATATAATAAGTAAGCCCGATGCCAATGGATCTAAGGTGCCCGCATGGCCAACCTTTTTGGCCTTTGTTAAGTAGCGTATTTTTTTTACTACTTGGAAAGAAGTCCATGTAAGTGGTTTATCGATTTGAATAAAGGCTCCTTCGTTAAAATCCATTATGGGTTTTCAATTAAAGGTGCAAAAGTCGGCAAATTTGTTAAGCCAAAGAGCAGCAATCGTGGAGACGAGGTTGAGGTGCAATTACATCTGCAGAAATTGGCAATTTCAATAAATGCAAACCATCGCTGTGCTGCACTGCTAGACCCTAGTGAAATTTGATTTATTTTTGACCCCTGATAGCAAACCCTTGTCACAAGAAGAAACTTCACAACGTAAAGCAGACCACATTCAGCTCGCACTCGAATCGCAAGTGTCGGCAAATGATCGTCGTTTCAATTACGAACCCATGCTTTACGCTCATCCCCAAGCCGAAAGCCAACCTTTTAATTTTTTAGGCAAAAAAATGCGCAACCCAATTTGGGCCAGCAGCATGACTGGTGGTGCTCAGCATGCGGGTAAAATCAATAAAAATCTTGCACTGGCTTGTGGTAAGTTTGGATTGGGAATGGGCTTAGGTTCATGCAGAATACTTCTAGGCAGTGACGACTTTTTACGTGATTTCCAGTTGCGTACATACATTGGAGATGAAGCTCCTTTATTCGCAAACCTAGGCATTGCGCAAGTTGAGCAAATGTTGGAGGCCGGCACCCAATCGCAAATCATAGAATTAATCGACAAAACAGAAACCGATGGGCTCATTGTTCATGTTAACCCTTTGCAAGAATGGTTGCAACCGGAAGGAGATCGGATTTCACATCCGCCAATTGAGACGATCAAAAAACTTTTGGATGTTTTAGACAAACCGCTGATAATTAAAGAAGTAGGGCAAGGTTTTGGCCCAAAAAGCTTAGAAGAGTTGATGCGCCTTCCTTTAGATGCCATTGATTTTGGAGCATTTGGAGGAACAAATTTTGCCATTCTAGAACTTTTGCGTTCCGATCAGCAATCGGTAAACAGCTATCAAGATTTGGCAAAGCTTGGTCATACTGCCGATGAGATGATTTTGGATATAAATCGCTTGATTGAAGTTGAATCAGATATTAATGTAAAGAGTTTCATCATATCCGGTGGAGTTCAGAGCTTTTTGGATGGATATTATTACATGGAAAGTTTAAAAGCACCTTCCATATATGGCCAGGCCAGTGCACTTTTGAAACCCGCTTTGGTTAGCCAAGAATTAGTGGAAGAGTACCTTGAAAAACAAGTTGCCGGTTTGCGTTTAGCCAACCAATATTTAACAATTAAGAAATAACATGAAAACTCCGGTAATAAAAGGGTTTAGTAAGCTTACCAAGCAAGGTAAGATAGAATGGTTGATTGAAAACTATTTCATCCAACCTGAACTGGCCTTAGAAACCTTAAAGAAATATTGGAATGATGATGAACGATTGCAAAAACTCCACGACGAGCTGATCGAAAATACGCTTACCAATTTTTACCTTCCCTTTGGCGTTGCTCCCAACTTCTTAATAAATGGCAAGATGTATTGCCTGCCAATGGCCATTGAAGAAAGTTCGGTAGTTGCTGCCATGGCAAAGGCTGGTAATTTTTGGGCAGATAAAGGTGGGTTTAAGGCTCAAGTCATTTCAACTACAAAGATTGGACATGTTCACTTTGTTTGGAGAGGACAGGACTTTACTAAATTGGAAAATTTCTTTGCCAGTATAAAACATAAGTTTATTGACGAAACCTCCGACATTACCCAAAATATGCGAAAACGTGGTGGTGGTATATTAGATATTGAGTTAATTAATAAGTCGGATTTAGAACCAAATTACTATCAATTAAAAGGAAGTTTCGAAACGTGTGATTCGATGGGGGCAAACTTCATCAATACCATTTTAGAAGCTTGGTCAAACATCTTACAAGATGAGGTAGTGTCGAATTCGCACTTGAGCGGTTCCGATAAAGAAGTGGATGTTATCATGTGCATCTTAAGCAACTACACACCAGAGTGCTTGGTTCGAGCAGAAGTAAGCTGTCCGATTGAGAAGTTGGTGGAAGGAAGTGGTCTTGGGGCGGAAGAATTTTGCGAGAAATTTGTTCGAGCGATTCACGTGGCCGAAATTGAGCCCTATCGGGCGGTAACGCACAATAAAGGAATTATGAACGGAATCGATTCCGTAGTAGTTGCTACTGGCAACGATTTTAGGGCTGTTGAAGCCTGCGCACATGCCTACGCCGCCAAAGATGGGCAATATCGCAGCTTAACGCATGTAAGTGTATCAGAAGGCATATTTACTTTTTACATTGAACTACCCATGTCGCTTGGAACCGTTGGTGGAATTACCACCTTGCACCCATTGGTTAAATTTGCGCATGAATTGCTTGGCAAACCCAATGCCGAAGAGCTGATGCAAATTACAGCCGTTGCTGGATTGGCACAAAACTTCAGCGCCATTCGATCCCTCACTACAACCGGGATTCAAAAAGGTCACATGAAGATGCACTTGCTCAACATCCTAAATCAGTTTGAAGCAACAGACAAAGAAAAATCCGACATCGTGGTATATTTCAAAGACAAGGTGCCCAGCCATCAAAACATCGTCGACATTTTTTGCAAGATGCGAGGAATTAGTCAGGAAGAATTAAAAAGTAGTTAAAACGCTCCATTAGACAAGAATTACCTTATACGTATATTCTTTTACCCGATCGGTTTCTTTCTTCGCTGAATCTAAGATTGCTGTTGCCTTGTCCTTCAATACTTTTGCCACTTCTTGATCCGAAAGATCCTTAACATTAACACACACATTCATATATGCGCCTTCAATGGCGGTAAGTAAGCATAGGGCACCAACCGCGGCGTCGGTAATCGAACTTTTATTACCGTTTTTCAGCATAAAGTCGATGCACTCAAATCCTTTATGTGCGGTCGACATCACCTTTAATGGAACTTCGGATGCATAAATGGATGCATCCAAAATGGCTTGTTTACGAACCGCCTTTTCTTCTTCACTGTCTTTGGCAAGCCGTATGGCATTGATGATGCTGTTAAACGATCGTGTATCTTCATCCACCAAAAACAACAACTCCTTTTTTATAGATTGTGCTTTGGCGGCCCAGGTAGAAAACGTCTCCGTTTTTTCTTCCCAACCTTTTTTATCAGCGCTTAAGTTAGCTACCATAGAAGCGAGCGCAGCGCCTAAAGTACCGACATAGGCCGATATGGATCCTCCACCGGGAGCCATGCTTTCGGCTGCTGTCTCATTGGCAAATTCTTTACACGACATGTTCACCAAACGTTCATGGTCAACATCTTGCATGGCGTATTCAATTATTTTTTTCTTTGGATCAAATTTTACTAATTCGTCTAATCCCAACGATTTTGCCGCTATGTGAATGAGCTCCGACTCGCTTACCCCAATCGATCGGCCTTGCTTTTGCAAGTAATGAATTCCAGCGTCTAGAAGCGCTTGCAATGGTATCAAGCCCACCAACTCACTGCCGGTTACTCGAACCCCTCTACTCAACGCGCTTTTTTCAACTTCATCAAAAAATACGTGAATTGGAGTAATATTAAAGTTCATTAAGTTGGCTGAAATTTGTGCCACGCCGTATTCTTCAATAAACCATCCAACTGCCTTTACTGCTTTACACGCGCCAGCAATTCTTACATCTTCACCGTTCTCGTCTTTTTGAATGGGACCGGTATATGGGTTTCCGCTTCGAACCACTCGACCCGCTTCTCGAACATCGAAGGCAATTCTATTTGCAATTCTGGTTGAAACAGAATTGAGGTTTACGTTATATGCAATCAGGAAATCCCGAGCACCAATCACAGTGGCACCTGCGGTTGCACTAAAAACACTGGGTCCAAAATCGGGTTTCCATTTAGGATCCTTTATCTTACTGAAAAAACCTTCATATTCACCAGCTCTGATAACCGATAAGTCACTTCTAGCCGTGTCCTTTTGAGCCGCTCCGTATAGATAAATGGGTATCGTATTTAGCTCGCCAACTCTTTTGGCCAAGCTTATGGCATATTGAGCGGTTTCTTCCAAACTAATTCCAGAAACGGGTATGAGTGGACAAACATCAGTGGCTCCCATTCGTGCATGCTCACCGCTGTGCTTGCTCATGTCAATGAGTTCGGATGCTTTTTTGATTGCTAAATACGCTGCCTCAATTACGGCTTGTGGCTCGCCAACCATGGTAACAACCGTACGATTCGTTGCCTTACCTGGATCTACGTCCAACAATTTTACTCCTTCAACCGATTCTATTTCCGCGGTAATCTGAGCAATTATGGCTAAATCTCTTCCTTCACTAAAATTGGGAACACATTCTATTATTTGTTTCATCGTACGATATTTTTCGCAAACATAGGTAGAGAACAATCGAAAAACCCATGAATTACGCGTGGATATTGGCTAAATAATATGCCGTGCAATATGATCCCGACTTATTAACCTGAGTTCGATTCATATTTTGAATTCAGATCGCTTGTGGACCGTGAGTTTCGAGTGAAAATTGCGAAGACAGGGCGGGCCCTTTCGAGTAATTTTTACGATGAAAATCGCTTTTCACACATAAGTGAAATGCGAGCTTTTGTATATAAAACCCTATTAGCTTCGTTGAAATCAGTCGGTTTATAAATATAAACCTTCCTGTTTTCGCCTCACTACTTGGCATCTATCCAAATCTGAATTTTAAAAGATTAATCCAACTCAAGTTATTAGCTGTCAGGTTGCTCAATCTTTTAATACTCCCAAAGATCGTGCTCAAAAACAAAGAGATCGTTCTTGATTTTTTCTGCTTGAAGAAGTGCTGCCAAACCATCATCTTCAAACTCTGGCATATACTTGACGTCCAAATCGAAAACATTCGATTCTTTTACAATGTGACTCGAAAACATGCGCATTTCGAACCAATCATCAAAAGATAAACGAGCGGCATCGTTGTATGGATTAAAAATTTCTTGATTCACTAATATGGGTCTAAACTCATCCATTTTAATCCAAAATAAAGCAGATTCGTTTAATTGGATTCCTGCAGCCGTAGGACTGTGCATGGGCGCTATGGCTATGATGTACGGTCTATAGTCGCTATACGTGTGATCAAAGATCCATTCTTCCACCACTCTATATTTTTTAATGTTGCGGGGAACAAACGGCACAAAAATGGTGGTATCGCAGTATCCGCCAGGGCATGGAACAGAGGTTACATAGGTGGTTGAGCCCAATGAGTCGAGTTGTTGCTTAGAATATTTCTGTCCTTTGTCCAACGAGTCGCTGGTGTAAACGTTTAACGGGCCATAAGTACAATCGGGGTCACGCATTGCACAAAACATTATGTCGTATAGGGCATTTCGTTGCCAATGCATAGGAAGGTTTTGTTTTTCACGAACGTCAATAATTCGATCAATGCGCTTATTGAAACGAACGCTGGCCTCTCTAGAAGGACGATGTGGAACTACTTTTCGTTCATTAACGGCGTGCTTTGTGTACGTCCAATCCTCCAAGTTGTTTTGGGCAATGGCATCGATCGCCAAAAACGCAGACAATAAAAATGAGAAAAAATGCAACGAAGTAGTTCCCTTATATTCATTCATGCTTCTTATACGTAGAAATGACCATGATTATTATTCAACAAACAGAATTTCAAACCGTTAGAAAATACAAGCACAAAAAAAGGCCACAGTTACCAGTGGCCTTAAAATTCTATACTCGAGGACTTAGTATTCCCATAAATCATGTTCAAAGATGAAAAGATCATTCTTAATTTCTTCGCTTTTCAGCAAAGCAGCTAAGCCGTCGTCCTCATATTCTTCCATGTATTTAATATCTAAATCCCAAACGTTCGACTCTTTAACAATGTAACTAGAGAACATTCGCATTTCAAACCAATCATCGAACGACAAACGAGACGCATCGTTGAATGGGTTAAAGATTTCTTGATTTACTAAGATCGGCCTAAATTCATCCATTTTCACCCAGAACAGCTTAGCTTCACCAATTGAACTTCCGTTTACCATCTGCTCAAACAAAGGAGCGATGGCAACAATGGTTGCTCTAAAATCAGAGTAATTATGATCGAAGATCCAATCTTCCATAATTCGATACTTCTTAATGTTTCGAGGTTCGAAAGGCACGATGATCGTTGTGTCTTTGTATTCGCCAGGATACATTGGGTCTGGAATCGAAGTAATGAATTCGTAACCTCCTCTGCCTTCTAATTCCTCTAAGGTGAATTGCCCACCTAAATCAAGTGAATCGGAAGTGTAAGGAGTTACATTTCCATATCGAGAATCCGGATCAGTAGCAGCATCATAGATCACATTGAAAAATGCATTTCTAGGCCAGTGCATCGGAAGGTTTTGCTTTTCTCTCGTGTCAATAACGCGATGAATACGTTTGTGAAAACGCACATTTCCTTCGCGGGTATAACGATGTGGAATAACCTTTCGTTCCTTAACAGCGGTCTTTTCATAGGTCCAGTCTTCCATATCACTTTGAGCTGCCAAGGGCAGTGCAAAACAAAAGAGGAGAAGAACTACAATCAGGTTTTTAATGTTTCTCATATGCTTACTGAATTTAAGGATACTACGCAATATTAAACTAATTTATTGTATTTCAAGTGTAATTGGCAAAAGTGTACGTGCGCCATCTGGTCCAGTTGCTCGAATTTGATCAACAATAATTCGATCACCTCGTTTAGCATTCTTTGCTATAATGCCTTTTGCTTCTTGACTAATTGTAGAACCATTGTATTTACGTACAAAGGCTTCACCCCTTTTGGGAGCAAAAACAAATTGATAGCTATTTACTGTGTATTTGATGTTCTCGAAAACAAAACCATCTCCCATGGTAGCTTCAATTCTGCTTTGAGCAGTAATGGCAACGCCTGGAGCTGATGATCCACTTGCTAGGGCTCCCCAACGGGCTTCTGGTCTTGGAAGTGATTTAACACGATATACCATCGATCCCATCTTCC
>JBLHHI010000023.1:0-31346 GCA_047614125.1 Bacteroidia bacterium | reverse complement strand
ATTTCTACAACAGTTTTCAGAGGTTCAAGCCCAAATGATTAAGGATCGTACAAAGCTTCAGGTTCTTACTTCCATCATTCCGCCAAGAATGTTGGAGATCGCCGCCATCCTAGGTTTATTCGTTATCTCACTCTACGCCTACCTCTTTAACGACCATCAAAACATTGCCACAATTTTAGCCCTCTTTGCCTCTATGGCTTTTCGGATGCTTCCATCCGTTAATCGAATTGTGCAAGCCGTCCAATCTTTTAAAGCGTCTTCGTTTGTTTTGAATTACTTGGATTACGACAAGACGGAAGTCGATTTTGAAAAGGCCGCTCCTCTGAGCTTTGAATCGTCCATGGTAGTGAACAACTTGGGTTTTCGGCATGAACCAGAAATACCATTGTTGGAAGGCCTCGACTTGGTTATAAACGCCGGCGATTTTGTTGGCATTGGTGGACCTTCCGGTTCTGGAAAATCGACCTTAATGAATTGTTTAGCAGGATTTTATGAAGCTCAAAAGGGGGAAGTAATCATTGAGAAACAACCCATAAAGGATGTGATGCGTTCTTGGCAACGAATTATTTCCTATGTTGAGCAAGATGCCTTTGTGCTTGCAGGAACCCTTGCCGAAAACCTTGCTTTTGGATCAAAGAAGCTGAATGCTGAAGAGGCTTGGAAAGCGCTCGATCAAGTAAGTTTAAAGCGATGGGTAGAATCGCTCCCTGATGGTTTGCAAACCGTAGTTGGAGAACATGGTTCCAAAATTTCGAGCGGCCAACAACAAAGACTTGTTTTGGCCCGAGCCTTGTATGGAAAGGCAAAAGTGTTTTTCTTTGACGAAGCAACGAATGCCTTAGATGACCAAACTAAGTTTGAGGTGATGGACAGCTTAGTTAAAATGAACGAAAGCGGTATCACCATTGTCATCGTAGCACACGATCGCGACGTTATGAAGTACTGCAAACAAGTATATGAACTGAAAAAGGGAAAACTCTATGCCAAAGGTAGTTAAGCTTCTTTTATGGCTCTTTGTTGGATTGTTGGCAATGGTAAAATTGAGTGCTTGCTTTCAGTTTAGAGATGCCAATACGAAAGTAGAAAAGGAGTACGCTTTGGATGGTTTCGACATCCAAACAAAACGAATTACTACGGAATATGGCAAGGTAAACTTTATACGAACCAATTTCTCAGACTCCACAAAACCCATTGTGATTTTTGTTCACGGCTCGCCTGGATCTTCCAATAACTTTAATAACAACCTGAGAGACAGCGCCTTGCGCAGTCATTTTGAAATGATATCCGTAGATCGTCTCGGTTTTGGTCATTCAGAATTTGGTCACAGCGAGCCATCCCTTTTTAAGCAAGCCGCTGCGGTTAATGAAGTGGTTAAGCTTTTCCCCAATAGAAGGTTTATTGTGGTTGGACATAGCTATGGCGGACCTGTTGCTGCGAAAATGGCCATGGATTACCCGGAAAACATTTATGGTTTAGTACTCGCGGCGGGCTCCATCGACCCAAGTCTTGAGCCCAAAGACAAATGGAGAAAACCTGCGAATAGTAAGCTGGTTCGTTGGATGCTACCTCGAAGCTTAGTTGCTTCCAACCAAGAAATACTTCCGTTAAAAGAAGAGCTTACGCTCATGTTGCCCCAATGGGAAAAGCTTACTCAGCCGGTAACCGTTATTCAGGGTTTGGAGGATGAACTCGTACTGCCAGAAAATGCCGATTTTGCTCAAAGAGTAATTACCAATTCGATCAAGCTAAGAATTTACAAGGTCCCCAATCAAAATCACTTTATTCCTTTCCAGCATCACCAACTCATAACGGATGCCCTCATTGAGCTGTTACCAGATTTGGGTGAGTAGTTGCGAAGAATTAAAACTCAACGTTATCCTCCAAATCTGAATTTGAAAAGATTAATCGAACTCAGGTTCCAAACAAAATAAGTCAAGGTTCTTTTTCAACAGTCGATAAGACTATTTTTGCAGCATGGATTTAAAACCCCTATATGCACTGGCCGAAGATGCCATACAAACCCTTGGTATTGACCCAATAACAACGCGATGTGAAGGTGATGGACAATGGATGCTGGAACGAGAATCGGCCGAAATATACATCGACATTTGGCAGCCTGTTGATCACAATCAATGGGAATATTTTAAAGAAGATGAGCCTACGGCCATCTATCAAGTGGTAGCACCTATTTGCAAACTTCCCACCGACGAAAAACTGCGACAGGCCTTTATGGAAGAACTGCTCTACATCAATCACCATATGTTTTATGGCAGCTTTACCATAAATGTTGAACAACAAATTGTCGCCATTCGATATAAACGCATAACCGATGGCTTAAATCGAGTAGAGATGATTGAACCCATCGAAAGCATTGGGTATTACGCAGAAAATCTATCCGATTTTCTTTCAAAAAAATATGGGGTTCAAAAAGTGATGGATCAATAGTTGGAAATTCAAATCCAAAACCATCCAACACCGAAGTAAAAAATATTTAAAAAAAATGTTGTGCTTAGGCAACCCACAGGGCTTTGCCATCGTCATAGAGACATAAAAGCACAGAAGATGGGTCTGCATGGCAAAAGCGCAAAGAGATACGGAGCGAGAATTGATCGAAGCTTGCCAGCGTGGAGATTCCGAAGCTTTTGAGCTGATTTACAACAACTTATCAGATAAAATGTACGCAGTTTGTTTACGATATACAAAGCACAATGACGACGCAAAAGATGTGTTGCAAGACGCTTTTATTCGCATTTATAAAAACCTAAAACAATTCCGTTTTTCGGGTTCGTTTGAAGGTTGGTGCAGAAGAATTGTTGTGAATACCGCCATTGAGCGGATACGAAAGAATGGAAGATTGGCCGAAGACTCTTTGGAACTTGCACCCGAAACAAGTGTAAAGGCCGAGAGCTTTGAGCAGTTGAAATACGATGATTTGATGACCTTAATCCGAACACTTCCGGATGGGTACAGAACCGTTTTTAACATGTACGTAATAGAAGGCTATAGCCATAAAGAAATTGCCGAAGAACTTCAAGTTTCTGAAAGCACAAGTAAAACACAGTTGTACAAGGCACGTTTAACACTGCAACAAAAATTGGGAAACCAACGATAGATTTTGAGTTTAAACAACGACATATCGAAATTCGACAAGCTTTTTGAAGAAAGCTTCAAAAATGCAAGTGCGCCTGCTCCTTCCGGTGCATGGGAGGCGATTGCGTCTCAAACAACGGGCGCCGCAGCTGGAACTGCTTCAACAAGCATTATTGCCAAGCTAACAGGGGCTTCTTTAAAAATTAAGGCCATAGTTGCAACCGTTTTGGTTGCTACCGCAATTACAAGCATTGTTCTTTTGCAGCCAAAAGAAGAAGTGGTTGCACCATCCACCCAAACAAATCCACAAACAGTGGTGGTGGATGATCAGCTTAAATCAAGCTCGGTAAATCCCAACCAAGCCGCAACGACGGAGATTGTTTCAAATCAAGACAATTCAAATCTAAATGAGAAAGCAGTACACACATCGCCTCTTCCTTCTGCAGAGGGTGCTAACGGCTCTTCGGATAAAGTAAACAATCCAATTATTCCTCCAACAAATACACCACCAGTTGATTTTAGTACAAAGGGAGGTCAAGAAACTGGAGAGACCAAAGAAATCAAACAAGTTCAAATTCAATACGAGCTTAAGGCTCAGCGCTCTGTTTTATGTTCCAACCAATCTAATGAGGTTTGGATTTATCCACCGGTGTTAGGTAAAGGATCTAAAACAATTTGGATGCTGAATGGCCAAGTGCTGACTGGTAATGTGGCAACTAGAAGCATCGCATCATCACAAAAAGGAGAAAATGTTGTTTCGGTTCAAATTCATACAGCCGATGGACAACGCATTAATACGGAACTGCGATTTGAGGTTAAAGGTTTTGATTCTGATTTTGCAAGCGAGTTCCTTCAACGAGAACAAATGTATTTTGTAACGAGCAAAACCGTTGCCAACAAACACCAATGGTTTGAAAATGGGAATAAACTCTCTGCCGAAACCGCCAACATTCGTGTTCAAGCTTCGGACAAGACATCAACGAACTTGATGCATATTACTGAAAATGAAGGATGTAGAGACACAACGATAAAAGTTCTACGCGCTCCATCGAAATGCGATGAAGAGGTAGAAATACCTTCGGTGTTTACACCGTACGAAAAAGACAACTTGAACGACGAGTTTGTAATTTCTGGATACCACGGTGTTGATGCGTATACTCTGTTGATATACAGCAGCGATGGAAGACGTATGTTTCAAGCAGAAAATTCATCACAAAATTGGGATGGGAAAGACCCTCAAACCGGGCGGTTAGCTCCTGTTGGTTGGTATAAATATACCTTGGTTGTGTCTTGCAATGGCAAGTCGAAAAAAAGGTATGGCAAAATATTATTGGCTGGATAAGCCCTTGAAATGAATAAATAAGTTGAATAATTAAATAAATAAGGATAATTTGGCGAGCCAAAATCGGGTCACTCCTTTTTGGTATCGCGGTTAGGAATATAATTTTACACCCGAGCACAAATGTTTATGAAAAAGAAAATCTTACAACTTCGGTTTTTACTACTGCCACTCTTGTTTTTGTTGGCAATGGTAGATCAAGCAAGCGCACAATCTTGTAACCCGCAATTTTCGGGTCAAACATGTGTGGGTTCTGCCATTGATTTTAAGGCAAATTCGCCCGGTTTTGATGGATGGGCTTGGGATTTTGGAGACGGCTTTACGGGCAGTCAACGAGACCCAAATCACGTGTATCAAAGCTTTGGTACGTTTACCGTTTCGTTAACTTCTACCGATTCGAAGGGGAACTTTTCGCCGTGTACCAAAACGATTACTGTAACCATTAAGCCCAGCCCAGTGGCTAAGTTGCTTATAATTACACCCGACCAACAGTGTTTTAATGGCAATGAGTTCTGTTTCATCGACAGCAGTTCACCGGCCCCAGGCAGTAAGATTGTACGTAGAACCATACTTTTTGGAGATGGTGCCAAGTACGATAAAATTAACCCGGTTCGCGGCGATACCATTTGTCACACTATTATAGACAAAAGAGGTGGGAAGTTTGATGTGATCATTGAACTAGAAGATGCCAACGGTTGTATATCTAAAGTTACCTTGCCAGACGCATTTGAAATTTGGCCAAACCTAGGTATTGCCATCAGCAGTAACGCGCCTACGAAGTGCGACTCTACATTGGCAACCATTAAGAATCAAACCTACATCAATTGGTTAGCCAATCCGGGTGAATTTATTGGACTTAAAGATGTGGGCCAGTTTGTATTCGACTTTGGCGATGGTGAAGTAATCATTGGTGATTCAATTACCAATACGAAGTACTGGACCGGAGAAGGTTTTGACGGTATTATTAAAAAGTGGTACAGAATCAATGGTACCTTTAATGCTCGATTAACGGTTACTTCGAAATTTGGTTGTTCGGAATCCTACCAATACAAAGCAGCGGCAACCAACATAAAACTTCGTCCAGAAATTTTAGCCGATAAAGATTCTTCTTGTACCAGCGATCCAGAGACTTGTTTCCGATTAAAAAATGGTGCCATTCCAGGTGCTAAATTTTTGTGGAACTTCGGAGATCCTCCATCGGGTCCGCAGAACACAAATAACAAAACTTGGACACCTTGTCACAATTATGGCGGCGGTCCTTGGATGATTTCATTGCGTATTGTTTCCGGTCCGTGTGACATCATGATTTACGATACGATTTTAAAAGTTGGACCATCTTCTACCATTGAGGTGCCATTTAATCGTGTACCACAATATCAGAAATACCAATGTCAGATCATCGATACGGTTTGTTTTCCAAACAACTCAACCTTCTACCACGATGATCCGAATGTGTATGATGAAGACTCGTTCTTCTATTACTTCCCATTCTCGTTTAGAGTTGTAACGCATCCAGTTACCTTAATTGATAGTATTTATACGTATCAAAGCATGGACACGTTCTTGGCGAAACACGATATTGGAACGGTATTCCAACAAAATGGATACAAAGCGTATTACGACGCCACCGAAGGCAAGTGGATCGTTATTAAGCCAGCTGGCGATACGGCGCGTTATGACGCTGATCGCGGTGGTTTCCCATTGAAAAGAAGATACGTTTTCAATTTTGATCCAATTACAAGAGCTGGAGATCAAACAGCCATACCGGTTGATCCAGCCATTCGAAACAAAGATTACGTAATTCGTATTTGGAGCTTCGGCGACAACTTTGCCCCGCAGTGTACTACCAACACCAAGGCAAATCAAAATGTCGGCTTGAATTGTAATTACTCCTACGACAGCTTACCATGTCACTGGTATACGCCGTGGGATTCGATTTATAAATACGACCGAAATGGGCAACGATTTAAAAATCCAGCGCCTAAAACCGAGTTTAGTAAAAATGCAAGAATTTGTTATCGAGTAAACATATATGCAAAAGACACGGTAATTGTACCTCAAGAAGTGGTGTTGTTTGTACCCTTCGACTCGACTAAGACCTTTGTAATTCCATACGATTCGTTTGGAACGCAGAAGTTTGATTCTTTTACGGTAGTGGCCGGTCAAACGTATCCTGAGTCGCAGTGGATGCACAACATCTATCGATTAAAGATTTGGAGACCTCAGACAGTTTACTATGGAAAAGGATCTAGTACCGTTATTTGGGAAGATCATGCATACAAAATTCCTGCAGGAGTTACCATCGTTATTCGAGACCTAGGTAATAGTACCACACGCACCGTTTCTGGGCCAAAGATTGAAACCATTGATAAGGATGAAGAGTTCTTTATACAAGATGGCGATTCTGTTATTTCGATAAGCGAAATGGTTGTGAATGATGCGGATACGGTTATTGCTTCGCAAAGCCAAGTTATTATCGATACCTTTATGAATGGAAGAGATACCTTTATATATCGAATGGTTACCTTAATTGATTCAGCCTTCCATAGAGATTATTTCTATCAAAATACAGCCCAATGTAACTCGGTTACCTTGTGGCATAAAGACACCGTTCACCCATTTATGTGTGAAAGTGCAAATAACATCTCGCTCGCGCTCACGCCTCCAAATGCACGTGGCTTGAAATGGGAGTCGGGTATTCCTTGTCCACTCGATGGAAACAAACTGCAGTATTATCTGGAGTTTGATATGGGGGAAACAAAACCGGGTTGTACGCAACAATGGTTCGAAGTGAATTACGATTCGCTCACCTGTCCAACGTGTTGGAATCCATACAATGCTGGAAACGTATTTGCTCCTCCTCCTCCAGGACTTCCTATACCCTTTGTTTTGCCATACGACATAGCAGGAGCATGGGGAACCAAGTTTGTTAAAGGATATTCTGCTGGAGAAATTGGAACCTTGCTTCAACGACCTAATGGATCATTTACCATTGGATTAATAGTGGCCAACGGCCCTCCAGCCTTTGATGGTGCTGGAAACCCAATAGCTCCAGAATGTAGAGATACTGCATGGTATACAGACATGTTCCGTTACCGTTTCTTAGATGCCGATTTCGACATCTTAATTCCGGACACAGAGCCACGTACAATTTGTGCTGGCGAAACTGCATACTTTAGATTGTTGAACCCAATTCAAGATAGTATTTCTGCCTTGCGTTGGAACTGGGGTTACCCAGATCGCTTGTCGGGTTACTACGAAGAATTCTATTACTGGCAGCCATATACTGGCCCAGTTAAAGGTAGAACCGATGAAAATGTTGACTGGAAGAGCACAGATGAGTGGTTGTATAACTTTGTTATTCGTCACAACCTTGATGAAGTGTTTGGAGATGAAACCATCGACACTCTTGTTACTCGTGTTTACCGCGAATGGACGAATGAGATTAATACGTATCAAGCCGATAAGATTGTTTCAGAACTCCTAAAAAGCTTGGATTTAGATATTCGAGATATTACTGGTGAAGAATTGGCCTTAATGCTGGGTGATGGAACGTACGGTTGTATTGACACCACTGGCTTAAGCGAATACTTTGTCATCAGCAAGAAGAGCATTACCGACAACGTTGTAAAACATGGCAAGTTTACCTACAAATACACAAGTGCTGCACAAACTGATTCGGTAATCATCGAAGAGTCTTTGCACTTTAGAGATTCATCGTTGCAAGGGTATGATACGCTTATAGCACCTTATACGCTAACCGCTTCGGATGGCACGGTGTTTAGAAAAGGAGATAAAATTCCTGGAATTTACAAGTTCACCTACCGTCATGCTGATATTAAGTTGAACTTCTGTGATCCTTCGAAAAAGGATACCATTTGGAAAAACTCGAATGGACCAATGGTTCCGGGCTTATTCATTAACAATAGAATTGGTTGTGAAAAATCTGCTGCCAAGCTCTTAAATGTTGGATACCTAAACTTATTTAAATTCTTCGACGATGCGGTTTGTGAAGGCCAAGAATTGTTCTTATACGACAGCATTCGTTACTGGCAATATGGCGATCAAACATGGCCAGACGACTATCCAATTGATCCAACCAAGTATTGGGAAGATGCAGATCGCTACATCCAGAACCGTGAGATTAAAGAGGTTAACTGGGATTACGGCGATCCAAAATCTGAATTCGACCGCTCCATTGCCTTCTCTCACGTTTACGATAAACCAGGAGAATACTTGGTAGCAATTGCAACGCGCGACAGTATGTTGTGTAGAGATACAGCCTTTGTTACCGCCTTTGTTACTGGAGTTCGAGCAAACTTCTTAACCAGTCAGCAAAATGGTGGAGACCCATGTGTGAGCATCATCTCCTTCTTTGATTCCTCTTTTGTGATGGATCCATGTACGGGTAGAGATACGTGTCCGAACGGAAATTACGATCCATGTGATTGGATTACTGGGTACGAATGGGACTTTGGAGACGGTTCGAAACGAAGCGTTCTTGAAAACCCAGCTCACGATTACACATCAAATGGCATATACACCGTTACCCTACGAGTATTCTCTCAATTGGGTTGCGAGGATACCATTTCGAAACAAATCTACATAGCGGGAGCTCAACCGGGCTTCGAATTTGCCGGCTTTAATCCATGGGGACTGGATTCTACCATTATTTGTGTGGGTGGAACAGTGAACATTGATAACACCAGTAGAGATCCGATGGATGATCCAGACTTTGAATTGTATTGGGGCGACGGAAGTACGGATTCTGACAAAGACCCAGATACTCAATTTAAGCACCAATACAACACTGAGGGTGTTTACTATCTCTCAATGTACATGGTGGATGTATTAGAAGGTACAAACATCAAGTGTGGACGTTGGTTCCCAGATACCAGTTCTGCGGATGGTAAAATTCCACGTAGAATCAAGGTAATTGTTCGTCCCATAGCTCCGTCTAAATTGTTGATTTCAGACACCATTGTTTGTCCGGATGAGATTGTGACCTTTACGAGTGAAAGTGACACCATTTACAAATACTTCACTTGGGAGTTTGGAGACGGCGACACCGCTCTTCGCAACTTACCAATTAACTCCGTAAATCACAGCTACAGCGATGCGGGTAGTTACATGGTAATAATGACACCGGATTACGACTTGCCACCGGGCGATTTCGGGCCTCGTTGTCAGGCGCTTGATACCGGATATGTTACCGTTATTGATGTTACCGCCGACTTTGATGTTGATTCAACAGACAAACCTGAATTCTGCTTCACGAGTACTTCGCAAGGGGCATCGAGTTATCAATGGATTATTGAAACACCAACCCGAGACCTAGATATGTCGTATACTTCTGAAAAGGTATGCTACAACTGGGGCGAGACCATTGGTATGTTCCAAGTTTGTTTAATTGCGATAAGTCCAGAAGGTTGTGCCGATACTTTATGTAAGATGATCAACAACAACTTCGTTGCGAAAATCACACCCTACAACGTCTTTACCCCAGACTCGGATGATGATTTGAACAAAACCTATATCATCGATGTAGAGGGTCAAGACAGCTACGAAATTGTGATTTACAACCGATGGGGTGAGTTGGTGTACAAATCGGAGGACGCAACTATTGGATGGGATGGTACCGTAATGAACAAAGGGTCGGTTAAATGTCCTGGAGGAACTTACTTCTACATCATCAATTACAAATTGAAGAATCGTCCGGAAAACGACAACTTAGAGCCCATAAGTGGCACGGTTACGTTGATACGATAGATTTAAATAAACACATAATTAAAACCCCATCGGAAACGATGGGGTTTTTTGTTTTATAACCCGAGTTCAATTAATATTTTGAATTCAGAACTCAGGTTACAATGCTTTTTCTATTTTTGCACCACGTTATCAAGAAAGACCGAGGGATGGGCCCAATGAAGTCTTGGCAACCTGATAAATTTAAGGTGCCAAATCCCATCTTTTGCCAATGGCAAAAGAAGAGATACATCAATCTCCAATGCTTTCTTAAAAAACATAGCGTACTACAAGCCGATGCCGCAAGAAATTGTTAATACGCTAAGGTTAAGTGGTTTAGAGCCACTTAATGTGCTAAAATCCATGAACTTCATCAACATTGGTGAACGAACAAATATTACGGGTTCCAAAAAGTTTTCAAGACTCATTCTTAACCACCAATACGATGAAGCACTTCAAGTAGCTCGTCAACAAGTTGAAAATGGCGCACAAATCATCGATATAAACATGGATGAGGGCATGCTGGATGGAAAGGCTGCTATGGTGAAGTTTTTGAACATGCTGGCCGCGGATCCCGATATATCCATTGTGCCGGTGATGGTAGACTCGTCAAAATGGGAAATTATTGAAGCGGGTTTAAAGTGCCTCCAAGGAAAAGGAATTGTAAACTCCATAAGCTTAAAGGATGGAGAAGAAGACTTTATTCTAAAAGGGAAAAAGATACGGATGTACGGAGCCGCTACGGTTGTGATGGCCTTCGATGAAACCGGGCAGGCTGATACCTTTGAGCGGAAAAAGGAAATTTGCAAACGAAGCTACGACCTTCTAATTAGCAAAGCAGGTTTGTCGCCTTCAGACATCATCTTTGATCCAAATATACTTGCCATTGCAACAGGCATTGAAGAACACAACAACTATGCGGTTGATTTTATTAATGCAACTCGATGGATTAAAGAAAACTTACCGGGTGCTCGAGTAAGCGGCGGGGTGAGCAACATTTCATTTTCTTTTCGTGGCAACGATACGGTTCGAGAGGCAATGCACTCTTCTTTTCTGTTCCACGCAATTAAGGCGGGAATGGACATGGGTATTGTAAACGCAGGAATGATAGCGGTTTACGATCAAATTGAACCTCAACTATTGAACCATGTAGAAGATGTAATCCTAAACAGAAGAGAAGATGCGACGGAACGCTTGGTTGACTTTGCCGAAACGGTTCAACAAAAAGGCAAAGAGGTTAAGGTTGAAGCAGAATGGCGGACAATGCCTGTTTACGAACGCCTAAAACACGCATTAATTAAGGGAATTACAGATCACATTGAAGCAGATACCGAAGAAGCTCGACAGCTGTTGGTTAGCCCATTGAAAGTAATTGAAGGCCCGCTTATGGATGGCATGGGTGTGGTTGGAGACTTGTTTGGAGCCGGTAAGATGTTTTTGCCTCAAGTGGTAAAATCGGCTCGAGTAATGAAAAAGTCGGTGGCGTATTTAACACCCTATTTGGAAGAAGAGAAAACGGTAGGATCCGTAAGGGGTAAGGTTCTAATGGCTACGGTTAAAGGCGATGTTCACGATATTGGTAAGAACATTGTTGGAGTGGTTTTGGCCTGCAACAACTACGATATTATTGACCTCGGTGTGATGGTGCCGGCCGATAAGATTTTAAAAACAGCCAAGGAAATTGGCGCGGATGTTATTGGTTTGAGCGGATTAATTACCCCAAGCCTAGACGAAATGGTTCATGTAGCTGAAGAAATGCAGCGTTTGGGAATGAACACCCCACTGCTTATTGGTGGAGCCACAACATCTCGAGTGCATACGGCGGTAAAAGTTGCGCCAAAATACGATCATGCCGTTATACATGTGCTGGATGCATCACGTTCCGTTCCCGTGGTTGGTGCCCTTCTCTCGGGAACTACCAATCAAGCTACCGTTGAACGATATAAGGCTGAATATATAGAGCTTTCCAAAGAGCACGCCATTCGACAAGCGGCCAAAATACTTCTTAAGTATCCAGAAGCACTCGCCAACCGGCTAGAAATAGACCCAAAAGATTGGCAAAGTCCAGCGCCAAAGGTCATTGGATCGGTTGTGTATGAACCGGAACTTTCAGAACTGGTGCCATACATCGATTGGACGCCTTTCTTTCAAGCTTGGGAGCTAAGTGGAAAGTATCCAAATATTTTAACCGACGAAGTGGTTGGAGAGGTTGCAACCAAGCTCTTTGAAGAAGGAGAAACCATGTTGCAAGAATTGATCTCTTCCAAACAAATAAAGGCACGAGGAGTTGCCGGAATTTTCCCAGCTCGAAAAAAGGAAGAACGCGTTGAAATCTTAAGTTCTGACCGAATGGAGGTGAAAATTGAATTCAACTTTTTGCGGCAACAGCGCAAGATGGGAGCTGGAATTCCAAATTTGTCGTTGTCAGATTACATCGCAGAAGAGAGCCAATATCCCGATTACTTAGGAGCCTTTGCAGTTTCAATTCATGGTGTAGATGAAGTTTCGGATCGGTACAAGGCCGATCTGGATGATTACAAATCGATCATGGTAAAGGTTTTAACCGACCGATTGGCAGAAGCTTTTGCGGAGTATTTACATGCCAAGGTACGAACAGATCAGTGGGGTTACATCAAAGAAGAGAAGCTCAAAAATTCAGACTTGATTCGCGAAAAATATCAGGGAATACGGCCAGCACCAGGCTACCCGGCATGTCCAGACCATACCGAAAAGGGCAAAATTTGGTCTCTGCTCGAAGTGGAGAAAAATACAGGAATGATGCTGACTGAAAGTTTTGCGATGTATCCGGCTTCGGCGGTTTCAGGATTCTATTTCGCACATCCAAAAAGTAAGTACTTTGCTGTTGGCAGAATTGAAAATGATCAACTGGTGAGTTATTCGGAGCGGAAAGGTCAATTGGTTGAAGATGTAAGAAAGTGGTTGCGACCAAATTTATAACGGTCAACGCCGATATAATTTTTCTTTAACACGTTCGTGACTATCTTTGATTTATGGCATTAAAAGAAACACTTTCCGAAGAAATAAAACTGGCCATGAAGGCCAAAGACGCTGTTAAGTTGCGCGGTTTACGCTTGATTAAAGCGGCAATAATGTTGTTGGATTCTGCTGAAGGAGGGAAGGTGGTTAGCCCAGAAGACGAAATGAATACCCTAGCAAAATTGGCTAAACAACGACGAGACAGTTTAACACTCTACCAAGAACAAAACCGTCCTGATTTAGCCCAAAAAGAAGAGGAAGAATTGGTGGTTATTGAATCGTTTTTGCCAAAGCAATTATCCAACAAGGAGGTTGAAGCGGAAGTAAAAGCCATAATCCAAAAAGTTGGTGCTACTACAATGGCCGACATGGGCAAGGTGATGGGCATGGCCTCTTCAAAACTTAAAGGAAAGGCCGACGGTAAAGCCATATCATTGGCTGTAAAACAACTCCTTTCATAAGATGTGCCTCGAAGATGTTCGAAGCAAACTGCGATAAGATTTTCTGGAGAAAGCCGTTCATCAGCGGCTAAAAATTGTGAATATATTGCGATTTAGTTTTACATTCTGGCAAGAAGGAATGCAATGCGCTGAATAAGAGCAACATACAATCAAGTTCTTACATTAATTTTACAAATGAATTCTTTATTTTTGGGTTCCTACGTAAGATTTGTTTTACGGGGTTGAGAGTAAAAAGTAAAGTGTTTTGGAGTACAATTCCAGGCCAAGTGGAGTTGTATGTGTGAAATTGAAAGTATCACATCAAAAATGTAGTAGTTATGATTTTTAAAAGTAGTATTAAGAAAGCCCTTGTTGTTGTTGTTTTTATAATCCTAACATATGCATTAAGCATACAAGCCAGTGCGCAGACCTCTAACAAAGGAACCGATTTTTGGATTGGATTCATGGATCATGGAGACGGTACACGTGCCGATATGTTTTTCTACATCACTTCGGATTCGAATACTTCAGGAACGGTTTCTGTTCCAGGACAAAGTTGGTCAACTTCCTTTTCGGTAACAGCTGGATCTATGACTTTGGTGGCAATTCCGAATAGCGTTGCGTATGTAGCTTGTTCTGATTGTAAACAAAGCAAGGGGATTCATGTTGCTTCCTCAAAACCTGTTGTAGTTTATTCTCATATTTACTACCAATATCGATCGGATGCAACCCTGTGCCTACCAACACCTACCACAGGAAAGGAATATTATATTATGTCGATCGATCAAAAGCACCGATCAAGATCTGGTCGCTCACAATTCATGATCATAGCCAGCCAGGACGACACAAAAGTGAGAATTACCCCTAGCACTGACCTTAAAGGATCAAGCGGGACTAAAAATTCTGGAACTCCTTACGAAATTAATCTTGATAAGGGGGAGGTATACCAAGCTCAAGCAAATGGGGGGAACGAAACCGATGATGTAACAGGAACTCACATAGAAGTAATTGACACAGGCTCTGCTTCGAACTGTAGGAAAGTTGCTGTCTTCTCTGGAAGTAGCAATTGTTTTATTGGAACGAGTTGCAGCTATACAACAGGATCATTGGCCTCCTATGACAATTTGTATCAGCAGCTATATCCAACATCCTCTTGGGGTACTAAGTTTGTTACCATACCTTTTAAAGGCAGAACCTACGACGAGATCAGAATTATGGCGTCGCAGGACGGAACGAACGTAGTTGTTTTCAACGAAACCGGTAATCCCGATAATTTTTACCTGGATGCAGGAGAGTACCGAGATTATCACACGGTTTCGGAAACTAAGTACATGTTTGCTTCTAAGCCCATTTCAGTTGCGCAATTTCAAGTTTCGCAAAAATGTGGGGGAACAGGTGATCCATCCATGACCATTCTCAACCCCATTGAACAAACCCTTAAGAATATCACGGTATATTCATCTCAGTATGAAGACATTGATGATCACTACATTAATGTAATCATTCCCACCAACGCCACGGGTTCGTTTCGAATCGATGGCAACACAGCAAGTTTTACTAAAGTTAAGAAAAAGACTTCACTGTCGTATGCTCAAATTACCGTGACCAAAGGAAATCACACACTAGCAGCATCAGAAGGTTTCTTAGCAATAGCATATGGTTTTGGTCGTTACGAATCTTACGGCTACGCGGCAGGAGCAAACGTAAAAGATTTAACAGCACAGATAGATTTTGCGAATTCTGCCGAAGCAACGAACGATATTAATTCCATCTGTATTGGCGAAGATGCTGAATTCGAAGGATATGCGGAATATGCCGTGAGTAAATGGGTTTGGGACTTTGGCGACGGTACTCAAGGCACTTCAAGCTCGGTGAAGCATACTTATAAAGATACAGGATATTATGTTGTGACACTTTATACGCACAAAGTGTCGTTTGACGGATGCTCAACGTACGATTCCACTTTGCTTGATATTCGAGTGAACGACGTACCAAAGGCCGACTTTGACTTTACCGCACTTTGTGAAAAAAATACGGTTATTTATACTGACAAGAGCACGGTTCCAGCTTACGAAACCATCTTGTCGCGGCAATGGCAATTCCATGATAAAAGCGTAAAATATTCCACAAATGCCAGCAAATATTACGACACTTCCGGTGTGTTTAGCGTTTCGTTGATCACTACTACCGAACGTCAATGTAAGGATACAATGACTCGCAATCTTACGATAAGTCCAAATCCAGTGGCTGGCATTTCGATCAACGATGTTTGTTTTAAGGATTCTGCCCGTTTCAACAACACTTCTACCGTTCGATTGGGGAAAATAGCCAGCAACAAATGGTATTTTGGGGATGGTGATTCCAGCACGGCCTTCCATCCAGCTCACTTCTATAAAGATTCTGGGGTGTACTATATTTCCCTTACAACAACCACTGATAGTGGCTGTTTTGCCTCTGTGAAGGACACAATTAAAAAGTACCCACGATTTGACCTAGGCTTTTCGCATTTAGACACCTGCGTTGGATTTGATTTGAACTTCACAAATACAACCACTTCTGATGGAGGAATCTTGCATGATTGGGCCTGGCTTTTCCACGACGGAACAGAAAAAAACACCTATGGTTCAACATTCAATTATACAACCGCTGGCACCTACGATGTCCAACTTTCTGTAGTTCAGGATACGTTTTGTTATGATACAATTATTAAGCAGGTAGTGGTAGACCCTGATGTTACCGCCGACTTTACTTTTTCAGGTGGATGTCTTTCAGATACTGTTCGATTTACAGCAACCAGTAGCGTTCCATCCGGAAGTGTTGCCGTAAATTCATGGACCTTGGGCGATGGTTTCACAGCTACGGGTGATTCAGCAAAAGTGAAATATACTTCTAAAGGCACGAAGTCAGTAACACTCATAAGCAGTTCAGGTGCCGGATGTTCTGATACTGTCTCGAAAAATGTATTGATTAAGAATCCACGAATTTTGGACATGAGCAATCCATTAATATGTGATGGACAAGCTGCTAAGGTTTATGGAATTTATAATCTCGATAACGACACCATTACCAATTGGGACTGGGCCTCTGATGGCATTACCAATACGCTCGATACTTTTGTGATTACCAACCCCGTGGTTGGGAAATTTGAAGTTGAACTAATCATTCGAACTAAGAATAATTGTACAGCTGTTTTTTACGATTCGGTAACTGTTTATCCAAACCCCATTGCCGATTTCACAGTGTCACCTATTTGCGAGGGCACTAATTTCGTTATCGTAAACAATTCAAGCATTGGTTCTCCTGGAGTCATATCCAACCAAAGGTGGTTCAAGAATGGTACGCAAGTATCAACATCTGCAAATCCTTCGATTATGGCTACGCCTCCCGGAACCACTACCTTGCGACTCTTACTTACTAGTGATAAGAATTGTACCCATGAGATATCTAAGGATGTAGAAGTTTATGCTAATCCAGTTGCCAACTTCAACTTTGTAAATACATGTTTAGGAGAAACAACTGCTTTCACGGATAATTCAACCATCTCATTAGGGTCGATATCTACAAGAAATTGGTTGTTTTCAACTGGCAATATGGCAACCGGTTCTACGGCATCAGAAACCTTTGCAACGGTGGGTTCTAAAACAGCCATCTTAGAAGTTGTTTCAAATAATGATTGTAGAGATACGATCCAAAAAACCATTGTGATCGACCCAAAACCAAGCATTGTAATTTCTGCCAACAAGTACGATGGTTGCGTACCCTTTACACCAACCTTTGTAAATGCGTGTACCATTGCAAGTGGAACCATAGATACATATAATTGGGACTTTGGAGATGGAGCTACATCCTCTGGTAATGCACCAACCCATACGTATACCAGTTTAGGATTCTTTGATATTCAAGTTATTGGAACTTCCGATAAAGGTTGTAAGGACACAGCCTTAACTCCATCGCAGATTGAAGTTTTGGCAGCACCAGTTGCCGACTTTAGTTACAGCCCGCAAGACCCGAGTCTTTTGTTTCCAGGTGTGACATTTACGAATATTTCATCTCCCGATGCAGCAACTTTCAAATGGTATATTTCGGATGGAACGTCTTATTCAAGCAACGATGTAAATCACACCTTTTTAACCACGGGAGATTTTGACGTTACCTTGGTAGCTGAAGCTGCCAACGGATGTTTGGATACAATTTTGCAGACGGTAAAAGTTAAAGCCGATTTCTTTATTTACGCTCCGTCCACTTTTACCCCTAACGGCGATAACTTAAACGATGTGTTTAAGATTTACGGGATCATACCGGATGTTAAAGGCTATTCGCTCATGATCATAGATCGCTGGGGTGGAATGATATTTAATTCAACGAATACAGCAGAGTATTGGGATGGAACGGTACAAGGAGTGCCAGTACCCAACGGTATGTATGCGTTTTCGGCTCGATATATTAACATAGAAACCGGTCATTTTGAAGTACTTAATGGCATGGTTTCGGTAATGCGGTAAGATTTAAAATCTATCTTGACAAGGGTAAGCCAATTGGCTACTTTTGCAAACCCTTAAAAAGATGTGAGATGAGCGTATTGGTTAATAAGAATTCTAAAATTATTGTACAAGGATTCACCGGTGGTGAAGGAACTTTTCATGCAAGTCAGATGATCGAATACGGTACAAAAGTAGTTGGAGGAGTTACTCCGGGAAAAGGGGGGCAAACTCATCTTAACAAGCCCGTTTTTAATACCGTTGAAGAAGCAGTTGCTGTAACCGGAGCCGATGTGAGCATCATCTTTGTACCACCGGCATTTGCTGCTGATGCAATTATGGAGGCCGCCGATGGAGGCATCAAAGTTATTGTTTGCATTACCGAAGGAATTCCAACCAAAGATATGATTGTGGTGAAGGCTTATTTGGCTGATCGCGATTGCCGATTGATTGGACCTAATTGCCCGGGTGTTATGACATCAGGGGAAGCGAAGGTTGGCATCATGCCGGGCTTTATTTTCACTCCGGGCCGAGTGGGCATTGTTTCTAAATCGGGAACCTTAACCTACGAAGCTGTAGATCAAATTACAAAGGCAGGTTTGGGTCAATCCACGGCCATTGGCATTGGCGGCGACCCAATCATCGGAACTTCTACCAAGGAAGCCATTGAATTGCTAATGAAAGATCCAGAAACAGATGGCATCATCATGATTGGAGAAATTGGCGGAAGCATGGAAGCAGATGCTGCTCGATGGATAAAAGAATTTGGCACGAAGCCAGTGGTAGGTTTTATAGCAGGAGAAACCGCACCAAAAGGCCGAAGAATGGGCCATGCTGGAGCAATCGTTGGTGGCAAGGATGATACGGCCGCTGCTAAAAAAGCCATCATGCGAGAATGTGGAATTCACGTGGTTGATTCTCCAGCCGAGATAGGAAAGAGAATGGCTGAATTGTTGGCGTAAAGACTATTATTGGGTTTGTGCCTAAAGAAAAAAGGGCGATGATTTCATATCATCGCCCTTTTTGTGTTTCTAGAAAGTCTAGTTCTTTATGAATTTCACCTCCTTAACCTTGGCATTGTTGGATCTTAAAATAGCAATATATAATCCAGGATTTAAAGATCGCAGGTCAAGCGTTGTGCTTTGGAAAAGTACTGCGGTAGTCTTAATAACCTCACCTTGGAGATTGACAATTTCGACCTCGTACACATCTACCTTCCAGGGGTTAATAGTAATTTCCAACACATCTTTAACTGGGTTAGGAGTGAGCACAAAATTCGGAATACCAATGGGCTTCTTCAGACATAGAATTTCACTGTTTTCAAATGCTCCATCGTAGTCAACTTGTCTTAGACGATAGCATAAATTGATGGCTTGGATGGCATTAAGGTCGGTATCAATATATTGGTAAGAGATGATATTGTTTGATGTTCCATTTCCGTTAACCTGCCCTATTTCTGTGAAGGGTTCGTTATCAACTGAACGAAGAATCACAAAATGGCTATTGTTTAGTTCTTGGGCTGTTTTCCATGAAAGCGAGATTTTTTCGCTTTCTCTTTCACCACTAAACTCGAGTAAAGTAACAGGTAATGGACCAGGAGAACCGCCACCCCCCCCTCCGGCACCAACTCCAGAAAATCCATTACTGAAATATCCGGTAACACATAAACCAGAACCGCCGTACGTGCTATCCACAATGGTAGTTGAAGGATATACCCCGTCCCCAATACTCGATGTTCCGATGGATCCTGTTGTCTTGAATAACTGAATGTTTTTAGCATAGAGCCCAGTCGTAGATTTCCATGTGGCCAATTCGGCGGCAGTGAAATACATGGAGATTTTAACACTGGCGGAACCATTATTTGTCGTAGGAGTTATTTTAAGGGTTTTTGATAAAATCTTATTGGCAGCATTAGTATTCGTAGAGAAATTGCTTGTTGTGCCACCGGCGTTGTCAATTTCAACCAGCGTCGCTCCAAAATTGTGAGATCCACTCTGATTAACTACTGTAGCAATTAATTTACCTGTGCTTGAATAAAAATTGGATGAATCACCAATTCCAATGTTAATAGTTTGAGAGGTCACTGATGTTTCAATTCCGGAAATCGGATTTGCCACATTTGTTGGGCCCGAAATGGCAAAATCGTCGATGGCAAAGCCATCGACGGTGTATCCAACTGTGGGATTACCTCCTATCGACCAACCGTCTTCTGTTAGCAACATGATTCGGAATCGCACATCGGCGTTTCCAGCTAAGCTAGAAACATCGTGAGAGGCGGCGGTATAGGAAGACTTTGTATGCGACCATGCGTTTCCACCAGATACAACCAGCGAGGCTGAGGTATTGTACCAATTAGTACCACCCGAAGATGTTGAACCGAGCTGTGTCCAACTAGAACCCGCATTCGTGCTATACTCAACCCAAACTCCAATCGGCACTTGAGAGTGAGCTACTTCCATACGATATTTGAAAGACAGGGTATACGTTCCGGAAGCAGTAAAATTGAACGATGGGGTGGTTAGCGCACAGCTATAATCTGCTTTAACAATATCAGCATCTAAATCCGTTTTCCAAACTTTTGAACCGGAGGCAGTATTTGAGATTGCATTGGAAGGAGCGCCCAATTCCCATATGTTTGATGACCCTGAAATGAGTGCGCTGCCAAAATGCCACGGGTTCGACTCAAAATCTCCACCATCAGAAGTGGTATACGGAGTGCCCAGTGCTGGTTGAACTATGATGTAGTCTGTTTTGGTAAGGCTTGGCCCACCACTACCGTTTATTCGGAGTTTAACAGCATACGACCCTCCCGCTCCGTAGGCATAAGTGGGATTTTGATCTGTAGATTCATAATTCCCATCATTATTGAAATCCCATTCCCAGCTTGTTGCCCCGTAACTATCGTCACTGAATTGTACGGTTTCTCCAGGCAAGGCTGAAGTCTTGTCCGCTTCAAATTTTGGTTCAGTACGTTTTGAGAAAAAATCTGTTGAATATATTCCACGCCCATGCGTAGCTGCGATTATGACAGAGTCGGAAGCTCTAAATTGTAACATATCTGTCCGAACATTAGCTAAGCCAGTATTTGATGGCTCCCAGTCTGTTGAGCCAGCATTCAAGTTGGTTGTTGTCCAGACTCCCAGCTCGGTTGCCACCAGTGCGCTGTCAGAACCCCATGGACTAAACATACACCATCTTATCGGCATGTCCGGTAGGTCGCCTTCTACCGCGGTCCAACTTGTTCCGCCATTTGTGGTTTCCCAAACACTAGTAATCCCATAATTTGAGAAAGTTGCCAACATGTGATCTGCATCTCCATTTTCAACCTCGATGCAAGAAACAGTAGATGAATCAGGCATCGATCCATCAGTAATATCAGTTACCGATGGTGAGGTAGCAGCGCTATTGACTCGATAAATTTTACCGGCATCTGTTCCAAAGTATACTCGATTTGAAGTGTTTGGGTCACAAAACACAGCTGTTACGGTTCCGGTAAACGATGCATTTACGTCTGATGAGCTGGAACCGGATCTAGGATTTTGCCAAACAAGATAGTGACCAGATGTGTAGGATGAATAGAGCTTGAAGGCATCGTTGTCGTAATCTGTGGGATTGATAAACAAGCCATTGCTAGCAGAAAAGCTATCTTCTGCCCACGTAATACCTGCGTCGTAAGAGTGACAGTATTGATTATAAACATACGATGTTAATCGGTAGTTCGGGTCATCTTGATCAATATGACAGAAAGCACCGTCTCCGCCGGTTACTCGGGTAGTAGTGTTAATTCCAGCAGTTCCGTATTGCTGGCTACCGTTATCTTGGGCTCCTCCTAAAAAGACATTGGATCCTGCGGTGGGATGAATAGCACAAGCATAATATTGGGTCGTATTATAATTTGAACCAACGTTTGTAAAACCAGGAGTGGCTGATGTTCCATTTTTCACAAGGTACAATCCTCCGTCGTTCCCAAACATCATAGTATCGGAATTTCCGGGTTTAAACACGATTGCGTGTTGGTCGGCGTGAACGTTGGGAAACGATCCACAACCCGTCCAAGCGGAAACTTGAGTCCATGAAGTTCCCCCGTTTGTAGTTTTGAATAAATCGATCCCACCAATGTAAACATTGGTTGTGTCATTCGGATCGATGGCTACAATAAGGTCGTAAAATGCCTGTCCTCTCGTGAAATCGGAACTTGGAGTACCTCCGCATTGATCTTGCCAGCTTACACTTGTTAATGTTGCCCAGCTGGTACCCCCATTATGCGTTTTAATCATTTTCTTAATGGTGCTGTTGCTTTTCTGTAAGATGGCATAAACTAAGTCTGGAAAACCCGGAACACAGGCAAGTTCAATCCGATATTCATCTCCTGCTGTAGTAGCGTTATAGACCCTACTCCAAGTTTTGCCCGTATCCGTTGATTGATATATGCCGTCAGCAAAACCGATACCAACTGAAGCATAAAAGGTTGAACTTGAAGCCATTTCAATATCCGCGGCTCTTCCACATATTCCTGCACCATTGCTCACTTTAGTCCATGAAGTACCTTTATTTGCTGAGCGCATTATGCCCCCAGAACCGCAACTGCTATAAGCTCTAGTTGTTGCCAATACATTATGAGCACTATCAACAATAATCTTGGTAATGTAGTCAAAATCGCTGCCTGTGGTAGCTCCCAATTGAGACCACGTTGTACCGCCATCAAGGCTTCTCCATATACCATCGCCTCTGATGGCATCAGAATTATAATACCCTTCTCCGGTTCCAAAATACAATGTGTCCGGATGAACAGGATCTTGTGCAATGCTTGTTATTGCCATGTTGTCAAATTGGTCACCAAGTGGAGTCCAGCTTACTTCAGAGGCAAAAATGTCAGTGGTTTTCCATAATCCTCCTCCAACAGAACCGGCAAAAACGGTTTTACCGGTTGGATCATTTAAATCAAATACAATGGCCCGCGTTCTTCCACCTACGTTTTTAGGACCGCGCTCATTCCAAGTGATGCCTGCAATTGCTGCTTTATTTAAACGTTGTTTCTCATTCTCTTTTTTAAGTTGAGCGTATGCTAACATAAGGCGCTCCCTTGGCACATCTCCAAGTGCTGGATCCCTTGTTGCGTTGAATTCTTGTTGGATTGCTAAATCGGCTCGAGTTTGAAGAGGTAGCTCATCGAAGATGTGTGATGTAATTCTCTTTGAAACATTGGTGTTTGTGCTTTTTTGGGTTATACACCCAGCATAGACCAAACCCATAATAGATAATATTATGATGCTGTTGATTTTCATGGACAAAAATTTTATTACAACCTAGGGTTAATTGAAGACCATTATTTGAGCCACAATTTAGTAAATCCAAACTGGATAACAAGGTTTATGTCAATCCCTGATCAGCGTGATACTCCCAGAAAGCCTTTGATGTTCACCGCTGTCTTTTTGATTGAGATCCAATACATAAAAATACGTGCCTCCCGGATAGAATACATTTTTAATGGGTTCGCGCCCATCCCAACATTCATCAATGCTCTTTGTTTCAAAAACCAATTCACCCCAACGACTGTAAATCCATAGATGAATGCTGTCGCAACTTTGGTTGAACCCTTCCAAGCAATATTCATCGTTAAGCCCATCGTTGTTCGGTGTAAATACGTTTGGAATTTTGAACTCTCTTTGTGCTCCAGCCGCAGTGTTAACGAATTTTCGAATGGAGTCTGCACACAGCGTTCCCTCATTAATATAAAGCCAAACATCGTAGGTTGAAGACCCTTGATATTGGTGCTCAAGCTTCTTTTTATTCGACGAATTGCCATCTCCCAAATCCCAGCGATACGTGGCGGGTTCGGATAAGGCGTTAAACTTTGCTTTAAATGTGCATGGGTCCACCGTAAATTCAAAATCCGCTTTGCTAAAGTCAATAACACGTATTACTCGCGTGTATTGATCTGAAATGTTACACGTATTCGAATCAATTACCGTTAATCGCACCAAATATTCACCTGGTTCGGTATAGGTGTGATTGGGATTAAGGTTGGTAGAATCCTTGAATCCATCCCCAAAATCCCAAATAAACTTTTTAACAATGCTGCTTTTATTATCAAAATAAACGTTTAAAGGGCTGCAACCTACAATTGGATTGGGTATGAAATAAGCGTTGACCGCCGATTTTAATTGGAGATCAATTTTAAAGCTCGCATTGGAGCAACGTGGACTTAAGTTCGTTTTAAAAGCCGCATTTGGAGTTATCGGAAAGTCCTGATAACCTGGATCATTTCCATTTGGACAGCTTGCGCAAACCGATTGATATACTACCCCTTTCTTATCAAATCGACTGGTTCCACCATCCACGTGGTCATCCGAAGTATCTCCACCAAAAAAGGTAGCATATAAGATGCTGGATGCATTTTTATTTAGCACTAAGATGTAAAAATCGTTTCCATCCGTAGTCGATTGAAGTGCATCTCCAGTGGTAACAAGTCCATTGGTACTTCCTGGATTCAGATCGGGTCGTACCGTACTGCCCCATCCACTTACATAAATGTGCTCGCAGTTATCTACCAAAAATGCGCTGGGCGAAATGTCAATTTGATTATCTCGAACCCCAAACGAAGTTTGCCACATCACCTTGTTTAAACTCGTATCTAATTTAGCAATAAACTGGCCTTTGTTTTCATCGCCATACAAACCTGATGTTGGCTTAATGTTGCCTGTGGTTTGTCCGGTAATGTACAAAGCACCCTTATGATCGAGGTCGATGAAGTAAACCTGGTCGTAGCTGGAAGTACCCCAATACGTTAGCTTTTTAATGGTATGATTTTTTCGATCAAGGGCTGCAATGAAGCCATCCACTGCGCCTAAATATTTGTCATTTAATACTTTAGAAGTGGTTGGCAGGTCGTTGCTTGATGTACCGCCACCAACGTAAACCATCGAATCTCCATTCACTTTAATACTGTACAAAGCATCTCTCCCCGATCCGCCCAAGAGTGTTGACCATTCTAAGACGCTTAAATTTTCGTTTAATTCAAATACACAGCCATCTTGATTGGCTTGAACGGTATCGATATTGTCTGCAAATCGAAGTGGGAACTGCTTTGAATCAGTGGATGAGGCTACAAAAACATGACCATTTTCATCGGTTATAATATCTCCTCTAAAATCATCGGCATAATTATAGCGCAATTGTGAGTGCGAATTCAAGCCATCATCTTCCTCACCTCCTACAAAGGTAGAGCCCATTAGCACTGTGCCATCTGAACTAAGTTTCACCACAATGATGTCTACCTTACCGTTGTGACTTTCATCGTACGCTCCCGTTGAAACTGGAAAATCTTCAGAATATGTGGTGCCAAGAATAAATAAGTTGTCTTGGTTATCAACCACCAAGCTGTGCGGATATTCATCCGATGAGCCCCCCAAATATGTGGCCCAAAGGAGCTTAGTTCCAGCCGAATCGTATTTGCTTATACTGATATCGCACCGAAGATTGGCGGGTTCAGAACCTTTTCCACCTCCGTATGTTTTTTGCACTGCACCCGACGTAACAGGATATTCCCCGCCAATGTTATTCGTAATCCCACCAGCAAATAAATTCCCTTTGGAATCGTAGGTTGCTGTAAAACCAAAATTGTCGCCTTTGGCACCCGAATACGTTGAAAATATGAGTTTTGGATCGATTCTATACGGCTTTTCGGGCATTGCTTCCATGCTGAAATGGACTTCGTTTCCATCCAATACAAAGTTGCATCGAGGCATGCTTGCAGGAGCTATCCCTGTAATATCCACGGCCAAATCTGAAACCAAGATGGGTGGAGATTCAATTACCGTATTTACAGAAGTTGTTATAATGAGATGGTCGTCATTTGTAATTATGCTTGAAGCACCTTCATAGGTCCAAGAAAGTAGCTCAAAGTCGCCTTCTTCTCGAATAATCCAATCGTACTTCAGACCCCCTGTTTCGTCGGTGTAAAAAAATAGGTCGATGCCTGGATACACATTGTGATAGCGCAACTTTTCAAAACTTTGAACGCCGGACGCCCACCTACTTTGATCGTTGCCGAGAAAGTAATTCGTGGCATAACCAACGGGTTGATAGCCCAAAACGGATTGGTTTGAATAGGGCTTGAAATTGTTAAAGCGAACTTTGAGCACATGTTGGTTCAGCGTTACTTCTTGATATGGACCCAAAAGTCGATGTTCATGAATGAGTTCGGCTAGTTTTGTCAAATCCTTCGCATCCTCAAAAAGATAAGTTAATCCATCCTTTTCAATGAACAAATAACCATCGGGGATTACACAACGAAACAACACATTGGCGTGAAACTGTCCACGGTTTTCTTCGAATAAAAAGGGTTGAATGGTTGTTTTGGTTTGATTGGAATCAATGGAAGCAAATGCTTTTCGCAAAGGAAAAGCAAGCAAAAGGAAGAGGATCAATATTTTACCAAATAAACGCAAACAAGCAAAGTTAAGACAGTTTCATATAGATGACGTTCGAGGCAGGTAAAACGTCTACCATAAAAGTGCTTTTTTGTCACATATTGTTATTCTCAATAGAATATAGGTTTTTAATCGCAGCGGTTTGTATGGTTTCCGCCTTCACAAATGCATACCCCGTTCCTTCAGGGCGGGGTGGTTGGATTGCAATAGCATCAACATCTAGCCCAGCACTTCAGTGCTGGGTAGACATGGTTAAGTTGAAGTCGAAGTTGAAATTCAATGTCAAATACATTTTCAATGTAATATCGATTTAATCCATGCGATGATGGAAAAGGGCCTCTCTGGGTACTTTGATGGTTAAAAAAATGGAGAATGAACGATTGACAACGAAAAATGGATAATTAAAATGACGGTTCAACAATCAAACCCTAACGAAATCTAAATTCCGCCTCTTCAGAGCGGGGTACATCCTAAACTGTTTGCCAAATACAATAGCCCAGCAATTCAGTGCTGGGTAAATATGACTGAACAAAAAATGTAGTGAATGGTGTATTGGTTGATGATAACACAAACCGGGGCGTAGAGATTGTCATCGTATTTCGCAAATTGTTCCGACCCCAGCGGGGTCGCATCTTGCAGAAAATGTGATTTGCCACGAAAATCGACCCTGGAGGGCTCGCATAAATTGAAACCCCGTCCAATCTAAATCTGACTTCAAATCCCATCTAATGTTTTAGTCTACTGTATATTCGCGAAAATTTTAAAAGTTTACCTTTCATGGCATTGAACGAACAACAAATCCAGCGCAGAGAGTCGTTGCAGCAAATTCGGAATATGGGCATTGACCCATATCCGGCTGCAGAATATCCGATTACCGCAAATACCCTGGAATTGAAGAAGCAATTTGAGGCGGCACCCGATGAAATCATCGACGTTCAATTTGCTGGTCGAATTATGGTTCGGAGAATTATGGGAAAGGCCAGCTTTGCCGTTTTACAGGATGAAGTGGGCCGAATTCAAACGTATTTTAACCGAGATGAGATTTGCCCTGGAGAAGATAAAGCTTTGTATAACGAGCTGTTTAAGAAACTGTTAGATATTGGCGATATAATTGGTGTAGAAGGATTTTTGTTTAAAACGCAAACGGGGGAATTGTCCATTCACGTTAAGAAATTTACGGTTCTGACCAAATCACTCAGCCCGTTGCCAATGCCCAAAGAGGTGGATGGCAAGGTTTACGACGCCTTTACCGACCCCGAAGCTCGCTACCGAATGCGTTATGTTGACTTGCTGGTTAATCCAAAGGTGAAAGAAACGTTTAAAAAGCGTTCGAAAGCCATATCGACGATGCGCAGGTTTTTAGAAGACAGAGGCTATTTGGAAGTAGAAACGCCCATTCTACAAAGCATTCCAGGTGGCGCCGCTGCCCGCCCTTTTAAAACACATCACAACGCCTTAGACATTCCATTGTATTTGAGAATAGCCAACGAACTTTATCTAAAGCGCTTAATTGTGGGTGGCTTTGAAGGTGTGTTCGAATTTGCCAAAGATTTTCGGAACGAAGGGATGGATAAGACCCACAACCCCGAGTTTACCCAAATGGAGCTGTACGTTGCCTATAAAGACTACAACTGGATGATGAATCTTACCGAGGAAATGCTTCGGACGATTTGTGTTGCCGTAAACGGGGTGAATACCGTAACCTTTGGAGATCAAGTGATTGACTTTGGTAAACCCTTTGCTCGACTACCAATCTTTAAAGCCATCGAAGATTATACAGGTCATAACTTAGAAGGAAAATTGGAAGAAGAGATTCGCACTGTTGCAAAGAGCTTGCATGTAGAAGTAGATGACTCGATGGGTGCTGGAAAAATGATTGATGAAATTTTTGGGGAGAAGTGCGAGCACCACTTAATTCAACCCACCTTCATTACCGATTATCCAGTGGAAATGAGTCCGCTTACAAAACGTCATCGCGATAATCCAAATCTAACCGAACGCTTTGAGCTCATCATTAATAAAAAGGAATTGGCCAATTGTTACAGCGAGCTGAACGACCCGATTGATCAGCGCGAACGTTTTGAAAAACAAACGGAGTTGTTGGAACGCGGCGATGAAGATGCCATGTTCATTGATCAAGATTTCTTACGTGCGTTGGAATACGGCATGCCACCAACATCGGGTATTGGCATTGGCATTGACCGATTGGTAATGCTTTTAACCAACAATGAAAGCATTCAGGAAGTACTATTTTTCCCTCAAATGCGCCCGGAGAATGTGGTTGTAGCTGATTCGAATGATACGTTTGAGGCGATTGGCGTGCCAGCCGAATGGGTGGATCATTTAAAAGAAATGGGCTTTACGACGGTTGCCATCTTGAAAAAGGAAAACAGTCCGGGGAAGCTTTCTCAAAAGCTAAGCGGGTATCGAAAAAAGAACAAGTTGGACATCCCATCCGTTTCGCCGGAGATGGCTGCGGGCTGGCTGGGATAGTAAACCATCCTTATTTCTGAAGGCTTGGTTCAATTTCCAGGTGTTCTTTTGGAAAGAGAATCAATGCGCTTGTTGATGAATTTTTGATGTCTAAAGCCAAATTGGCCGGTAGAGACGGTGCTTCGGTCAATGACTCTGCCTTAACGAACAGGAGTTTGTTTGGTTCTGTTGCATTAACTATGGCAAGTTAGTAAATCTTTAGATTTGTCTTTGAAAACCACTTCAATGTTCAAGCTCCACCGATATCCAAAGTCAATAATTCTACAAGCAGTCTATTTTAAAGTGAGGTTTACCCTTAGTTACAGGGATGTAGAAGAAATTCTGAGAATAAGAGGAGTAATCGTTGATCATTCTACCATCTACCGATGGGTATATAAGTTTAGCCCAATGATTGAATCAAACATGCATAAACGCAAAAAGAAGGTTTGTGATAGCTGGAGGATGGATGAAACGTATATCAAGGTGGCAGGGAAGGATAGATACTTATATCGAGCAGTAGATAAGTATGGGAGTACCATTGATTTCCTGTTAACAAAGAGAAGAATGAAGGGTTCAGCACAGAAATTTCTGAATAAAGCAATAGGAAACAACGGTAAACCAAGAATCATAAACATTGACAAAAGTGGAGCCAATACAGCAGGAATACAAGTGATAAACAAGAGAAGTTTATCGGTGAAGAAGATCAAGATTAGGCGAGTCAAATACTTGAATAGTGGAATCTGCCACATAGGCACTAATTGAAAAGAGCATACCCAGGGGCAATGAAAGAAAATAGGTTTACTCTGGCAAACGCAGATTTAGCCTTTTGTGTGCATCGGCAAAATGGGACTTTTTGAAACCCATCTATGAGAATCTAAAACATTATAGACAAAGACTATAATAATTTACCCTACTCATAGCCCTAACAAAAACGACAAAAAAAGCCTAACTCATTGAGAGTCAGGCTAATGTTGGCGGTCCGGACGGGACTCGAATAATGTCCTATCCAGTCATCCTAAATCACCTAAAGTCCTGTTAATTAACGTTTTATTGAAATATGCACCCGACCCAAAATGCCCTAAATAGCCACTAAAGGACACAAATGTTTTACCAATGTTTTACTAAATATAGTATCTTTGCTGTTCATTAATATGTAGAATATCAACGATTTATGTCATCCGCCAAAATAATTCTGAAACAGAATAAAATCAAATGTTTAACCGAAATACCCTTATATTTAAGGGTAACACACAATAGGCAGTCATCTTACCTGTATTTAGGGCATACCATACAGCAGAAGTATTGGGATGATAGTTCTCAGAAAGTGAAGTCCTCGTATAATAACTCAGCTAGGTTAAACGCATACCTTTCCAGCAAACTACTTCAAGTAGAGAACGAGATTCTAATTGCAGAAGCAAAAAAGGAACATTACACAGCAAAGGACATAATCACTTCCTTGAATAAGAAACCCAAAATAACCTTTACACAGTTTGCAAATGACTATAGGGATCGATTGCTGGAGAACGGAAACTATTCCAGATACAAAAAGTTAAAGGGCATCTTAAGCAAGCTAAAAGACTTTAATAAGAACGTCGATGTAGAGTTTGAAGCTTTAAATTATGATTTTCTAAAAAAATACGAATTGTGGTTAAAAAAGACCAAAAAGAATAAAATAAACACGATTCATTCTAATATGAAGTTCATACGCCAACTCTTTCGTGAGGCTATAACGGAACAATTAGTAGAAGCCGAAAAGAACCCCTTTTTACGATTTAAACTAAAGCAGCAAAAAACAAGTCGGCAGTTTCTCATTGATTCTGAAATTGATTCCATTTATGCATTAGATCTAACTGGCACAAGAGAAGTTTGTCGTGATATGTTTGTTTTTGCCTGCGACACTGGAATAAGAATATCTGATCTTTTGACAATTAAACGCAGTCATTTTGATGGCAACCACCTTGTTTTCAATATGAGGAAGACAAAATCGACCATACGTTTAAAAATTCCCACGCGAGCTAAGACGATATTGAACAAATACGAGGCATCATTAACTCCAAAAACTGAATACATCTTTCCCCCACTTCAGACAACCAAATACGCGGGAACCAGCTTGGATAAGGCAATTATGAGTAAGACAACGCTATTCAATTCTTATTTGAAGGAAATAGCCAACCAGGCTGAAATTGAAAAACACTTAACTTTTCACGTATCTCGTCATAGTTTTGGAACTAGAGCCATTGGAAAAGGCATCCGAGTTGAAGTTGCTTCTAAGTTAATGGGGCATACTGATTTGAAAACGACCATGATTTATGCTCAAATTGTGAATGCAGACATGGATCAAGGGATGAGTGCT
>JBLHHI010000022.1:0-31502 GCA_047614125.1 Bacteroidia bacterium | reverse complement strand
TTCAATATCCAACTCAATTGGAAAGATTTCTTCGGTACTGCCCGCCTGGTAAATAACACGACCATCTGGTCCGCATACAACCGAACGTCCACTTCCACCGGTGTCTAAACCATTTACATCAAAGAAGTAGCATTGATTAACAGCAGCCATGGCATTTACAATCGAAAGCTCTACCTCGCGGTCGATTGTTCCGGTCATGGTTGGATGAAGAATAACCTCGGCACCCATTACGGTTAAAGTTCTTACCGTTTCTGGAAACCACATGTCGTAGCAAATGGAAACGCCAAAGCGGCCAATGTCGGGTACGTCAAAAACGCAAAAATCACTTCCGGGTGTAACCCCAACTTCGTACGGGTAAAATGGAAACATCTTGCTGTAACGTTTTATTACCTCACCATCTGGATTAATCACCGAGGCTGTGTTGTAAATTAAGCCATCGCGCTTTTCAAAAACAGAACCTGGAAGCAGCCATATTTTGTGTTTCTTGGCCATCTTACACATTTCCTCTTCAAATTCGCCTGGTATTTCCTTAGCAGTGTGAAGCAAAGGCCCGAAGGCACATAGTTCGCTAAAAACAACCATGTCGAGCCAAGGATAAAGGCTCATGGTAATGTCGAGCTTAAGTTTCATCATTTCTACGTTTGAGTACGTAGCTGAAACTTTCATTTGTACCCCCGCAATGCTAAATGGTTTCATATCGTATTTGTTTCTCTATTAAGAATGTGTTCTAAAATATTTAATCCTTTATTCAATTGTTCCTCAGTAATTACGATGGGCGCTAAAACGCGTACTACGTTTTTAAAGGTTCCGGCGCTCAGAAGTATTAGGCCTTCATCGGCGCACCCTTTAATAACTCGATCGCACAGATCGCCATCGGGTTTTCCGGGGTCTGAATCGTGTACAAACTCCATCGCGTTCATCGCCCCAATTCCGCGAACATCCCCAATTTCGGGGTGTTCCGTTTTCATTTGGAGGAAGCGATCGTTGATGATTCCGCCAATATAGTTGGCGCGCTCATTTAAGTTTTGGTCTTTAAATAACTTTATAGTAGCCAAGGCAGCTGCACAACAAACGGGATTACCGATGTAGGTGCCACCAATGGTTCCTGGAGCCGTTGCATCCATAATGTCGCCTTTTCCAACTACTGCGGCTATTGGCATACCCGATCCCAGTGCCTTGGCGTATAGACTTATGTCGGGTTGAACCCCAAAATATTGCCAAGCGGCCCAGTTTCCGGTTCTGCCAAATCCACTTTGAATTTCATCGGCAATTAGAACGATACCATGCTTTGTGCAGTGCTCGCGTAAACCTTCAAAATAGGCCTTTGGAATGGCACTAAACCCACCTTCTCCCTGTATGGGTTCTAAAATAATGGCTGCCACATTTTGTGGATCAACCAAGGTATGCGCACTTTCATAAAGTTTTTTAAGCTCGGCGGAAACAAATTCCTCCTCAGTCATGCCTTGCGAATAGCGATAAATGTTTGGGAATCGCAATCGGTATACTTCTGGAGCAAAGGGGCCGCAGTTTTGTTTGTAGTTGATCTTGCTGGTGAGGGTCATGGCCATTAAGGTACGACCGTGGAAGGCGTCAGTAAAGCACAAAACTGCTTGTCGGCTGGTGGCTTGACGAGCAATTTTAATTGCATTTTCAACCGCCTCGGCACCTGTGCTTACCAGCATGGTTTTGGTATTGTTGCCATGTGGAAGAATTTTCGCCAATTCCTCACAAAGTTGTACGTAAGGTTCGTAGGTTACCACGTTAAAACTTGTGTGGATGTATTTGCCGGCTTGCTCGCGAATTGCGGCAACCACTTCATCCGGACAATGACCGGCATTAACTACGCCAATTCCCCCTGCAAAATCGATGAGTTCTCGCCCATCGTGATCAATAATTATAGCACCTTTTGCTGAAGTTGCGGTAGCCGTATTAAACAAGCCTACACCGTTTGCAACGGTTTTCTTTCGGCGGATTAAAAGTTCTTCAGAACGACTAAGTTTCAATGTTGTATTCATAAATATTTGCCAAGAATAATATTGCTAAAAATTGGGCGCAAAAGAACATATTATTGCATCAAAACAACTACATTTTTTTACGGGTAAAATCAACGTACTTGACGTGTAAAAATGAAAGGGCTTAACGGCCTTTCAGAGGTTCAATATTTGATTTGATTAAAATCTAAATATCTGAATTTGAGCAAAGTACAATTTTTTCTTGGATTCTAAAAGGAATTTAAAAAATTTGCAATTGAACCGCATGAGTGTGGATAAACTGTAGTATTAAATTTTTGCCATTGGTTTCAAAATGTCGGTTTCGAGATCAAAACGCAAATTTATTGTGAAACATGGACGAAGTTGACGCTTAAGTTGAGGGTGGGTTTCACTTTGTCCCTTTAAAACTCATAAGAAATCAGCGTCCAATCAAAACCCACTTCCTTATGTGAACTTATGTGGTTTCACAAGGTTCCGTTCAAAACACATCACAATGCATGTAGGGCTTATATTTGCCACCCTTTAAATCTCGTCTAATAAAGAACACACGGCATTGGCCTTTGAAGAAATATATACTCTGCACAGCGCCTTAGTGTACAACGTTGCGCTGCAATACGTTCAGAATGTGGAGGATGCCCAAGAAATTACTCAAGACGTGTTCGTTACCATTCACCATAAACTTTCCAGCTTCCAACATAATTCGTCGCTAAAAACCTGGATATATCGGATTGCTGTGAATTCCTCGCTCGATTTTATAAAAGCACGCAATCGGCAAAAACGCCGATTTCTGTTTAATGCCCTGCGCATCGACGATGAAGATCAAAACATAAATCCAGCTCACTTTGATCATCCGGGCGTGGCCTTAGAACAAAAGGAAGCGATGGAACAAATTTTTAAAGCCATCAACTGTTTGCCAGATCGGCAAAAAACGGCCGTCATCCTTTTGAAAATAGAACATACTTCCATGGCAGAAGCCGCCGAAATTATGGAAATCAGCCCTAAAGCACTTGAGTCGCTCTTTCAACGCGCCAAGAAAAAACTGGAAAATATTTTATCCAACAACGAAGCATAATGGAAAATTGGTCGTCTAAAAATGAAATGAAGTACTTGGAACCATTAAATTCGATTAAGAGGGTAGCTCCAAGGCCCGACTTATATCCTCAAATCTTAAACAAAATTAATGAGGGTAGCATTCGAACACTACCCGTATTCTGGGCTCGAGCAGCTGCAATAGCCTTTGTTTGTTTGTTTTCGTATGAGGTAAATATGGCGTTGCGAGGATCTGAAATTTCCAACAATCAAACGCAGGGAATTTATATGTCAACCACCAATAACAACCTCTACGATGAAGTTCAATAAGTTTTTACGAATAGCGGTTGTTGTTCTTTTTATATCCAACTTAATCTTGCTTGGTTTTATGCTGAACCATCGGTTAGGCATGAAAAAAAATAGGTCGGGACCAAAGCACGAAATAATTGAAGCGTTGGATCTTACTCCAGATCAAACTGAAAAATACGAAGCATTAATTACAAACCATATTAGCCAGTTGAAGGCAAGCGAGTTGACGATGCGGGAACACAAAAAGTCTCTGTATCAAAGACTTAATACGAATGCAATGGATGAAGAGGTAGATTCTTTGGCTGCATTAATAGGCGAGGAACAAAAAAGAATGGAATTGGTCCATTTTCGCCATTTCGAATCCATTAAAGAACTTTGTACGCCTGAGCAATTGCCTAAGTTTGACGAATTACGCGAACGACTCGAGCGGCTTTTTGACAAGCGAGGCCCAGGGCCAGGTGGTCGAAAACCGTAGTATTCATTGCTTTAAACCGTTTATCTAAGAAGCCGACAATACTCGAATCTTTAACGGCAAGAATCCCAAATTCCTCAAAAAAAAGCGTATTTGCAATATGATTTTCGAAAAGGCAATTATTACATTGTTGGTCGTAGTTGTTGTATATTCAGCTTCCGCGCAAAACAAATCTGCATACAAGATTTACAATGCAAAAGGGAAAAGCGTTTCATACCCCTCTATGCTTAAGGCGATGAGCAAAGAAGACGTAGTTCTCTTTGGCGAACAACACAACAATGCCATTGCGCATTGGCTTCAACTGGAACTCACCAAGGATTTAAATAAGGTGGCCAAACTTCAATTGGGTGCTGAGATGATTGAAACCGACAACCAAGAGGCACTAAACCTGTACTTGTCGGACTCAATTTCATACAAACAATTTGATTCGATGGCTCGGCTATGGAACAATTATAAGACGGATTATGCCCCGTTGGTTGACTTTGCCAAAGACAGCTCGCTGCCGTTTACGGCCAGCAACATTCCACGTCGATACGCAAGCATAGTGTATCGCGGTGGATTTGAAGCCCTCGATACGTTCTCGGATGCCGAAAAGACGTATATGGCCAGCTTACCCATTCCTTTCAACCCTGAATTGCCTCAATATCAGGCCATCCTAAAAATGATGGGCGAACATGGATCTCCTCGTTTGGTTATGGCCCAAGCCATTAAAGATGCTACCATGGCTCAGTTTATCTTAGCAGCTTGGAATGAAGGATCCATTTTTATACATTTTAACGGCGCCTTTCATTCTGATTTTTACGAGGGAATATTTTGGTATTTAAAACAATCCAACCCAAGTCTTAAAATTGGCACCATTTCAACAGTTACCCAAGCCGATGTATCCAAACTTGAAAAGGAACATTTGGGAAAGGCGGATTTTATTATTTGCGTGGATGAAGATGTAACTACAACCTATTGAACTCCGTTCTAAACTTTCAATCCAGCGTATAAAACTTTACTTTCGAAAGTGCAAATACTCATACCCATGACAGTACCCGAAATAATGGCCGAGTTAGAAGCCTACGGCAATGAGCAAACAAAGAAAACGTATTTACGGCATGGATGTCCAGAGCCTGTTTTTGGAGTTAAGGCCCAAGACTATAAAAAGATTCTAAAGAAAACAAAAAAGAACCATCAGCTCTCGATCGATTTATATGCAACGGGTAATTCGGATGCGATGTATTTAGCGGGTTTAATGGCCGATGAAAAGCAGATAACGAAAGAAGACCTGATGCGCTGGGCCAACGAAGCAACGTGGTATTACATCAGCGAATTTGCGGTGCCTTGGGTTGCAGCCGAAACTCCATATGGCATGGAATTGGCGTTGAAATGGATTCGATCAAAAAATGAAACATTGGCAACGTGTGGATGGGCAACCTTGTCGTCGGTGGCTGGTTTTGTACACGATAATGATCTGGATTTAAGAACCTACTCCAATTTGCTCGATGAAGTAAACGAAACCATTCATTCCGCTCCAAACCGCTTACGACACACAATGAACGCCTTTGTAATTGCGGTGGGAACGTACATCGAGTCGCTCACTGAAAAGTCGTTGAAAGTGGCCAAAAACGTTGGTAAGGTATCGGTTAACATGGGCGATACGGCTTGCAAGGTACCTTTGGCGAATGACTACATACTCAAATCAGTGAACGCCAACCGTATTGGTAAGAAGAGAAAATCAGCACGTTGTTAAATGAGTGATTTTCAAAAATATCGTAGAAAGGGTCTTGCAGAAATGCGATCTTATGTTGAAGTGGAAGACCCAAAAGGAGTTTCTATTTCGGATACAGATATTTGCGATGGCAGTCCGAAGATTGGCGACATGATTGCTCGAAATCCTTCGGATTCAACCGATCGATGGCTGGTGGCCAAAGACTATTTTGAGGCCAATTTTGAAATTGTTTAGTTGAAGCGGGTTCCATTAATTTGAATCCAATGAAGATTTTTGTACTCTTGTTTAATGAATCTTAAATACAACACCCCGTTTTCCGTGCTGCTTTTTCTTGCTTTTTTGGCGGGATGTTCTTCTTCACCGAAGGTTCATAACGATGACATGCAAGCATCCAACTATCTCGATAACAGTGAAAAGTCGGACCGATACAGCGGTGGAGTACGAATGATACCGATTAAAACAGATCGGGGCACTTTTAACGTTTGGACCAAGCGTGTAGGCAACAATCCAACCATAAAAATTTTATTGGTGCACGGTGGGCCGGGTGCAACGCACGAGTATTTTGAAGCCTGCGATTCTTACTTCCCAGGAGCGAGCATAGAATATTATTATTACGATCAGCTTGAATCCTTTTACAGCGATCAGCCCAACGACAGCGCACTGTGGAGTTTAGACCGATATGTTGACGAATTGGAGCAAGTGCGAGTTGCGCTGGGGCTCGACCAGTCAAACTTCTTCCTATTGGGTCACTCGTGGGGCGGTATTCTTGGAATTGAGTATGCTTTGAAATATCAGGAAAATCTTAAAGGTTTGATTATCAGCAACATGATGGCATCCATACCGGATTACATTGAATATGCCAACACAGTTTTAGGGCCACAACTTCCACCCGATGTTTTGAAACAAATTAAAGAAATGGAAGCCAACGAAGACTACCAAAATCCAAGGTACATCGAATTAATTAATCAACACTATTATACCGAGCACGTATTGCGAAAGCCGTTGGATGAATGGCCAAATCCAGTAAATAGAGCCTTTGCCAATATTAATTACCAATTATACTTAACGATGCAAGGGCCCAGTGAATTTGGTGTAGTTGGAGATGCTAAGTTGAAAAACTGGGATCGAAAAAATGATCTCAAAAAGATTGCGGTTCCAACCTTAAGCATCGGCGGGAAATACGACACGATGGATCCAAAGCACATGGAATGGATTGCACAAAACGTGCAAAATGGTACTTTTTTATTGTGCGAAAAGGGGAGTCATATGTCTATGTACGACGACCAAGAAACGTATTTTAACGGCATCATTGATTTTGTAAATAAACACGACGACTGGTAACGCAGCTTTGGTGCTTGCTCAATAAAAACAACATGATTAAAAAATATCCAAAAGAAGACATCAAGATTGTTTGGAACGCTGCAAAATGCATGCATTCCGGCAATTGCGCCAAAGGTTTATCATCAGTTTTTCAACCAAGAGAAAAGCCCTGGATTAATCCGGAAGGCGCAACAAAGGATGAGATCATTTTCCAGGTTGCAAAATGTCCTTCTGGGGCCTTGTTGATCGAAGCATCTTCATAACAACGTGCAAACAGCTGTTCTTTGGTGCAGCACTTACAAGCCAATTTGTGTCAATGATGTAAAGGAACATTGATGAAGAACCCAACGACGAAGAAAATAAGTGGTGCAATACCAAACCCATGTCCGGTTTCAATAGGATCCATGAAGCGGTGTGATTCTGGATATTATTGCGCTGGATGTGAGAAGGTTGTGGTGGATTTTACCGAATTTGGAGTTCAGGAATTAAAGGATGTTTATCAACCTGGAATATGCGGGATTTTTGCCTCAAATCAGCTCCCAAATCAAAGTCATTATCCAGGGCTTAAACGATTGGCTTTTGGCCTTTTAACCTTTGCTTCGATTGTTGGATTTCAGGTTCAGCCCTTAAAGGCGCAAACTTCGCAAAAGATTTTAACGAAAGACTCGGTAATGGTTGAGAACATTTTGTTGGATGATTTAGAGCAAGAAGAGGTTGAGATGAACCCAGAAAAACGAAGAAACAAAAGAATGCTTCGAACCTTATTTCGAAGAAAGCATAAATATCGCGTAGGAAAAATTATGGGATGTCCTAGTTTTTGATGACTGTGAATAAGACGAATAGGTAGTTTTGCATTCTGCAAGTTAGCAAACCCATGACTTAGCCCATGACATGGCCCATGACTTAAGTCATGGGTAATAACGTAATTTGCAGTGATCATGAATACAACAGATCCACGATTTCCAATTGGGAAATTTCAATTTCCAACCAACATGTCTCCCCATGATCGTGAGCACTGGATCGAGGTCATTGCTTCGTTTCCGAAGCGTGTTGAAAACAGTATAGCTGCCCTCACTGACGAAGAGTGCAAAACTTGGGAATACAGATCAGGAGGTTGGTCCATCCATCAGGTAGTACATCATTGTTCCGACAGCCACATGAATGGTTTCATTCGTTTTAAGCTGGGACTAACCGAGGATGTTCCAACGATAAAGCCATATGCAGAAGCACTTTGGGCAGAAATGCCCGATGTGATGAACGAGCCTTTGACCGCTGCCATAAAACTCTTGGAAATAATACACAGACGATGGGTGATTTTGTTAAAATCGATGTCTGAAGAAGATTATAAACGGGAACTCATACATCCAGAACATCAAGGCTCACTTCAATTAGAATCATATTTGTCGTTGTACGCTTGGCATTGCAATCATCATTTTGCACACATTGAACAAGCCATTGCTTTAAAAAACGCATTCGAAGCATCGTAAAGCATGCAATCAAATCCTACCTACAAATTCACTTCACAGCGCTTGGGCTTTCGAAGTTGGGATGCTGCAGATTTAGACAGTTTGTCGGAATTGAATTCGGATTCGCGCGTTATGAATTATTTTCCATCCGTATTGTCACGCTCCGATTCTCAGGATTTCATGAATCGGATGAACGATATGTTGAAGAGGGAACGGTATTGTTATTTTGCTGTGGATGAATTGGATTCATCCAACTTCATTGGGCTTATTGGCTTGGCAAAGCAGAATTTTGATGCGGCGTTTACACCGTGTGTGGATTTGGGCTGGCGCTTGCATCCAAGATTTTGGGGCAAAGGTTATGCAACCGAGGGTGCGCTGAAGTGCATGAAATATGGATTTAATGCGCTGAGCATTAATAAAATTTTGGCCATGGCACCCCAAGTAAATAAGCAATCCATAGCGGTTATGAATCGAATTGGAATGAAACAGACTTCCATCTTTATCCATCCAAAATTAAATAGAAACAAAAGGTTGCAGTCTTGTGTTTTGTACGAATTAACTCGCCTCCAATTTGAGGAAAACTATGATTAATCGGAAAACCCACTGGGAAAGTATTTACGAACACAAGGCTTTGGAAGATGTTAGTTGGTATCAATCAACCCCCGAAATTTCACTTCGTTACATCCATAAATGCAAGCTGGATAAAACCGCCAAGATTATTGACATCGGTGGTGGCGATGGATTTTTAGTGGACCATTTACTTGATTTGGGGTATTCAAATGTTACGGTTCTCGACATTTCCGAAGCGGCCATCAATCGAGCCAAACTCCGTTTGGGCAAAAGGGCTTCTCAAGTTACGTGGATTGTTTCGGACATTACGATGTTCATCCCACAAACGAAATACGACCTTTGGCACGATCGAGCCACCATGCACTTCTTAATCAATCAATTTGATATTCGTCAGTATTTAAACACTTTGAATACCAAGGTACATAGTGGAGGCTTCGCCATACTCGGAACTTTTTCGGAAAACGGGCCTCTTAAATGCAGCGGCATTCCGATTAAACAATATTCTGGGAAGCAACTGGTTGAGTTAATCGATCGGAATTATGAAAAGGTGGACTTAGAGTACCTGGATCATCAAACCCCATTCAATACCGTTCAGAACTTTGTTTTTGGAAGATTTCATAGACGTTAAATAGTTAGGAAAATTGTGGCGAATTGTCATTTTATTGTAGTTATTTGTGTATGCGAATTATCGTAACAGGAGCAACCGGGTCATTAGGCGCAGCCTTAACCCGTTATTTATCGAAGAGAGGACACGAAGTAACAGGCATTGGTTCTTCCTCCAATCCACCAAAAGAACTCCTCAAACATGCCGAATATCGCAGCATCGACATCCGAAATCCGTTTGATCTGCCGGCTGCGGATTTGTGCATTCATACCTCAAGTTTAAACGATCCTTCAAAAACACTGGAGGAATTAATTCCAATAAACGTAGAAGGAACTCGAAACCTAGTTCGAGCGGCATCTCATATTGAGGACCTTATTCATTTTTCGTGTTCTTCGGTATATCTACCTCAGGAAGACCCCATAAAAGAAGAGCTTGCCGGAAATCAAGATAATGAATTGCTTTCGCCACTGGGTAAGTCTAAGCTCATGGCAGAAGACGTGATCCGAAAAGAGTTTAAAGGAAATTCGTGCATTATTTTAAGGCCCAGTTCCCTCTATGGGGTGGGAGACAGCAGCTTCTTGCCTTCTTTTCTTGAAGTAATTGAACGCGAAAAACCACTTAACATCCCGTTACAACCGGTTCAAGTTTCTATGACCAATTTTGACAATATCAATCACGTCGTTTTATGCGCCATGGAATCAATAATTCCCGGCATACGGGTGTATAACGTGAGCGATCCAAGGCCGTATGCGGTTAACGAAGCATTTGACAAGTTTTACAGCATACTATCCAATAAGCCAAACAATGTAGTTCGTATGAGCTCCGAAAATTGGTTTAAAGATTTTCTTGTTGGTGGATATGAAAACCCTGCCAATGGGATGCAGAATAATTTGGTTTTAGACACCTCAAGAGTGTCTCTCGAAATGAATTACGAGTCGATAACGGATTTAAATTCTAGAATATCCCACATCAAAACATGGGTGGCTTCTTTAGGCGGAGCAAAGGCGCTCAAGTTGTCGAAATCTGAACTTTCCTGGGCGGTTTAGTATTCCAGTCTAATCTTCTACCAAATGATTTATTTCGTTTTGGTTTTCCATGCTTTCTTCCGGTAATTCTCTTCCGTGAAATGGGGGATAATCTGGAGTAAAGAAGTACATCCAATTGTTAACCCGATAGCTCCAACGCATTTGTTCTACCATGAATTTAAACATGTTTTCGGGATATTCGCCTGTGAATAGGATGGCGAAAAAAGAGATGAAGATTATAAAAAGTACAACAATTGATCGAAGGATTAAGATTATGAGGTGTGGCAATAGTAAGATGGCGCCAAAAAAAGTGCGAACCAGCATGGTTCGTCGTAAAACGGTTGGCGTATACTCCATGTCATAATACGTGTTTTCATCTTCCGAATCCAATGAAAAGCCTGGATAACCATCCGATAGATTGTAAAGTCGAGCCGATAAACGAATCATATAACGGAATAATTTCACCTGGTAATCAAACAAGCTCTTTGGGAAACTTCGAGTAAATAAAATGGAGAAAAAGATGCCCAATGATACAAACATCCAACCAATGCTGTAAAAGACTAATACAAAATAATGCGGAATTAGGATGTAGAAAAATCCTAAAAAAGTTCGCAATAGAAGTTCCGATTTTGAATACGTCTCTTGACGTTTGATGTTGAAGCGCATAGTGGTACTTATTAAGTGGATTCTGTAAGAGTACAAACATAAGAAATTTCGAGTACATTTAGTCGTGGTTCATTCTGCCGTTCTTATCTTTCACGGTTACCTTTGCATTTGAAACATCAGCATCCAATAAACATCCTTATGGAGCAAGTACAAATTGCAGATCACTTTTCAGTTTCCAGAATAATTCAGGGTTGTTGGAGGTTAAACAACTGGGGGAAGTCGCCTCAGGAATTGCTTAAAAGCATAGAACAGTGGATTGAAATGGGAATTACCACCTTTGATCATGCCGATATTTATGGCGACTATACATGCGAAGCACTTTTTGGCAATGCCTTAAAACTCAAACCTGAACTTAGACAAAAAATGCAGCTTATAACCAAGTGTGGCATTAAGTTAAAATCCAAAAAATATCCAAACCGAAGAATAAAAACCTACGACTACAGCTATGATCACATCATCAAGTCGGTGGATCAATCTTTGTTAAACTTTCAAACCGACAACATCGATTTGCTTTTGTTGCATAGACCTTCTCCTTTATTGAATCCAAGCGAAATTAATAGCGTTTTCAATCAGCTCGTTAAATTTGGGAAAGTGCGGCACGTAGGTGTTTCCAATTTTACCAGATCTCAATTTGAGAATTTGCAAAGTGCATGCGACCTGCCTTTGGTAACCAATCAAATTGAACTTTCTCCGATGTGCTTGGAACATTTCGAATCGGGCAATGTAGATTTTTTGCAATCCAAAAACATTCGACCCATGGCATGGTCTCCTTTGGGTGGTGGAATGTTGTTTAAACCCGAAAGCGAGTTGAGCCAGCGATTAAATCATGCCTTTCATGAAATGGCAAAAATCAAAGACCTAGAAAGTTTTACCGGCCTTGCTCTTGCGTGGTTGCTGCAACACCCGTCCGGCATTTTGCCAATTTTGGGAAGTGGAAATCCCGAGCGCAGCAAGCGAGCGGTAGATTCGTTGGATTTGAAACTAACGAACGAGGAGTGGTTTGCAATTTATTACGCGGCAACTGGATCGAACTTGCCTTAGCTAGTAACCTGAGTTCGATTCATATTTTGAATTCAGAACGCTTGTGAACAGTGAGGTTGATGAGACATATACATTATTGCCCAAGGAAATGTAAACAAACAAGCTACCTTCGCGGCTTATTTAACACGCATTGAAATTTAAAGATTTAGGATTATTAGAACCCATCTTAGATGCCCTCGAAAATCTGGGTTATCACACACCAACCCCAATACAAGCTCAATCCATTCCAATTCTCTTAGAAGGAAGAGATTTGCTCGGTTGTGCGCAAACCGGAACCGGTAAAACCGCGGCATTTGCTATACCCATCTTACAGCAATTGTATGAAGATGAAAACCGAGGCAAGGGGCAACGAAAAATAAAGGCCTTGGTGGTTACGCCAACTCGAGAATTGGCCATTCAGATTGCAGATAGTTTTTCGGATTATGGTAAGCATACCGGTTTGAAAAATACCGTAATATTTGGAGGAGTGAAACAAGGCAGCCAGACGGACGCTTTACGAAGGGGTGTAGATGTGCTTGTGGCCACACCTGGTAGATTGCTCGATTTGATTAATCAAGGGTACATTAGCCTTTCTAACATTGAATATTTTGTGTTGGATGAGGCGGATCAAATGCTCGACATGGGCTTTGTTCACGATATAAAGCGACTTATAGCACTTTTGCCAAAACAGCGTCAATCTTTGTTCTTTTCGGCCACCATGCCTTCTGCCATCATGGATTTGTCGAAGAGCATTTTGGGAAATCCGTATCGGGTTACCATTAAGCCCGAACAGGCTACAGCAGAACGAGTAGAGCAAGCGGTATATTTTGTAGGAAAGAAAAGCAAGGTAAAGCTGCTCATCCATCTCATAGAGACCGAGAATATTGCATCGGTTCTGGTGTTTTCGAGAACGAAGCATGGAGCCGACAAGATTGTTCGAAGTCTTTTGAAAGCTAATATTAAAGCAGAAGCCATTCATGGCAATAAATCGCAAGGTGCTCGACAAAGAGCCTTGGGTAATTTTAAGGATGGGAAAATTAAAGTATTGATTGCTACAGACATTGCAGCTCGAGGAATTGATGTGGAGGATTTGTCTCATGTGGTAAACTACGATCTTCCGAACATACCGGAAACGTATGTACATCGCATAGGTAGAACTGGAAGAGCCAGCGCAAGTGGTATGGCGATTTCGTTTTGTGCCATGGACGAACGACCGTATTTGCGCGACATTCAAAAATTGATTGGCTTAACCATTGATGTGGTTGACGATCAGCCCTTTGTTGACGATGGTTCAGAGCCTGAAACTCCAGTTAAGCCAAATCAAAATAGAGGCGCAAATGATCAAAGAGGAAGATCAAGAAGGCCGCAATCGAATAATAGAGGCGGGCATGGAAGCAACAGCGGTGGCTCGAAGTCTAATGACTCTTCGAATTCAAACAACTCGCAATCTAGGTCGGGCAGTTCGAGACCAAAAAGAAGGTATTAAATTTGACCCATCACTGGGCGATGTGCCGGTGTATTATATTTAAATGCAGGGTTTGTACGAATTTGTTCTTCAATATGGAATCTCAGTTATGGGATTATTGTTGGTGGTTGGACTTATCGCCTCAGCCATCGTTCTCAAAAAGAAATGGGTAAAACTAAGCGCGTTGTATTTGGCCTCTTTCTTGATCGCCTTTCTGCTGTATGAAGGATATTTAGGATACAAATCTCACTTCGGTCTAAATCCTGAAAATTCGATTTTTACTGGGGATTATGCCGATAATGAATACATAAATTTTGATTCAATTTTGGGTTATACGGGACCCGAAAGAGGTGCATTTTCATGTAAAAAAAACACTCAAAGACCAATTGCTTTATGACGTAGTATACACCTACAAAAACCACCGGCGCATCGTTCCGGCTTCAAATGATACTGCGTCCAATCAAGTGATTTTTGTTGGAGGTTCCTTTTGTTTTGGAGAAGGAGTTAACGATCATGAAACCATACCAAATTACTTTGCCTTGGCGCAGAATCATTTAAGTAAGGTTGAAAACATTAGTTGTCATGGCTATGGCACACATCAAGTGCTGGAAATAGTTAAAAATCAAATAGTTACAGATAGCAGCTTTATGGGAAAGCCCACTTCTCTTATCTATGTTTTTATGGAAGATCACATTCGTAGAGCAGCTGGAAGATCGGCTTGGGATACGAAAGGGCCTTGGTACGAAGTTGATAGAGGAGTACTGCATAAGTGTGGAAACTTTAGTCAAAAACCAATCCAAATAAAAGCGGAAAACAAAATTTCATTAACAACCATGTGGGAGCATACTCATTTCTATCATCGGTTCTTTAATGATGAACTATTTATATCGGATGAGGATATGACACGAGCAGCTTTAATGTTCAAGGAGATGAACAATTTACTAACGAGTAAAAAAATCGATTTCAAAGTCTTGATGATCTCAAGTCAAGATACATTTCATCTATCTCCAATTATTGAACAAGGCGGATTGGATCCGAATCAGGTGATTTATCTTCCATTTAAAAAGTCCGACCGAGATGACTATAGAATTAAGTACGATGGACACACCACTGCGGTGTTTAACGAAAAGACGGGACGTTACCTGCAGCGCATTTTAAGTAAACCCTAATTTGTTAAAGCTTATTGAGGTAAGCATATGATTATCTTCAACCTTTTGTAATTCAATGCATTTTTATATTTTTACCAGCATAAACACCAAAATCAAGTTTTCCAAAGAATTAAATACTCTTAAACTAGGATGCTTTTATGATTGTATACGGAACAAATGCCAAAGAAACCGCGCATTCTACTTCATCTACCGCAACATGCCAACACTGTAATACCAAGGGATCGCTACGGTTTTCTGTGTTTTATCAATATGCACATATATTTTGGATTCCTTTTTTTCCGTACAAATCCATCGGTTATGCCGAATGCACCCATTGCAACGAAGTAACGGATAAGTCGAACATGAATGACGAACTTAAAAGGGAGTATGATTTGCTTAAAGCCGAAAATAAACCTCCAATATGGATGTTTTCTGGGTTGGGAGTTGCTGCACTCATCGCTTTATTAATCACCTACAGTGTTCGTTCGGGAAACAAGCAAGATGTAGAATTCATGAATTCACCAAAAGTTGGGGATGTATATGAGTACAAGACCGAAGATGGTAATTTTTCTACGATGAAGGTTGTTGCCGTTATGAAAGATAGCGTCGGTTTTTTACCCAACAATTATGAGGTTGATAAAATGAAAGGGCTCCATTCTTTAAAACACGATTCATGTTACGCTAACCTACTCATAACGGTGCATAAAGATGTGCTACTAAAGGAATTAGAAGACGATATTATCATTGATGTTGAGCGTAAATAAAAACATAAAGTGTCTAACAAATCTTTCATAAATGGCTGATTGTGAATTCTAAAGCATTTACATATCTTTGATTTGACGTAATTTAACCGCCTTGTACGAGCAAATTGATAGCATCAACGCAATAAAGAAATCTGAAAAAAGGAAAAGCAACAGGCGAATTTGATGAATATACGAAAGCTAAAAAATTTTATAATTAATAAGATTACAAGCGAAATTCCTGCTTCGCTTTCTTACCACGGTGTTCATCATACCTTAGATGTTTTGCATGTTTGCAATCAATACATCAAGCGATTGAAAATACCCAAATCAGAAGCCTATTTATTAAGAACGGCGGCACTTATGCATGATTTAGGTATCATGTGGAACTACAGCAATCATGAAGAACAAGCGATTAATTACGTAAAGGAAACGCTCCCAGAATGGGGGTACAGCCCTTCGGATATAGATGTGATTTGTAATCTAATTGCAGCAACTCGCATACCGCAACAACCACATACGTTGATGGAGGAGATCATTTGCGATGCAGATTTAGACTATCTGGGAACGGATCGATTTTATACCGTAGGAGAGACCTTATTCAGAGAATTTTTAGTGTTCAAGGTTATTTCAAATGAAGAAGAATGGGATCGATTGCAGGTGAATTTCTTATCTAAGCATCGCTTCAGGACGGATTGGGCGCTCCGAAATAGAGAACCCGTTAAACAAAAGTACATCCAAGAAATCAGGGATAAATGGGGTTGGGAATAACCCATCTCAAAACATAAATAACCATGTCGCACGATAAGTCTAAAATTGAATGGGAAAGCATTTTTTCGTTGTCATGGTTGTTCTACACCATGGCCGGAGTGCTTTGTGCCTTCTTTGCTTTAGAAGGCTTTATGATTCCAAATCACTTTTTAGATGGAGGTGTTACGGGTATTTCCATCTTAATACATGAATTTTCGCACATAAACATGAGTTTAGTGTTGGTTGTTCTAAACCTACCCTTCCTCTACATCGGTTATCGTAGATTGGGCGCCACCTTTGCCATTCAATCATTTCTAGCCATTGTGATGTTGGGTTTATGTATGCAATTTTTTGATGTTCAAACCATTACTCAAGACAAGATACTGATTGCCGTTTTTGGTGGATTTTTAATCGGCTTGGGAATTGGCTTGGTGATTCGTGGTGGAGGTGTAATTGACGGAATGGAGATCATTGCTGAATATACCAATAAGAAATCGGGCTTTTCGGTGAGCGAAATTATTCTGTTGATCAATTCAATAATCTTCCTTTGTGCCGCCTTTAGCTTTGGACTTAACGCGGCTATGTACTCAATCATTACGTATTTTGCTGCCACCAGAACTTCCGATTATGTGGTTGACGGCTTTGAAGAGTATACGGCACTTACTATTATCTCGAAAGAATACGAACAAGTTAAGTCGATCATTGTAAACGACTTTGACAAAGCTATTTCGGTGTATAAGGGAGAGCGGGGCTACTTGCCGGGTGCTTTTGATGTAAAACACGACTGCGATATTGTGATGACCGTTGTTACTCGTTTGGAAATGCACCGAATGAAAGAGGTAATCTCAGAGGCCGATCCAAATGCCTTCTTTTATGTTCAAAGCATTAAAGAGGTAAAAGGCGGAATCATCAAACAGAATCGCAAACACTAATACTTTATCTATCAATAAACCCAGAACGCATTCTTGACGCATCCTGGGTTTTCCATTGTTTGAACCTGAGTTAGATTCATATTTTGAATTCACAAGTGAATTGCGGGCTTTTGTATAAGAAACCCATTTAGCTTCGTTTAAATCAGTCAGTTTATAAACATAAACCTTTCTGTTTTCGCCTCACTACTTGGCCTCTATCCAAATCTGAATTTTAAAAGATTAATCGAACTCAGGTTAAAAAGAAATTATGAGAAAGATGCTGAGATTCTTTTTAAAAGAGATTTATCTTTAGGCAAAAGCATGGGCGTCCGAGGGTTTCCAACCTTGTTTTTTGTTCATGATTCAACAACTTCCGAGATGGTATATGGAGCTCGGTCGTATCAATACTTTGAAGAGGCTGTTTTAAAGTTGTACCCAGAAGCGAAGAAAACCCCTTACAACACATCCTTAGATGCTTTGTTCCAACGCTATCCAACACTTACGACTCGAGAATATTCAGAATTAGCATTGATCGAAGGATCAACTGCTTACGAGGTGTTGGAAAGCCAATGTTTGCGGGGCAAAATGCACAAAACAACTACCAAAAATGGCAGCCTATACTGGGCGCCAAAATAAATGCGAGTTGGAAAGTAATTGGGCCAAAGAAATATATAATGCCTTGGCAATGAACAATATTTGGCTTAAATCCTTATGTACATTAAACACAAAGGCAAAGTATGTTTGGAATATTTAAAAGAAAAACAAAAGTTCAAATTTTGGAGAAAAAATACGAATCGCTGCTGGAAGCATCCTATAAACTTTCTAGAATTAACAGAAAACAGGGGGATGCAAAGATGGCAGAAGCAGATTCAGTACTTCAAGAAATTAATGCAATCAATGAATTAAACGCGTAGAATGGATTTCGAAAAAGCGTGTATATCGCTCTTGCAGTTTCCAAAATAATTCCCGTATTTGGCTTCTCTAATCAATAAGCCATGACGAAAGATTTTTATCCACCAAGTCCCAAATCGCTTCCTGCCAACTTCACAGAACTCCCAGCTTCGTATAAATATAGAGCCATCTTGGCCATAGCCGCCATCATCTTATTCTTTATTTTATACCTAAGTATGGTGGTTGGATTGGCGGCCTTAACCTATTGGACCATCATTTACCCCATCGAATACGTTAATAAGTTCACCATTATGGTTAAAATCTTTGCGGTTGCTGGATCTGCGATGTTGCTCTTCTTTACGGTTAAGTTTATTTTTAAACTGAAAAACGTTCAACCCAACAATCGCCTTCCACTCCTTAAAGGGCAAAACCCCGAATTGGAAGATTTTATTAAAAAGATCTGTGCCGAAACAGGTGCACCCCTTCCGAAAGACATTTACGTAGATCCCGATGTGAATGCCTATGTGTCGTACACCAATACGTGGCAGAGTTTGTTTTTGCCTACCAAGAAAAATCTGACCATTGGTATGGGCTTAATCGATTGCGTAAACCTCACAGAGTTTAAAGCAATTGTGGCACATGAGTTTGGCCACTTCGCACAGCGAAGCATGAAAATAGGAAGTTACATCCATTCGGCCAATACCATCATTCATGATATGATCTTTACTCGTGATGGTTGGGACGATATTTTGGCCAATTGGAGAGCTTCCGATCTTCGACTGTCGCTACCGGCTTGGATCATATCTCCCATTGTTTGGCTCATTCGGCAACTGCTCGGACTCTTTTATAAATTCCTCAACATCATGCATTCATCGTTGTCTCGCGAGATGGAGTTCAACGCAGATAAGGTGGCAGTTAAAGCTGCGGGCAGTGAGGCCATCCTATCCGGTTTGTGGAAGTTAGATCCGGGAAGTACTACTTGGAATGAAACCGTAAGTCATGCTTTTCTCGCCTCTAAAAAAGGATATTTCGTTAATAACCTCTATGCGCATAATGCGCAGGAGTTGAAACGAAATGCGGCCAACCTTCACCAGAAACGAACGGAACTGCCAAAAGATGCGAATGGAAACGTTCACTTTTTTATGACCTCTGAAGTGTCCAAAGCAGGAATGTATGCAAGTCATCCACCGAACGACCACCGAGAAAGCAACGCAAAAAAACCCTTCATTCCATGCGAGACCGATGAGCGTTCACCTTGGTTCTTGTTTGGCGATCCAACCGATTTACAAGCTAAAATGACGAAGCTAATTTATCGAACCTATTTAGATCTAAAACCAAAAGATCCGGTAGAAGACGTTGTTTTTGAGGACTTTATCAAATCGGAACGAGCTGGCAAGGAATTGTTGTCGGAATATCACGACACCTTTGAACATCGGTTCATGTACATCCCTCAAGAAGAAGAATTGACAGAGATCAGCGCGCTTCCTACTTTAAACCAATTAAAATCCAACTTAAGGGAAATAATGCAACCCATTTGGGATATTGATGCTTTAATGCTGAAGGCACAAAAAATTGCCGAGGGAAATACAGCAGAAAAATCATTCACTTATTCGGGCGATACGTTCACAAAAAAGCGCTTGCAAGAAGGATATAATAAACTTCTTGAAGATCGTGAACTCATCTTCAATGAAAACTTTAAGGATTGGGATGCTTCCTTTTGCCGAGTTCATTATACGTTGGCAAAGGAACAGGGCAAATTGCCACAACTATTAAAAGCGTACAACCAACATAGAGCAATTACACTTTTCTATAAGCTTTTAGTGGCAACCAAGGTAGACTTGATGCAACGTTTAGCAGAGCTTCAAAAACAAGATGAAGTCCAAATTGTACAACTGGAATCGTATACAAACAAAACCACGCGTTTATTAACTGCGGCAAATGATGAACTTCAAACCTTCGATAAACTAGATTTTGTTACATTGCCCAACATTGAGACAAAAGAAGAACTGGTTGCAACTTTATTGGATGGCGGTCCGTTTAGAACATACAAGGGTAATATGTTCGAAACCGGTGCCTTTGATCGGTTGTTGCAAAAAATAGATACAAGCCTTGGTAACTGCCAACGATTGGATCAAAAAAGCATAGGAAGCATTTTAACTTTTCATCACGAACTGGCGGAAAAATAACACATGGATAAATGAGTATTTGGAGGGTTAGTAGTTTGAAAATCAAATATATATCATTGCTTATGGGAATGGGCTTGTGGTGTGTGTTTGCCGAATTTGCAACGGCTCAAGACACCGTAAAGCTGGAACCAAGCAAGTACTATCTCAGCTCAATGTGGCCGGTTCACGACATCAATTTTGTTTTTCAACTCGATCGAGCAAGGGAATTAATAACCTTTAGTGAAACCCACAAAAAAGTAGAATATTGCTATTACTACGACCAAAAAAGAATCTGTTTCGGTGAAGTGTATCGCCTCCTAGATGATTCAACGATGTCTATTCAGCGACAGGGTCAAAACGTTGTTAAATGGCGTTTTAACAAGCAAAAAGATGGCGGATATTCCATTAAGCACTACGGTAAGAATTTTATTGAACGAGGTTCAGCAAGTTCGCTCATTCCACTGGTAAAAAAAGACACCTTTCAAACCACGTCTTTGTATGCACGAACGGTTTTGTGGTACGAAGTGTTCTTACCTAAGCAAGATCCATCAAACAGAAAATCATATTTCATCTTTCCTGCAACCAAGATATCTGGGCGCATTCTCAATACCGAGCAAATAGATCAAAACCCAAATTTCAGGAATGGGCTTTCATTTAATGCTATGCGTATGGTGGATACGGTTTATTACTATAACGAACCAATGTACACTGTACGCAACATGGTTTGCATAATAACTAAGGAAGGTCAGATTGTGAATCTTCGGATGGGAGGGGGGAACTACGACCACGATCATCCATACATTCTTGAATTAATGAAGCGAATGGCAGATTACCCAAGTATTACTCCGGCCATGCGTGGCGGCAAGCCCGTTAATGTGCTGTGGATCATTGATATAGACCAAATGGATTCGTACAAGAACAGTCGAGCAAGGCACCCCGCCTTCGACAGAACTTGGCTTGAAATGCGAACGCTCTGCACCAACTATATAAATACCGCGGAGGAGCGGTGAAATTTACCGCTCCATGTGTTTGTCTTACTTAATAAACTTTCTAAAAGGGGTCAGAGAATGCAGGATTCTTCACCAATTCTTCATCCGTTAGCGTCTGTAAAAAAGCCTTTAAATCGGCCTTTTTTGCCGCATCCAAAAACAAGCCTTTTTCTCGCGTATTTTCCAACGCTGGATCTAAACTCGATGATGGCTTTATATCGTTGTTGTAATGATCAATTACCTCATCCAGGGTTTTAAAGCGGCCATCGTGCATGTACGGAGCAGTAAGGGCTATATTTCTGAGGGAAGTAACTTTAAAAGCTCCTCGATCTTTTGGATCTTTGGTAACGGATTCTCTTCCTTGATCTTTAATGTCGGCTTCGGCATCCAATCCATTGTTCATATACAAATCATTTTCGAAGTTGAAGGAGGAGTGGCAATGCGCACAATCTGCTCCAGATTCATTTGGGAAGAATGGATTATAATCGGCCATAAACAATTGTAGCCCGCGTTTTTCTTGCACGCTAAATACCGTTGAGTCTTTTAAGAAACGATCATATTTGGATTGATAGGAAACGATTGAATTCATGAATTGCTCCATTGCTTTCGACATCTTTTCTGACGTTACTTCTTCCGAACCAAAGGCACGTTTAAACTGATCTCGATACGTTTTGCTTGACGATAGTTTTGACTCCACATTCTCTAAGGTTTCATCCATTTCCAATTCATCTTGAATGGGTAACAAAGACTGATCACGCAGCAAATGTGATCGACCATCCCAAAAGAATTCGTTGGTATTCCAAGCCATGTTAAAGGTTGCCATGGCTTGTCGTTTACCCGACTTGTCTCGAATGCCAATGGAAAGTGTGGCCGTGTCCGAAAAGGCAAATTCTTGTAAGTGGCATGAACCGCATGCTTGCGATCCATCGCCCGAAAGCATTTTCTCGTAAAACAACATTCTTCCGAGCTTTACACCTTGAATGGTCAATGGATTATCTGCCGCAATTGGCGGCGCTTCAAAGGATCCATATTCAATGGTATATGGGGATTGATCCCATTCCACATTATCTTCTTTAACATCGTCGTCTTTGCAGCCAATCCATACAATGCATAGGGCTAATAGCATAATTATGAGCGACTTATGATTTATTTTGGGTAAATATGTTCTATTTTTTTTCATTATTTTCTAAATTTGGAATTGGTGATAAATTCCTCGTCCGTTAAGCTTTCTAAAAAAGCAAGGAGTTGGATTTTTTGTTCTTTGCTGAGCGCTAAAGGCGTTAATTCAGCCGATTTATTAGGATGGTTTTTCCCACCCAAATTGTAATGTTCAATTACTGCTTCTAAGCTCTGAATTGAACCGTCGTGCATGTACGGGCCAGTAACCGCAACATTGCGCAGCGATGGCACCTTAAATCGAGCAGCGTCCTCTTCTTTTCCTGTTAACCGCATTCTGCCGGGATCGGAATATTCCGTATATAAACCGTTGTTCTCAAAGCTGTAATTGGTAAAATCAAAACCGCTGTGGCAAGAACTGCAATTGGTTTTGTTGCTAAAAAACAAGTCGGCGCCAAGCTTAGCCTTTGCGGTCATTTTTTCGGAACCCCCAAAACGTATATACTGATCGTAAGTGCTATTTCCACTCAAAAAGCTGCGTTCAAAATTGGCCAATGCCCGAGTAATTACATAATAGTCTGGCTTCCGATTATAAGCGGCTAAGCTCATTTCTATGTAATCCGGAATCTTCGCTAATCGGTCTCCAGCATCTACGATGTTAAAATCAAATTCATTGTGTTCTTGCAACGGCACCAATACTTGCATTTCGAGGGTTGGAACACCCCCTTCTCTTGTGAAATACGGGTGATAGGCCACATTTGCTAGAGTAGGAGCATTGCGTGTTCCCGGGCGATTAAAAACACCTGGAGTGGTTGCAAGTTCATCACTAAACGCCAAGTTGGGTTTATGGCACGAACCACAACTCAACGAGCTGTCTACCGACAAAACGGGGTCGAAAAAAAGCTTCTTACCCAATTCCCAACGAGCAAGCGTGTAGGCATTATCAGCAGGGTAGGCAATTGCCGGAAAGCCATACGGCACCGTGGGTTGTTTACCAATATTTTCGTTGGGAATAAGTACATCCTTACCGCAACTGGTTAACAACAAACAAACTACCACGCATCTTAAAATAAAGTGAAGTCGCAAAGGCATTGGATGGTGATTGAACCTATAGAATCACAATTTTTTGCGTGATTTTTATGCCGTCTTCACGCACTATTGTTACAAAGTAAATTCCTGCTTTGTTTAACTCTATTGAATACGTTCCTAGGTTGGAAAGCGTTTTCTCGCCAAAAACATTCCTTCCTAAAAAATCCACCACACACAAACGACCATTGTCAAAATCTAACTTTACCTCAAGGTGCACGGTACCCGTACTTGGATTTGGATAAACCTTGGCCACATCATTAAACGAAATAGTCTTTACGGAAAGTGAATTTCCTTTTCCATCCATGGAGGTAAAAACTTTGTTTTGAAAGTTGCGAAGTAAAAAGGCTGCTTCATCATTTTCTCCGTGTAAGATGAGGCCGTTTCCAATCTTAATCTGAGAAATGGCCTTGGTATAATCTGCATTCAATTCAATAACCAATGCTCCGTTAACCGTTGTGGCGCCTGTTGGAATTTCGATGTTAAAGTAATTTGCATTACCTAAAGCATGAATCTCAAAGGTAGTGTTTACCGATGCACCTGATTTTCCTTCTAAAGCAACAAAGCGATATCCAGCAGCCCAACCCCAATGCATTGGAGGTGATTTAGGTGATAATGGATGATTCATAGACCATTGCGAAGGATCTGCATTGTTTACCAAAGGATCAACCCCAATCGAAAACCGAATAGCTTCAACGGTCGTAATTGTGTGACTACCCAAATCTTCAGTTAGGCTTAAGGCCGCATTGGTGAGAATGTATTTAGTAGAAATGGAAGTTACTTGCCCGCCATCATGAACAATACTAAATCCAGACATGTAGTACTGGAGCCTGCTCACTTTAAAATTGTCACCAACATCGTTCGAACTTTGCTTGTTCATTGCAAATGTTTCCGTATCGAGCTTGTGATTAATTTTTAATTTGATTGGGGTTTGAGCCATGGCGCCAATTGCTAGGGTAGCGACAAAAATTAATGTTATTATTTTTTTCATTTTATATTATTAATGAGTTGATTTTATTTATTTTCCTTGTTTAAAACGTAGTCCATGCCACAAACAGGACAAGTGCCTGCTGAATCGCTCCCACTGCCTTCGCAGTGCATTGGACAAACGTAAGTTGAAGTATATTCTTTTCCCTTTTCTTCAGTTTTATTACTGTTGCAAGCAAATACGCTGGCGCTAAACAAGAGAAGGATTACGGTATATTTTTGTATTGATTTCATGAAACTTTTTTTTAAATGTTACGATTAGAAAAGCACCAGAGGTGCATATAAAAAAAGTGAAATCAAATTAAGAAGGTATTCAATTGAATTCGGATGGGCACCTCGTGTGGAGGTGGTTCCAAGTAGTCAATCCAGCTCGTTTTGGCAGTTGCTTCACAAAAATAGGATTGACTGTTCGAAAGGCAAATCGCAGGTAGTGAGCTTGTTACATTGAAACTAGGCTGGGTTGCTGTTATCAGATTTGGTCCTACTTCGTTGTAAAAGTGTTGATTCGTACAACATTGTTTTCGGGTTAAATCATCGCCAAAGCCATTGGATTTTGAATTGTGTGCCGTGCAAGAAGAGCTTGTCATGTCGGAACAACCTTTTGCCTCTGTAAAAAAGGCAATGTTTTTAACGGTTCCCTGACATAGATGAACATCCAAAAAAACGTTAAAAGAAGACAAAATCATGATGGCGACTAAAGTGCCAGCAATTCTTTTTATCATTTTTTTACGCAACATCATCTTCTACAATATTAGTGAATATTTGCAGCATTTGTTAAAATAGCTCATTCACATTGGTCATATTTGAGCAAACTTCAAACCAGTTATTTTGTCTTATATGATTGTGCATTTGTACCAAGGCATTAATCACAGGTTAAGAATGATCGTCTTTGGTAAGATAATGTACTTAGCTTAATGACCATTTGGGTTGGTGCGGCACGGACGAAGCTTCACGTGCTGGATCAAGACATTCGCCTCTGGCGAATCGTCTTAGGCCCTATAACTGAATCATTCGCCAAGGGCGAATACGCCTTACAGTCAAGCTTTGGCACTTTTAGCAAAAAGCACGAAACAAAATTCCGATATAACAATCTTTTTTGTTGCAGCTTAGGGCTCGTGCCGCCCTATAACTGGCATTTACTTTTTGAAGGGCAAAAAGTAAACCAAAACCCTTTGTTCGCAAAAGGCGCTTTGCCAACACACAGTCTGGCCTAATAAAACCGGATTGTGTCCATCGCTGCCGATTATTTGCTCCGCAATCCAACACACCAGCCTGCAGATTCTCAAAGGCGATTTGCAGCACGAGCCAGCGCGCATCCAGTTTTATGCACGCGCTGCTTGCGAACATTGGCCTGGCACTTGGCCAATTCTGACTTCGGGATAAGGTCTAGTTTTTCAGATTGAAATATTTATTAAATCGCTGAATTTAGTATGATCGAATGAGCGCTGGGCAAAAAATAAGTGGCGTGGTGTGAAGGAGGTGATTTGGGAGGACGTGCCGCGTGGGCTTGCGGAGTCCCAAATGCAGCGCTTTATTATTTTTTAAAGTTTTTCTTGTTTCGTTCTTTTTATATAAAAAGAATGAAAGCCGGGTTAAAGGGCTGGCAAGCCCTTATCGATGAAAAACATAAATTCTGTCGAAGGCTTTGCGCCACCGCTCCTTCTCCATAATATTATGAAGGAGAAGCTAAAGCCTGCGCAGCTAAGGCGCACGCGGTTTCCTTTCTTTTTTGCCTTAAAAAAGAAAGAGCAGGGTATGGGGCCATAGACGATTCACTAAAAGTGAATGTCTAGATCCAGACCCCAGCGTCTGGGCTGCTAAGCCCTAAGCTAAGATAAATGGTCTAAACCTTCAATAATTACATTTGCAATTTGTTCACTAGGATGATTGAGCATTTAAAGATTGTTTTTAAATTGGCGTCAGTCAACTTAAAAAGACACGACTAAAAGTTGTAATCATACAAAATGAAAGAATCGGAATACACGCAACAAAAGCGAATACTCATAGTAGGTGCAGGTTTTGCTGGAGTTGCACTGGCTAAAAAATTGCATCGAACTAATTATGATGTTGTTTTGCTCGATCGGAACAACCACCATACCTTTCAACCGCTGTTGTATCAAGTAGCTACCGGAGGCTTGGAAGCGGGCAGCATAGCCTATCCGGTTCGGAGAATCATTCGTGGTTTTAAAAACGTTCGGTTTTATATGGCGGATGTACACAACGTTAATTTTGAGAGTAAGGTTTTGGCCACGTCTGTGGGAGAGTTGCCGTACGATATTTTGGTTATGGCGAATGGTAGCACTAATAACTTTTTTAACTTCCAACCGGTTAAAGATCAACTACTTCCATTAAAAAGTGTGGCCGATGCGTTGGATATTCGAAGCTACATAATGCAGAATTTGGAGAAGGCCATTGCCACCTTCGATTCGAATGAGCGCTCTGAATTATTAAACATTGCCATAATTGGTGGTGGACCAGCGGGTTTAGAAATGGCCGGAGCCTTGGCCGAGATGAAGATTCATACGCTACCTAAAGACTTTCCTCAAATTGATTTCAATGGCATGCGCATAACGCTGTTCGAGGCGGGTCCAAAATTGTTGGGAGCCATGTCGGAAGCGGCATCGAAACACAGTTTGAAATATCTTGAAAAACTGGGGGTGGATGTAAAGCTAGGTGCCAAGGTATCGGAGTATTCAAATCACAGAATAGTATTGGAAGACGGTGCAACCTTTGCAACCGACACGGTTATCTGGACAGCAGGAGTGAAGGGCAATGCGCTTTCCGGACTACCTAAAGAGGCAATTGCGCTTGGTAATCGAGTACATGTAGATGCTTTTAATGCGGTGATTGGGATGCAGGATGTATACGCCATTGGTGATGTTGCTGCCATGATTTCGGATCAAAATCCTAGGGGTCATCCGATGTTGGCTCCGGTAGCCATCCAACAAGCTAAAAACCTAGCCAGAAATCTCGTTAACTTTCAAAGTAGCGCACAATTTAAACCGTATAAGTTTAAAAATAAGGGAGTTATGGCAACCATTGGTCGGAACAAGGCGGTGGTGGATATGCCAAAATTCCGTTTCCAAGGTGCCTTTGCTTGGTTTGTTTGGATGTTCGTTCATATCATGTCGCTGGTCGGTTTCAGAAATAGAATCGTAACCTTAATCGATTGGATGGGTAACTACATCAACTACGATCGCCCGTTGGGATTGATTATTCGTCCGTTTCGGAAGAAATAAGCAGTTTGGATTGCAGTAAAAACTCACAAGCAAAGCGTACTTTCGCGCCAAATTTAAGGATGGTAGAATCCATTAAAGTTCATACGCAGAAACATGAAAATATTTTTAACGGGAGCAGACGGTTTATTGGGAAATAATTTGGTTCGCAGATTATTAGAAAAAGAGTATACCGTTAAGGTATTTATTCAAAAAGGGAAGAAACTCGATTATTTGGAAGGATGCGACGTAGAGGTTTTTTATGGCGATATATTAAACTATGACGAACTCAATGCTGCTATGGCTGGTTCGGATGTGGTTATTCACGCCGCTGCTTTAACAAACACGTGGCCAAATACCGGAAAGTTGTATTACACCGTAAATGTTGATGGAACAGCCAATGTAATTAAAGCGGTTCAAGCCAATAAAGTTGCTCGACTTTTGCACATTGGGACGTCAAACTCCTTTGGAGCGGGCAGCAAGGATAATCCAGGAACGGAAACCAATCCATTTGTTGCCGATAAATACGGATTGGATTACATCACCTCAAAGTATGTAGCACATGAACTCGTGCTAAAACATGTTAAAGAAGATGGTTTGCCAGCGGTAATATTAAACCCAACCTTTATGATTGGGCCATTCGATGTAAAGCCAAGTTCGGGCAAGATGCTACTTTCAGTAGCCACCGGCAAGGTGCCGGGTTACGCGGCTGGTGGGCGCAATTTTGTGTACGTGAATGATGTTGCCAACGCCATCGTAAATGCAATTACGAAAGGAAGAATAGGAGAGGGGTACATTTTGGGCAGCACCAATTTGAGCTACCAAGAAATGTTTACCAAAACGGCCAAGATCTTCGGCACCAAGGCTCCTACCTTGCGTATTCCGCCGTTTGCAACCAGTATATATGGGGGTGCTTTATCTTTGTTTGGTAAGTTGTTTAAGTTTGAACCTGTGGTAAGCTATCCGCTGGCTCGAATTTCGAATGAAGACCATTACTATTCGTGTGCCAAGGCGGTTAAAGAATTAGACATGCCTCAAACCGATTTGGATTTTGCTATAAACGAAGCGAAAGAATGGTTTATTAAAGAAGGCTATTACACTGAAAAATAAAGAACGATCTCACATAGGTCAGAATAAATTGTAATGAAGAATTTTTTTCAAAATAAGATTGTTTGCATCACAGGTTCAAGTCAGGGTATTGGACTTTCTACGGCCAAGTATTTAGGCAAGCTGGGAGCAAAAATTTGTCTAAATGGCAGAAATTCTTCAAAGTTGGCTGCGGCACTAAACAGCTTGGTTTTGGATGGAATTACATCTTTTGCAGTAGTTGGAGATGTTTCTAAGCCCGAAGATTGTAAGCTGCTTGTAGAACAATGTGTTACGCACTTTGGTGGTTTGGATGTTTTAATAAATAATGCGGGAATTGCCAGTCGGGGAAGAATCATAGAAACGACCCCAGAAACATGGAGTAATATATTGAATATCAATACCCTAGGAGTTATAAATACTACATTTTATGCGTTGCCTCATTTGCTAAAAAGCAAAGGTTCAGTCATTATCATTTCAAGCATGGCTGGAAAAGTGGGTGTGCCTGGTCATTCAGGATATTCAGTTTCGAAGATGGGCTTGACCGCCTATGCCAAAGCGCTTCAATCGGAGTATAATTCCACGGATTTGCACTGCGGACTCATCTTTGTTGGATTTACAATCAACGACGAGCAAAAGCAGATTTTAGCACCAGATGGTAGCTATTCTGGTTTAAAAGAACGAAAGGGTATTAAGCTGGCTAAACAGGAAGATGTATCCAAAAGCATTGCTCAAGTTATCGTAAAGCGCAAAAAGGAAAAAACCTTAACGGTTTTAGGGAAGTTGCAACACATCATGTTAAAATTTGCGCCGAGAGTTGTGTATAGCGCATTGAAGAAGTCGTATAAGGATTACGACAAAATGTACGAAGCTTAGTTTTGTTGATCCGGACGCAAGATCCAAACGTCTGACTTTAGCTTTTTAGCCTTTTGATACACAATCATAGCCTCATTCTGAGTATACCCGGCATATTCGCCAACTCGATAAATACCATTTTCGCTGTCTTCTAGAATTTCTGCATTAGGAAAAAGATTTCGCCATTTTTGCCAAAATGCATAGGCGCTGTTGTACGATCGAGTCGATCCAAATATTACGTAGTATCTAGACTCGGTATCATTAAACTCATCAAAAACATCTACCTGAGTACTGTCTTCCAACTGGTTCGTAAATGGCAAACTTACCGATTCGGTATCCGAGAGTTGATTTTGATTCAATTCGATTACAGGGGCTGTTGGGATTACATTTTTTGCCAGTGAATCTCGAATAAAAACAGTTCCGAGCGAACGTTGCTTTTCTGGATCCAGCATAATAATTAAAGCCTTGTCGCCAAGAGTCTTTAGGTCAACCATAAAGCTTGGATTGATAAAATCTTCATGCCAAATTTCCACGTTCCAAGCTGAAATAGACGTAGGAATCATAATGTTAAAATCGCCATTAACGTCAGTTTCAACAAAGTATCCTTGTTTACTCAAGTTGTGTGAAAACATAATACGCGCAGACACAACACCAGATGAGCCTAGGGTTAAGACTTTTCCCTGAACCTTTCGTTCGAAAGTTTCAATGCTGGTTGTTTGATGGAGATTAACTTTGTTATCTTTTATTTGAATGAGCTGTGCACTGCTGTTTTGCAAATTTACCAGAGTGAGCTGATTCTGCCCCGAATTGTACGGATAGGGGAGGATGTGAACCTTATTTAAATCGTCCGAAACAAAATATACATCGTATCCCCCAAAACCGGGATGACCGTTGCTGCTAAATGTGAGCAAGCTGTTGAAAACCGATGGCAGTATTTCATTTTTTTCGGTGTTTATAAATTTGCCTGCATTTTGCAAATCTTCAAAATTCTTGCCCCTCCACTTTGTTCGATATAAATCATATCCTCCAACTCCACCAACCTTATCGCTCGAAAAATACAAGAAATTCTTATCAAATAATGGGAAGGCATAATTTGCGTCCATTTCACCAAAATCGAGCCGTACCGCCTTTTTATATTTCCCCTTGCTAAATTGCTTGATGAAGAGCTGATACAAGCCATCAGAGTTCAATTGGCTGTAAATCAAGCTATTATTGGGGCCAATTGTGTAAGTGCCGATTTTTGAAAAATCTTCAATAGGAAGTAATTCGCCTTCAATGTTTTCAAGTCCCAAACAACTCACTTGTGCTTTAACGCTTCCATGGTCAAGGTTGAAAGAGCCCCTGTTTTCGCTATTTACACTGCCATAAAACAATTGATAGTTTGTGAGAGCTGTAGATTTCGAATTGTATTGCTCCGCAAAATAATCCGATACCTGCGACCACAAAACGGAGTAAACGGTGTTTTCGGGGTATTGTCTTCTATAGAGGTTTGATATTTCTTGGGCCAGCGACAGTTTGCTGTTAATTAATAAACAAATTGAAAGCGCTTTAAAATCGAGTGGACTAAAAATTGGTTCGTCGATAACTTGCAAAAAATGATACTCGGCCATCTCGTAGTCATCGGCTTTATAAAAGCCTCGTGCCAGCGCCAATTCGAAACCAAATTCTAAAGATTCTTGATTTTGACTAAGTTTCAAAATTTCAGCTATTTCCTCAATATTTTGAGTTTGCTGCGTTTTTAACTCCGGGAGTTGGGCACTCGAATTGATTGAAAGTAGATGAAATACCAGCGAAAATAATATGCCTTTTGTGATTTTTTTTGCATTCTACGTCGTCGACTTAAACGGGGTGCTAAAGTAATTAGAACTGAACAAATTTGAAAGTAAGGTTATTGCTGTTGGATTGAAAGCTT
>JBLHHI010000021.1:0-33982 GCA_047614125.1 Bacteroidia bacterium | reverse complement strand
CCACCTTTTGTGTTGGCAAATGCTACCATCGACTTGGCAATTTTAGCAGCACTCGTAATGGCTTGTTTATAATCCAATACGTCCGATTCTCCATCTTTCAAATATTGATGGATGCGTTTAGGTGTGTGCATGTTGTTAAGAATGAAATTCAAAAATACAACTTGTGCATTTTTGATGAATATTAAATTTGGTTTGAGATGCAAATAAAAAGGCCCATTTGCTTAACGCAAAAAGGCCTTTGAAATGTTCAAAAATTACTACTTATTTAATTTTGATAATTTTGGGTAGGGCTTTCTCAACTTTTGGAATGGTAACTTCTAAGACTCCATTAACATTCTTGGCTTCAATTTCGTCGTGGTTAGCTTGTTCATTCAAGTAGAAGGTTCGGGTAAACTTACCATATCGAATTTCACCAACGTGGTGCGTAGCATCGGTCTTCTCAAATTTTTGAGTTCGCTCGCCAGAAATGGTAAGTTCATTTCCTTTTAGGTCTATCTTGATGTCCTCTTTTTTTACCCCAGGCAATGAAACGTGGATGTTGTAAACTTTTTCGCTTTCAACCACATCTACGCTTGGTTTAAAAAAGCTGTTGCCATGGTTCGTGTCCAATTCATTACTTGTAAATTGATTCATCCATTGATCAATTCCAGCTGGAAACCATACATCTCGGAATAAGCTGTTTGCGGGTTTTACTTTTGTAAGTGTCATAGGTCGTTTATTATTAATTATATGTTTCTTTAATTATTTCTTTTGAATCAAATGATCCGAATCATGTATTTCAAAGGATGTGCCAACAGAAATTGCCGACAAAAAGAAGACATTGTGTCGTTTTTTGAGTAAGATGGCGCTAGTAAGAAGCCATTATGGCACCTTTTGCTATAATAAATCGATTGATGTTCATCTGTTCAATGACTTGAATGTTTCGGAAATCTAGGGAAACCGTGCTGAGTAAATTGGCAAATTCGGTTTTTTGTCTTGGAGAATTTACAACTTTATTAAAAATAAGCATACCGTTATATTGCAAGAGGTTATGGCAATTTTGCAAAAACACTTCTGACTCAAAAATTGAAGGTACTTCTAGGTTTATATATAGGTCAATAATGATTAGGTCGAATTTACCGATAGAATTTTTTACATATTCATTGGCATCCATAGCTAAAACCGTCCACTCCTTTGGTTGGTAAGAGCAATAGTGTTTGCGCCAATCCAAAATTTGAGAATTAATTTCAACGCCTGTTATATTCTTTACTCCGCGTTCGTCTAATAGATCAGCAACGCTTCCCATACCAAAACCAAGAATAAGCACATTATTTACGGTGCTCCAGTCGATGGGTGCTTGTGTGTTGTTAAACAAAGACCTAAATGCCTGTTGAAGATTGCCAAACGAATAATTCGCAAGCTTTGTATTAAGGTGAAGCGTTCCGTTGTACAATACAAGTTCCAATGGCTCTTCCGAACCTTGGCCGCTGTGTTCTACTGGTATTGGCCATATAAATGAAAGCATTCGCATTGCGGTAAACAAAAAACCCGTCGGGTTGCGACGGGTTTTTTGTTTAATATCGGTAAAGGTAATCTTAGTCAAGTTTAACAAATTTGGATGATCCGGCAAGAGTAGATCCCTTAACCTCGATCAAATAAGCGCCGGCCGGTAGATTTTTAACATTAAACCGAACAGAGTTATTCGAGCTGTTCATTGCATCTATTTTCTGTGTAGATACAATTTGACCGCTCATGCTTCGTACATTAATTGCCACCTTATCTTGCGTTGTTGATTCAAAAGAAACCGTAAGTACATCACTGGTTGGATTCGGGTATGTGTTTATAGCGAGTGGAGTTAAATTTTTAGAAACAGAAGGAACAGAGGTAAGTAAGGTATTGGATACAAAAATTCCTCTTCCATGGGTTCCGGCGTATATAACGGGCCCAGTTCGTTTTGTATTGGTCCACTTTTTAACCTCAACTTGAGCTAAAGAAAATACGGGAACATTTGGGAACTCGGAATTGTTGGGCGTCCAAGAAGGAGAGGTTGCCATTCCATTCGAAGTTACATAAACCCCAAATTCGGTACCAATGATTATTTCCGCAGAATTGGCTACATTAATTTCGGCACAATATATTGGGGCGTTGGGCAGATTGCCATCAATGCTGGCCCAAGTAGGAATTTCATCCAGAGCATTATTAGTAATGTATATGTAATTGCCATTCCCATAGTTGCCCATCGTTACAATGAGGCGATTGGGATTGTTCTCGTCTATTTCCAGATCCGTTACGGTTCTGTTTGGCAAGTTGCCTCTAATGTTTCGCATGCTGAGTGTTGGAGGAATCTGATCAACCGCAATTTCTGTTGTATCCCAATTGGTTTGAGCAATGCCATCAATTCGGTAAATGTTGGATGAGCTAAATGTATTTATGAAAAGCGAATTCCCATCGGGTGTGAACTCCATGGTGTGTGCATTACTAACGTTGCCGAGTTTAAACCAAACCGGGCTAGGTGCTACCGAAGCATCTAGTGCCATCCAAATTTCAGCATCTAATGCAAAGAAAAGCTTGCTCTTCATGGTTGTTTCATCTTCCCATAATTCGAGTGGGGTATTGAATATCTCATTTGCTACCAAACCAGGCTCTGTACCATCAATAAAAGACTTCTTAATGCGCTCGTCCCAAATATTACCTCCATTTCCACCAGCGTTGAAGGATCGGGCCATGGAACCATACTGACTTTCCATGAATAAAACATCGGGATTAATTCTTGAAATCGCACATTGGAAGCCATCACCGCCCCAAACAGCTGTTCCAGCTTGCGGCGTATTGCCTTTTCCGTTGATGTATATAGTGTTGTTATCCTGAGTACCCCCAATTATGGCTCCATCAACGCCAGCAGCAATGTCATAGAATTGAGTGGTCTGATAACCGTTGTACAAGTTGGCAAAGCGAGTGAGTTCGCTGTTGGTAGTTTTAGCAACCCCACCATCCGATGAAACGTACATAATCATTGGATTAGAAACGGTGTCAAAAATTATTACGTGTTTATCAGAATGTATGCCAAAAGGGTTGAATGGTGAGTCAAAGGTATTACCAATCATTTCAGGGCCAGCTTCTTTAGTCCACTGAGCAAACCCGATTCCACCGATGTAAACATGTTCCTTTTTTCTAGGATGAACCGCAATTACATTATCGTAATATCCTTGTGAATGTGCACTGTTTATGCTAGAAAACGGTGAGAAATAGGTATTTGCGGGTCCAACAATTTCTGTAAAGTTTTGACCGTTGTCTTTCGATTGATATAAGCCAATAAGCCCACTGCTCAAGTTTACGCGGCTTGGAGATGTAACTGTAACGGAACCTGCGCATATGGCATACACATAGTTAGGGTCACTTGGTGAAACAGCCACAGAAATGCGACTGTTTCCAGAAACATTGGCTAAGCCGTTCACGATAGAATAACTGCCGTTTGTTGTTGGCGAAGTTGATCTAAAAACTCTCGTTTTATTGCTGGCAATTACATTTCCATTTCGGTCAATGGCAAGGTCTTCAAAACCGCCACCTTGCACTAGAGTCCATTTTGTGTCATCCCCATCATTGCTGGCCTGTAAGCCAGAAGAGGTAGCGGCAATAATCGTGTTGGTATTAGGCAATACTGCCAACTTGTTTACATACGACCAAGAGGAGGTGGTAATAATCTTAGCAAAGGTTTCACCATCGGTACTTTTATATATTCCGTTTCCAGAAAATCCAGGAGTAAATCCTTTTTGACCACCGTTACCGATGAAGGTTTCTCCAGTTCCAAAGTAAATATTTCCATTTTTGGTCTGACAAATACTGGCAATGGCCATGTTATCAAACTGGTCGTTAATTGGGTACCACGAAGCGCCTTTATTTGTAGATTTCCATAAGCCGCCCATAACTCCGCCGGCATATAATATGTTATTATTATTGCGATCAATTAAAACCGCACGAGTTCTTCCTCCGATGTTATCTGGACCGGCAGATTGCCATTTCAGTGGGAAGCCTGCCTTGTGTAAGCTTCTTGTTCTTGCTATTTCTTCTTGCGCAGCTCGTACATCTTCCAGATCCACAACACCGGTTATTTGATTTGCTCTCAGCGCATTCATGTATTCTGCAGCACCCTTAATAGAGTGTTTTGAATCAGATGCATTCGTTCGAGGCTGATAGCTCGATTCTCGGTTGATGTTGCTAAAAACCACAATGGAACAAATGCTGAAAGCCGTTAGTAAAATGGGTAAGTAAACTCTTTTATTCATATCATTCATGTTCAATGTTTATTTCTTCTGGTAGGATGGGTTTATAGTGCAAATTTATTAGGATAATACAATTACGCAACACCAAATTCACCATAGGATGAATACAGTTGAGAAACGGGATTTAGTTTTTACTTGTTCCCCACGAAAGGGAAACAAAAAGGGAGGCATATAAGTTTGGATTGTCAACGATGGCCATAATGGGTAACCCATTTGGGAAATAATCGATTGCCACTCCCAATTGTGCTCGCTTAATCAGATTGCCGTAACCGCCCCAATAGAGCTCACTGCTAATTTTCGCGTGCATTCCACCCAAGTACCTCAATTCATTCCAGCCCTTCTTTCTCGAATATCCTGCAATGTTTTCACGCGAAATATGGAAGCGTGGGTCATATCTTTCGCTATGATATTCTGCCATCTGATCCGTCGATGATATTTTTACAATTTCTAAGTATACTGGACGCTGAATGGCTACATCAAAACCTAAAAACCCCGTGCAACCAAAGGCAACAGAAGCATTCGAATTTCGGGCTAAAACGATCTTGGTTAAACCCAATCCAGCGGTCGACAGCATGGTGAAATATTGCTTTCCAAAGACATAGGGAGTGGTGTTTTGAATGTTGGCATTACTCAACCTAATTTCTTTGGGGTGGTGGATGGTTGTGAAAGATGCACCATAAATTAGATGCATGTTTGGCTTTATTGCCTTCGCAAAGCGATCAACGGATAGGCCAATACCATTATCCCGAGCTTGAAATCCTAGATAGACATTCCGATCGGGCAACCCGGTTTCAACTTCTTGCGCATAGCTTGAACCACAAATTGATGCAAGCATCACAATACATATGACTAAAAACTTTTTTGGCATTTATCTAAGCTTTGGTAAATGTACTAAATAGGCAAGTAATTCACAAATTGTGTAAGTTGCAAAGAAAACGAGTACATGCAAAAATCACCATTTACCGCTCGGGTTGAGTATCAGGGCAATTTGCGCACAAGTGCCGTGCATCTCAAATCCAACACAAGAATCATTACCGATGCTCCAACAGACAATGAGGGCAAAGGAGAAGCTTTTTCTCCGACAGATTTGGTGGCTACAGCATTGGCCAGTTGCATGTTAACCCTAATGGGTATTGCAGCACATGCACACAGCATTAACCTTGGAAAAATTGCAATTAATGTTCGAAAAATGATGGAGTCGAATCCAAGAAGAATTAGTGAACTTGATGTAGAACTAATAATTGAAGATCTGAACTTTTCCAAAAAGGAAAAAAATATTTTGGAAACTGCTGCCATTACTTGCCCAGTAGCAAAAAGCCTAAATGCCGAAATTATTCAGAATGTAGTATTTCAGTACGTGAACGCCGCTCAATAAAAGCGTGTTCTAAGCAATCCAGAGCTATTTAATAACCTGAGAGATGCTTATGCTAAAATTGTTGGGACAGCTGTCTCCTTTACGAGAACCACATGAAGAAAGAAGTGCCACAAATGTTAGGCCCACTAAGGCCAAGCTCAAAATTTTTTTCATATCTAAGATTTTAATAACCCACATATTTAACAACGGATTACCTTTGAAGTTAGTGCAAAGAAACAAAATAATTCGTGTACTTGAAAGCCCTGTAAGTCTGGAATTCATCATAACTCATTTAAATTCTAAACCAACGGACCTAAGTCTTAACTACCACGGCAAGGTTGATTTTGACCTTTCTACGGTAACTCGCCTCATCGATGTTTACCAACGTGCGGCCAAAAAACTACCCTCATATGTTTCGAAGTTGTGCGCCATTACTAAGCTGAGCTATGAGCAAGCCAGCAGCGAGGTAACAGCACATTTTAAAGCAAACCTTGTTCAGGGTAAGTCGATACTTGACCTCTCCGGAGGACTTGGAGTAGATAGCTTTTATTTTTCAATGCATTGCCCTCAAGTTGTTCATATTGAGCGAGTTGAAAAGATTCAAGAACTCGCCCAGTTTAATTTTAATAGACTTGGAAGCAAGAACATTCTATCAAAAATTCATGATGGAAACAAGGTAACATCATTGTTGTCTGAACATAATCCTCAGGTGGTTTATCTCGATCCAGATCGAAGAACCAAAGATAATTCTCGATCAATAATGTTGGAAGATTGCGAGCCCAATGTTCTTCAAATCAAGGATGAGCTCTTAAAGTCAACCCAACAAATTTTAATAAAGTTGAGCCCAATGATTGATCTTTCGTACTTGCGAAAGAGTCTTTTAGAGATGGATAAAATTTGGGTTATTTCCGTTAAAAATGAAGTAAAAGAAGTTTTAGTTCAACTAACTAATACCTCCCCGAAGAAAACAGAAATTAACGCCATAGAGTTGAACGAAGAATGTTGCAGGCGTTTTTCGAGTGAGGATACTTACGAATCTAACACCACTGTAAACGCTCCTACCAATGTGTTATTCGACCCTGGAAGATCTTTGCATAAAGCAAATTTGGTTAAAGAATACGCCGGCAGAAATGGCCTTTTAGCCATCGGACAGGAGGGCGCGTTTTACTACGCTTCATTGGACCAAACCGACCTCTTTGGTCGGATTTTTAATATATTGGAGCAATGGCCAGTTCATTGGAAGAACATCAACAAAAGACTTAAAACTCTGAAAATAAGGCAGGTGGAAGTAGTTGAGCGAAATTTCCCGGAAACCGTAGCTCAAATTCGCAAAAGGCTTCGAGTGCAAGAAGGCGGAACCCACTTTTTAATTTTCACCAAAACTGCCGATGGATATGGGTGCTTCTTAGCGCAACGAAACGACGCATAAACCGTCATGTTTTGTACTCAAAAATATCGATTATCAACCTGCTTAAATGCTCAAGATTTGCAGAACTCAGCTTTTTACACAAAATGTTTTGTTCAATCGCTTGCCGTTGGTAATTTGCCAACCTATGTCGGATAACAAAAAAACGCTCTTTTTGCTCGATGCATATGCACTCATATTTAGAGCCTATTACGCATTTATAAAGAATCCAAGAATTACAAGTTACGGACTTAACACCTCAGCCATTTTTGGATTTACCAATACCTTGCTAGACATCTTGCAAAACCAAAAGCCCAGCCATATTGCGGTCGTTTTTGATCACAAATCAGAAAACATTCGGAAACAAGAGTACGCCTTTTACAAGGCCAATCGGGATGAAACCCCGGAAGACATTAAGTTGTCGGAACCCTACATCCGACGAGTTATTGAAGCATTTCGAATTCCAATATTAGAAGCGGAGGGCTACGAAGCCGATGATGTTATTGGAACCTTGGCGAAAGCGGCCGAGAAAAAAGACTTCATCACGTATATGATGACGCCCGATAAAGATTTTGGACAACTTGTTTCGCCCAACATCTTTATGTACAAACCCGCTCGATCTGGCAACGATGCTGAAATTTGGGGTGAGAAGGAAGTTTGTGAAAAATTTGGTTTGGACAACGTTAACCAGATTATAGACTACCTCGGAATGATGGGAGATGCGGTTGACAACATACCTGGTGTACCAGGCGTTGGACCCAAAACTGCGAGCACCCTGCTGAAGAAATACGGCAGTATGGAGAACATTTACGAACATACAGATGAATTGAAAGGTAAACTCAGGGAAAAGGTAGAAGACAATAAGGATCAGGCCTTTATGAGTAAAAAGTTGGCTACCATTTTTTTGGATGCTCCAGTGCCTTTAGTAGAAGATGAGCTGGTTTTGGAAGAGCCTGATAAAGAAAAAATTAAGGCCATTTTTGAGGAAATTGAGTTCAAAACACTTTATAAGCGAATTATTGGAGAGGCCCCGCAGTACTCAACCGGCGGAGGACAGCAAAGTTTATTTGGGGATAACACCGCAAGCTCAACTTCCAAATCCGGTTCCAACACACTTGCTCCAAGAGCGGCTGAAGCTGGAACGATTGGAGACATTAAAACCATAGAAGATGTTGAACATCAGTATCATCTTGTTGATCACAAATCGGCAAGGGAAACGTTGTTGAAAAAGCTTTTAACGCAAAAAACGGTCTGCTTTGATACGGAAACCACGGACTTGGATACCTTAAAAGCACGAATTTTAGGGTGCGCTTTTTCATTCGAAAAGGGAAGTGGGTATTACGTAAACTTTCCAAACGATTATGACGAAAGTAAAAGCATCTTAGAAGAATTCAATCCATTCTTTCAAAACAAAGCGATTGAAAAAGTTTTACAAAACGCGAAATACGACATCCAGATTTTATGGAATTATGATGTTGAAGTAAAAGGCCCCATCTTCGATACCATGCTGGCGCACTATCTTTTAGAGCCCGATCAGCGTCACAACATGGATGCTCTATCCGAAAAGTATTTGAACTACAGGCCCATCTCAATCACCGAATTAATTGGAAAGCGCGGCAAGAGTCAGCTTAATTTTAGTACCGTTGGGTTGGATAAGGCAACGATTTATGCAGTAGAAGACGCCGACATAACTCTCCAATTAAAGGATGCCTTAGAACCTATGTTGGATGCAGAAGATCTGCGTGGTGTATTTAATAGAATAGAGTTGCCCTTGGTGCCTGTTTTAGGAAGGATGGAAAATGAAGGAGTACGTGTTGATGATATTTTTTTAAACGAGTACAGCAAGTTGCTGGAAAAAGATGCCATCCAATACGAAAAGGAAATTTATGAACACGCTGGCTTACGTTTTAACATTGCTTCCCCCAAGCAATTGGGAGAAGTATTATTCGATCATTTAAAGCTTGATCCAAAGGCCAAAAAGACCAAAACAGGTCAGTATAAAACGGGCGAGGAGATCCTTTCAAAAATGGCGAATGATCATGCCTTACCACAGCTTATTTTAGATTTCCGGCAAGTTCAAAAGCTCAAGAGCACCTATGTAGATGCCATCCCTCGCTTGATTAACGAAAAAACCGGCCGAGTACACACCAGCTTTGCACAAGCGGTGGCTGCAACCGGTAGATTGAGCAGCAACAACCCCAACTTGCAAAACATTCCCATCCGTACGGCAAAGGGAAGAGAAATACGAAAAGCATTCATCCCTCGCGATGAGGACCACATCTTAGTTGCGGCGGATTATAGCCAAATTGAACTTCGCATCATTGCTTCGGTAAGTGGAGATCGGGGTATGACAGAAGCATTTAAAAATGGCATTGACATTCATACGGCAACCGCTGCCAAGGTTTTTGGTGTTGACATAGAAAACGTTGATAGTGAGATGCGTAGAAGAGCTAAGTCGGTAAATTTTGGACTTATATACGGAACTACGGCCTCTGGGTTATCCCAAAATTTGAGTATTTCAAGAGCCGAAGCAACCGAGATCATCGACGCGTATTTTACTCAATTTAGTGGCATTAAGGATTATATGGACGATACCATTAAATTTTGTAGGGATCATGGCTACGTGAAAACGATGATGGGCAGAAAGCGTTACATCCGCGACATAAATTCGTTGAATAGAACCGTTGTTGGCTTTGCCGAACGGAACGCCATTAACGCACCCATACAAGGGTCGGCTGCCGATATGATAAAGATGGCCATGATTAACATTGATGCAGCGTTGCGATTGCAAGGTTTCAAGTCAAAAATGATTTTGCAGGTGCATGATGAACTCTTATTTGACGTTCATAAGAGTGAGTTGGATCGACTTAAGATGTTGGTTAAACCGCTCATGGAGCATGCCATGCCGTTGAATATTCCAACCGTTGTTGAGATTGGGGAAGGAATGAATTGGTTGGAAGCGCATTAATGATCTTCATTGATAACATTCTAAACCCAACCGTTTTTCTGGGCGATTTTGAATGGCGTGAACCGGTAACAACACTCACCGACTTTTTAGTTGCCTTGGTATGTTGGTTTGCGGTGTACAGCTTTGTTAAAGCTCCAAAGAATCAGCGAGTTCGACCATATCACACCATTTTTATTTTCTACTTTTTATCCTTTGCTATTGGCATGACGAGCGCGGCTTGGTTTGGGCATGGCTTACAAGCTTATGTAAGCCCAAGGTTTAAAATAATTGGGTGGTGTTTTGGTGCCACAGGATTGATGTTGTTGCAGCAAGGATCCTTTTATTTGGTGGAAGGCTGTGTACAAAGAGCTTGGATGCGCTCAGCAATTCGCGCGGCCTTTGTTGTGCAATGGTTCACCTTTTTGGTTTTGGCTATCCATCCGTCCACAAGTCAATTTATGGTGGCGCAAATAAATTCTACGCTGGCCATAATAGGTACGATTTTGCCCATGCATCTTATTAATTATCGCACAAACAACGATGCACGCAGTAGGCTTGTTTTAGGCGCAATTGCTTTTAGCCTCATACCAGGGGTGGTGTACAGCCAGCAATTAAGCTTTGGTAGGTGGTGCAACTATCACGACATCAGTCATATTTTAATGGCTACTTTTATGTTTTTTATGTTTCGGGCACTTAAAACTTTTGGGTGGGTTGATGCTAATTAGGAAAGCAGTTAATCAACAATTTTTACGAATTTATTTAAATTAAGGCACTGTGATGCAGTTGTGGCAAGGGTTATGTGTTAACCGTTCCCAACCGTTGAGAACGGTTAATTAATAAGTTAGAACCTGAGTTCGATTAATCTTTGAAAACTCAGGTTTATACATAAGCGCGCATTTCACTTGTGAAAAGCGATTTTCATAGTAAAAATTACTCGAAAGGGCCCGCCCTGTCTTCGAAATTTTTACTCGAGACTAACGGTCCATACGCGTTCTGAATTCAAAATATGAATCGAACACAGGTTTAGAGTATGATGTGAGTATGTTTTACCCTGGCAAAATTTGATGTACACTCAAAAAGTATTGGCGTTAGTCCTCACATCGTTTCTAAATAATGCCTAAGATCACGGTTTTCAAATGTTTGAGATTCCATTGTTTAATCGAACTCAATCTCTAATCAAAGTCAATCTAAAATATGCTCATTGTCATTCCATAAAACAATCCCTTTGCTTAGCTTTGCCCAAAATTTAACAATGTCATTTACCTTTTGGATTCTGATACTTTCTGTTGTGGCAGGAATCATCTTAATTGAGCTCTACTTTGCTAAAAAGAAAGGACTTAAGATTTACACCATGTCCGATACCTTGGTGAATCTTTCGTGTGGAATTTTAGAGCGCCTCTTTGATTTTTTCTGGGCAGTAATGCTCTACCTGCTTTTTTGGTGGCTCTTCGATAATTTTACACTTTGGCACATACCGTCCAATCCGCTTACTTGGTTTATAGGTTTGTTGGTGGCTGATTTTCTGGCCTACTGGCACCATCGATTGAGTCACGAAATAAACGTTCTGTGGGCAGCGCACATTGTTCATCATCAAAGCGAAGAGCTTAATGTAACTACAGTTTTTAGAGTATCACTTTTTGCCGTTATTAATCGATCGTTCTTCTTCATTTGGATGCCGATTATGGGCTTCCACCCCGATTTGGCCATTTCTACTTTCATTTTTGTAGGAGCCTTTCAATTTGTTACGCATTCGAGGGTAGTTGGAAAGTTGGGTATTTTAGACAAGATATTTTCTACCCCTTCCAATCACAGAGTTCATCACGCGCGAAACGAAAAATACATCGATCACAACTACGCCCACGTGTTTATCATTTGGGACAAGATTTTTAACACGTACATGCCGGAAGAAGAAGAGCCCTTGTACGGCATAACTACAGGTTTCGAAAGCACCAATGCGTACAGCGCGCAGATGTTTTATTGGAAAGACCTGTTTACACGTGCCCGTAGAACGGAGAAGTTTATGGATAAGGTTCGATTGTTTGTTAAAAAACCGGCGTGGACTCCAGCGGAGGTGGGGTATTTACCACCTCAATTCAAAACCGATGAAAACGGCAATCGGTTGCATCATCAAAGACCGGTTTCTACCAAGTTTGGTGTATACATGCTGGCAAATAACGTAGCCACTTTTGGACTCTTTTTATGGCTGGTGCTGCATAAAAGAGGTATGGGAGCCGATATTACCGTTAAGGGTTTATTAACCGACCCAGCCGTTCTTGGTATTGCTGCCATCATACTTTTTGCGGTTTACGCGCATGGTAGAATGCTTGATAATAAGCCGTTTGCTAAGATTTTTGATTCAATTCGTCTCTTGGCTATGGCTGCCATCTTACCCATTCTTTTTCAAGGTGCTGAGTTTACTACTTGGTTTAATCCGATTCTATGGTTGTATTGCGGCGGAATGATGATTTGGTTGTGGACCATGTCGGCCGAAACGGTTGAACAACGCGTTGGCGATACTGCGCTTACTTAAGTTCCGAAATCAAAATCCCAAACCGCTCTTTAATTTCATCGGCGGTATATTCTTCAATCGTAACCTCTAACGGAATGGTCGTTGTCGGTTCATCCTTCGAATTAGTTGGAACCATTTCAATCGTTTTCAATACATCCAAACCCTTAATAATATGGCCGAAGATTACGTAATCACCGTCTAAGTTAGGCAGTCCTTTTTCTTCCGCTACAATGTAAAACTGGCAAGCATTCGATCTTTTTTCTGGATTGTCGTCTCGACCAATTCCAACAGCTCCCAGCACATGTGTAAGACTATCATTAAATTCCGCATCCAATAAATACGGAGAGTTTTCGAAGTATTGTGGCAAATCCGGACATCCACCCTGTATTACAAAATTTTTAATAACTCGGTTAAATGAAAACTGATCGTAATGTTTCTCGCGGGCCAGTTCAATAAACTTGGCCTTGTGATTTGGAGTTGAATCCGACATCCAGAAATGCATATCGCCGTAAGTTGTATGAACCTTCGCAATGGGGTAGCTTTGAACCTCGGGCTTAGAATTATCCACTTCCTTTTTGCATGTACTGCCCAACAAAAGGAGTAAGGTAACTATAAGCAAGCTGTGGTTAATTGGATATCTGGGTTGTGCTTTCATTCTCATTTTTTTTCGGTTACTTGGACTTGGTTTAAGGTGAGTTCTAAAGTGGTCTTCATCCGTAAAATTAAGGGTTCGTTGCGATTGTCCCAAATGCAATATTGAAAGCCCATCCCGCCCACATCTTCAACATAAAGACATGAAAACACCTCATCCTTATCGTTCACGTTTACAAAAACATCACGATTTTCAATGAGCTTATAGCGAAAGTTATTGAGCATAAACCCTTGACGATAAGGCATCTCTACCACCAAGCCCAGCTTTAGACTATCGAACACATCTGTGCTTACCCAAAAGGCGGTTTTGTTTATATAATCTTCCTTTTCGCCTTCCAATTGGTGGTCTTGTTCTTTGGCAGATTGAAGCGCATCAACAGATATATTAATCTGTCCAGTGCTATTTTTGGCATTGGAACACGTATAGTTGAGTAAGGCATAAGGTCGCCGATTAACAACTTCCACAGCACAGTCGAACTGGTCTTCTCCGTATGATATGGTGTAGTTCAGAAAGCTCTGATTTTGAAGGACAAACATCTTTTTCTGACTAATACAGCTGCTTGTGAGCAAACAAATAATTATAAAGATGGAAGCGGTATTTGCCTTCATTAATGCGGGATTTGCATACAAAAATGAGAAAATATCCCAGCATTCAAAGAAGAATAAAATACTGAAGGGCGTTGCTTATGCGTACTTGCGCTTTCTTAACCAACCGTTTACCAACCCAAAAAGTAGAATCAGCAAAATGGGAAGGCCTAAGTTTATAAGCTGCCAGGTAGAGCGTTCTGCCTTTACTTTGGATTTATTCAAAAGTCGCAATTCAATCTTCTTTGATCGAACGGCTATGAGATCCGATTCATCGCACAGGTAATCCATGCAGTTTAAAAAGAAGTTCTTATTGTCGAAAACCTTCGGGGTTTTGCCAAACTTAAAATCGTGTCGATCGAAGCCCAATGGATAAACATCGTCATCGGTTTTACCCACTTGATTGGCAATTAAATCGCCATCCGAAATAACGATCATAGAGCCCGTATCGATGTGATCGAGAATTGGAATGGGGCTGTTTTGTTTGATGGCTTGCCGATGCGCAAATACCGAATTAAAATGCCCTTCCAACAAAACCGCAGCAATGTTATTGGGCTTATTAAACATAAGCCGATCGAGCGGAATGGACGCCAAACTCAAGTTAATCTCAACGGGATTGGGCGCAATCCTGCTGTCGGGAGATGATTGAAGAAGCACCGTTTTCTTAACCCCTTTTAGTGGAAGTGTATCAATGCTGGAGGCAAATTGTGCCCAAACCGGAGCCACTTTTTGGGCAATGGGGTGGTTTCCTTTGGCCGACAAAAGCGGGTAGAACACCCAATTCATCATTTCCGGTCGGCCGCCACCACGAAGCATTAACGGAATGCTATGGCATTTTTTATCTTGAATCAGATCGAGATTCACACGTGCGCCATATCTAAAAAGTAAGTCGTTCGCATTTATTGGGTAGTCGTAAGTAAAGGCCTTTCCGTTGTTGGCATTAACGCTATCGATGTCGGCCATGAGTGTTTCTACCAACCAAACCACCTTTCCACCTCGCATGATGTATTGATCTATTAATACCAGCTCGCTGTCGGCAAAGCGCGTTCTGGGCTTGGCTATGATCAGTGCCTTATATTCCAACATCTTGTTCATCACCCCTTTAAAGATGATTTCTCCGCCTTGTTCCGGATTTTGACTTAGCTCCTGAATGAAATTCTTGGTGCAGGCCGTATCGGCAAGATTGATGTTGAGGCGCTCAACAGTATAAAATTCCGACAAAGAATGCGATACGTCGATTACTTGGTTAAGCTTTAATTCGCCATGCCCTTCGGTAAAGGATATTTTGGATTTTTGACCGGCTGTTGCGCGATTAATAATCTTACCAATCTGATATTCAAGGAGTTCAATACTGGAATTTATTTCTTCTTCCAACGACTTTTGCAAGTCGCGTTTTAAGAGGTTGATGGGATATTCTTGACCCTTGTACATAACCAAACCGCCGGGAATTAAGAATCGATCACCCGTTTCGTCGGCATCTACCTCCATCGGCAATATTTGAACCCCTTTGGAGGCCAATTGCTGCAGCACACCATCTTTTTCTTTAACCTCTTTTCCGGTTAGCAAGTCTTCAAATCGGTATTCAATACGTCCATCGCTCGCATATCGAAACTCGTTAAGCATGTTTCGGGTAGCGTTTTTCAATCGCCGATACTCGGCAGGGAAATCACCATCCAAAAAGATTTGAATGTATAAAACATCATCCAACTTTTGTGTGAGCTGAATGGTAGAATTGGATAAGGTAAATCGTTTTTCTTTGGTAAGGTCAAAACGTTTGTACATCAGATCACCAGCAACATTGACGAAAATAATGGCAAGAATGAGCACAATTAGGTTGCTGAGATTTTTACGCTCTCTACTAGATCGGATGGAAGTTTTTGCGATATTTTTTGATGTTTCTACCATGTTCTTCGCTCAAAAACATATTTGGTTAAACCGAGAAACAAGGCCGTAAAACTGGCAAAGTATAAAACATCGCGCGTGTCGAGAACTCCTCGCGAAATGGATTCGTAGTGATAATCGATTCCAAGCCACTCTACCCAATACTGAACCATTCCAGAATCAAAGAACTTACTCATTTCGCCAAAGGCAGCAAAGGCAATAAAGCACAAAAAAGTGGAAAGTATAAACGAAACGATTTGATTATCAGTTAGTACCGAAGAAAAAATGCCTATGCTTAAGTAGCAAGATCCCAAAAAGAGCAAACCCAAATAAGAACCCAAAGTGGCTCCAAAATCAAGGTTTCCAACGGGGCTACCGAGCTTGTAAATGGTAAAGTAGTACAATAACGTTGGCAGGATGGCGAAACAAACTAGAATCAAGCCGGCTAAATACTTGCCCAAAATGATTTGCCAATCGGTAACGGGATGGGTCGATAAGGTTTCGATGGTCCCCGACTTTCGCTCTTCGGCAAAGGTGCGCATAGAGATGGCAGAAATGAGAAAGATTAAGACCCATGGGGCCAGAGTAAACAAGCCGTCTAAGCTCGCAATTCCATAGTCCAAAATATTTGTAGCGGGAAAAACCCAAAGAAAGAGCCCAACGGCGGTTAAGAACACCACAATAACGATGTACGCAATTAAGGTGCTTAAAAATCCGCGTATTTCTTTCCGAAGTATGTTAAACATCTTTTGCCCCGGTTATTGCTCTAAAAACATGTTCTAATTGCTGTTCTTCTTGCTTTTGCTCCAGCAAGATGTTTTTTGTTTCAACGGCAAAATTAAAGAGATGTTCTTGTAAATCGATGTTGGTATCTGCGATGACTCGCATGTGATTATCAGCAAGTTGTTCTACTTTTTGAACACCCTTTATTGCTTTTAAGGCCTGAATAGAAACGGAATTTTTAAATTTTACCTGAATGCACTGTGCATTTAGATTTTTCTGTCGAAGCGCATCCAATCGATCATCCGCCACTATTTTTCCTTGATTAATTATGATTACTCGGTCGCACATGGCTTCCACCTCTTGCATGATGTGGGTGGAAAGGATTACCGTGCGTTTTTCGCCAACGGTTTTAATAACCTTGCGTATTTCAGTTATTTGATTGGGGTCTAAGCCAGAGGTTGGTTCATCTAAAATAAGAACTTCGGGGTCGTGAATGAGCGCCTGAGCCAGACCAATTCGCTGGCGATAGCCTTTCGACAATTGGCCAATGAGTTTGTTCTGTTCTACCCCTAAACCGGTTAGATCAATCATCTCTTTTACTTTTTTGGAAATGTTGGTTTTCATTCCACTCAACCCGGCTACAAAATGCAGGTATTCCTTAACATACATGTCGAGATAAAGCGGGTTGTGCTCCGGGAGGTAACCAATTTTGCGTTTAACTTCTCTAGGGTATTCAACTACATCGATGCCGCAAACTTGTGCGCTACCCGAACTGGGCAAAACGTATCCACACAACATTTTCATTGTGGTGCTTTTTCCGGCACCGTTTGGCCCAAGAAATCCAACCACAACACCCGACGGCACTTCAAAAGAAATGCCGTCGACTGCCAATTGATTTTGATATTTTTTAGTAAGTTGCTGTATTTGAACAGACATCGTTTGTGTAACTAATCTTATTTAGTCTACCAGTATCTTAAACGATGCGGTGCCAAACGAATTGCGTGCGTTAACGATATAATATCCTGAAACGAGTTCTTGTACGTTAACATTCAACTTATTTCGTCCAGCATACACTTCAAACGACTGATTATGAACTACTTTCCCGGCAACATCGGTAATGACAATCTTCATCAAATCATTCGAATTTGCTTCCAAGTCCAGTACGAGTACATCTGTGGTAGGAACCGGATAATACGCAAAGCTTCCATAATTTAAGTTGTCGATGCCGTCCGAAATGCATGTCATAGTATCTACCGTTATGGAGGCAGAACCTGGGCAACCGTTGTTGTCTACTACATTAACACCATAGGTTCCTTTGCTCTTAATGGTAATTGTTTTGGTGGATGCACCGGTGGTCCAAGTGTATTTGTCGAACTGAGATCCCGGGTTTAAGATCAGCGAGTCTCCGATGCAAATCGTAGTGTCGTTACCGAGTGAAAGTATTGGGTTTTGAGCATCGCTCACCGCGATCGAATCGGTGTATTTACAATTAAATGAATCGGTAACGGTAAGGATATAGGTTCCTGAAGTAGTAATTCGAAGAGAATCATTGTTTGAACTCGACATCCATGAATATACCTTCATCTTGGTTGGGCCTACTAGGTATTTAGAAGCGCCTATGCAAAGTGCAAAGTTGTCGCCCAAATCAAAAACAGGTGCATTTCGAGTTGTAACGATTATGGTATCAGAATATTGGCATCCAAAGCTGTTAAATGCCGTTAGGGTATAGGTTCCTGCTTCTGTCACTTTTAAGTTTTGCAAGGTTGAAGCAGTATCGTTCCAGATGTAGCCGGTAAGAGCTCCAGGGCCAAGAATTGTGTAAACCCCTCCCTCACAGAATTCCGCATCAGATCCCAAAGAAAATTTAGAAAACGGATTTGTAAAAACCTGAACATCATCAGAAAACGCACACCCATTGGTATCAACCACGCTTAAATTATGTTTTTGCTCAACGGCTGTTCTCAAGTTTTGAGCAGAAGATTGGCCGCTGTTCCAATTGTAACTGGCCATTCCGCTCGGGCCCACCAAAGTAACTGGTGCGTTCTCACAAATGGTTGTGTCTGGTCCCAAGGTAAACGTTGGCAAGCTGTTCACTTTAACAATCATTGTATCAAGGTACACACAACTGTTTACATCAAAGCCACGAAAGTGAATGGTATCTGCTTTCTTTAGTTTAATGGATGCATTATTCGAATTAATAAACTTTCCTTTCCATTCATAGAAGGCCATCTTGCTATAGGTAGTAAAAGTGGCAGAATCATTCACACAAAAAGCGGTATCGCGGGCAAAGTCATATTTTATTTTGGCGATGACATTAACAGTAACAAAGGCCGAGTCTGGAGCGCATTTGCTGTCGGAAGAGGTAACGACCAATTTGTACGTAGTTGTTGCCGAGGGCTTTACACTTGGATTGGCTGCTGTGCTAACGGAATTTCCTTTATCGTCGGTCCAAGCATAGGTTAGTCCCAAGATGGAGGCTTTCCCAAGTGAAACAGCCGTTCCTTCGCAAACTTTATAGCTTGCTGCTGATATTTCGGCAACGAGCTTACAGCAATGCGTAGAATCTGGAATGCTGCTGGTAATGGTATTTGTGGTTAACGAAGGAGATTGGTTAGAAAATCCAGTGGTAACACTTTGGAAAGACCCAAAATATCTGCTTGATGTATTGTAATTAGACGGGTTGAAGATGTCGAATTTTGAATTGCACTGAACAGTGCTTGCATCATCCGACTTGATCATGAGCCAATCGTCGTCGCCTCCCTTGCTGTAGGAATTGGAAGTTGAAAATATCATAACGCCACCATCTCTCGAGAGAACGGCATCGGTTGGCCAATGACCATCTTTGCCGTTTCCACCAATAAAGGCATAGTTTCCAACCCCGCCTGCGCTAGAGTATTCAAGACTAATAATATCTCGATCGGTGCCATTCGGGTCGCTGTATCCAACCACGGTGTATTTCGACCCTGTTTTTACAACAACGTCAAAAGCTCTATCATCACCAAAGGTTCCAATACCGGAAACAACATTAATTCCTCCGCCTGTATCCAACGATACAAACATTACGTCATTATCTCCGGTTGCATTACCCTTCGACCATCCAGCCAAAATGTATGCGTTTTTATCAACCTTAACATCCCATAAAACGTCGTCGTATGGTGTTCCATACGCCTTAATCCAACGAACCGTTCCATTCGAATCCAATTTGGCAACAAAGGCATCCGAAGTTCCAGAACTGGTTGTAGTTCCACCATTGGTGATGCTGTCGTAGTTGGTAACACCACAAACAATCACATTTCCTCGTGTATCTTCCGATATTCCGTACGCTTCTTCATTCCCTTTGGTACCAAACTTCCGATACCAACGTACCACACCAGCGTTGTTAATTTTAGCAACGAAGGCATCCGAACCGGTTGAGTCATTTTTTATGTAACCCGTTACGTAAAAGCTGCTTCCGAAAAAAGATCGTGTTATGTTATACGCGTCTTCAGCGCTATCCGAAGCAAAAGTTTTGGTCCATTGCACGGTGCCAGCACTGTTGATTTTAAACATCAAGGCATCTTCATTGTTGCTGTTAAATGAGTTCGTTGTTCCAACTACGATGTAACCTGAATCACTAGTAGTAGCAACCTTCCAGCCAACGTCGTCTTTTGAACCTCCGTAGGCTTTCGACCATACAATTTTACCCAAGGCATCGGTTTTAGTAATGAGCACGTCTTTTTGACCCGCGCCATAGCTTTCGGTGTAACCAACTGCAATGTAGCCACCTTCAAAGGTTCGCTCAATCGAGTAGCTGTTTTCAGCTCCTGTTCCGCCAATGGCTCGTTCAAACTTTGTGTTTTGTGCCGAAGCTGCTGCTGCAAAAAAGAAGCAGATTAATAGAGATAAGTATGTTTTGTTCATTTCTTTTTCGTTTAACAAGTCCCGTTGGGCATCAATTATTTTTACATCTGCCGATCAAAATCCTTGTTTTAATTTTGCCGCAAGGTAAAAAGATTCCGTTAATTAAATTACACTCAATCTAAGTAGTAGTGAATTATTGCGAAAACCTGAGTTGCAAAGGTTCTTATTACCGTCAATAATAAGAATGTGCGATGTTTTAGCGGACTTATTTGGAGCCTGTTCGAAAACGCTCGCTCAATTTTAAATTATATTCAACGAAGTTTTCGAGGGTGGATTTATACCGATTGTCGGATGTATAATGACCGTCGTGGGTAAGCTCATCAGGCGTGTAATGCGATTCAAACTTTTTAGGAGAAACGATGGATGACTTGTCTAAGAAGGAAATTAATTTTTCTATGATCGAACTGAGTTGAAGTGCGGGTAGTCGGCCTCCTCTGCCACTTGAAACACCTCCAAACGCAAAAGTCTTATTGTCGAAGAGGTGGGCAAAGTTGTTGTTGCCAATTTGATGAATGAGGTTAACGAGTTCGGCAGAGGGAAACCAGTTGTATTCAGGACTAAGAATAAATACCAAATCTGCCTTTTCCCAGGCGCCAAGCATGTTTTGTTGAAAAGATGAAAGTGAAGAAGGATGAAGATTCGACTTATTGAAAAAGTTTAAATCATACTGCACAAAATCCACGAGTGTACAAGAGTGGTCTGCTGAACAAATATGTTGGATGGCCTTCGCCAACCGCAGGGTATTGTTATCGGTTCTTGATGATCCTGATATAATAAGAACGTTCATAAAGATGTGTTTGTTAGGTACTTACTCACATAAGTAATGTTTTTAAAATTTCTTCCTAAGTCTATAAAATCCAATTTGAATTTAGGCGAGCTGGTAATTATCCAACCCTCGTTGGTTTGCTCAAAGGCAACCACATCTCGAGCACCGTATCTGCTTTTAACTTTAATTGAAATGGAAGATCCTTGTAGAGCAGAAAGCTTGTACCAGCGTCGGTTATCGCTGGTTAGTTTCGACAGTTTTTTGTGCAAATCGGAGTTGCTCAGTTCTTGTGAGTTTTTGAACAAATAACTTTGTTTTGCTTTTAAATATTGCTTTAGCTCAACCCCTTGCAGTTCTTCAAACGACATGGCATTCCACACGGAAAAAATGATGCCAAAGGCGACTGCGAATAAAATGGCCGACTTATAGTTTAATTCAAAAAACTCATACCCATAAGCGAACTTTCCTTGTTTTAAGGATACCAAGGCCATGCTAATTGGGAAAAATACAACGATTACCTTACCCCAAAATATCAAGAATGCGACGAGTTTAAAGGCTGATTTTGAATTCATTATAGAATTGATGAGTTTTTAAGAAGCATGCAAAGTGCCTTGTGGCTTTGATTTCGATCTAAGTGATCATTGACAGATTTTAACAAACTACTTAGATCAAATGTTTCTGAAGAATCAATTTCCGATTGAATTGGAAATTCTTCCAACATGCCCAACATACCTAATTGATTGCCACTCAAGTGTTTGGATGAACGTATTTCGGCCGGCAGTGCATCAACCCCAATGCCAATGGATGTAATGGGTTTGGGAATTTCGAAAAGGGCATCGCCGTTGGCTCGGCAGTAAAAGTTTCCGCCCATTCGTGCCACTAAGTCTATTTTTTGTTGATCGATGTTTCCATCTTCCAGCAGAACGTTTTCATTTAAATGAATTTTAACGATTTCACAAATGATTAGGTTCCCGGCTCCACCGCCTTTACCCAATTCTTTAATCTCAATTACCTTGCATTCCAGCTGAACTGGAGATTCCTGAACTCGAGCTGGGGCAACTACGTCCGAATTGAGCGGGGTAAAGCCTGCTTTAACAAACTCATCCACTCCTTTCGGATAGGGAGAGCTCGACAAGCTCATTTGCTGCACCATGCTATAATTCACTACGTTAACTACAACTTCTTTGGTGGCCTTACAATTGTCGAATGTGTTTTTCGTTGCACCGGTTCTGCCACTGCGTGCCGGTGAGAAAACAAGAATGGGAGGGTTTGCACTGAAAACATTAAAAAAGCTGAACGGACTCAAATTGCGATTGCCTTTTTCGTCAACCGTGCTTGCAAAACAAATGGGCCGCGGACCAATACCACCCAATAAGATGTGATGCAGTTTGGGTATGGGCAATTCTTTTGGATCCAGGCTTACCATATTTTGTGTTTATGATTGAATGCTGATTAAAAATTTGTTCTTTTTGCCCTTTTCAATGAGCATGTATTTCTCGTTGAGTAACAAAGTCGAACTCAAGTTGAATTCTTCGGTAACTTTTTCCTTGTTAACGGATACTGCATTGCCTTTTAAGTCGCGGCGTGCTTCCGATTTAGAAGAGGATATGCCAGCTTCACACAATGCGTCCACGATGTTTTTTCCTTCAATGGTTTCCAACGATGAAGATTGAAAGTTTTCTCCTTCAAATAGGTCGAGAAAGTCTTGTTCTTTAAGCTCTTTTAATTGCGCTATCACATTGTCTGAGAAAAGAATGGTCGACAAATGTTCGGCAGAAGCTAGGGCTTCATCGCCGTGAACGAGTTTGGTAACTTCTTTTGCCAAGGTGCGTTGCAAATGGCGTTTATGTTCATTGCCGGTATGTTCATCTACTATTTTTTGGATGGTTTCACGTTCCAGAAAAGTAAAGATCTTTATCAACTTAATGGCTTCTTCATCACCCGAGTTTAGCCAAAATTGGTAAAAGGTATACGCCGATGTTTTATTGATGTCTAGCCAAACATTACCACCTTCCGATTTACCAAACTTGCTGCCATCTGGCTTGGTGAGCAGAGGGGCGGTAATGGCATGCGCCTCTTGGCCCCCCTTTCTACGAATGAGCTCGGTACCGGTCAAAATATTTCCCCATTGATCCGACCCACCCATTTGCAACTTGCAATTCTTGTGCTCGTTGAGATGGTAGAAGTCGTAGCCTTGAACTAACTGGTAGCTGAATTCGGTAAATGAGATGCCATCATCAATTCTGTTTTTAACCGAATCTTTAGCCAACATGTAGTTTACGGTAATGTGTTTGCCGATGTCTCTAATAAATTCTAGGAAACCCAAGTTTTGAAACCAATCGTAGTTGTTGGCCATTTCTGCAGCATTTTCGCCTTCAAAGTCAAGAAACTGCTCTAATTGTTTTTTCTGGCATGCCTGGTTGTGATTCAAGGTCTCGAGATCGAGCAAGGTTCGCTCGGCTCTTTTACCGGATGGATCGCCTACCATACCGGTTGCGCCACCTATCAAGGCAATGGGTCTGTGTCCAGATCGCTGTAGGTGCATGAGCAAAATAATGGGTACGAGGTTGCCAATGTGCAACGAATCTGCAGTAGGGTCGAAACCCACGTAACCGTTAACTTGTTCCTTTGATAAGAGTTCCTCAATGCCGGGTGTATGCTGGTGATACAAACCACGCCACTTTAGCTCGTCTAGAAGATTGTATATTGGGGTAAATGCCATGACTTTTAAATAGAGCGCGCAAAGATAAAAGAACCAATGGGCTTTCGAGCGGAATTTTGGTCTCAATTATGGCAATCAAAGAAGAGCAGTTCGGTTAAACATGTGTGATAGGCACAAATGGAACCATTGTTTTCAGAAAAAGATTTTGTGTATAGTACAATATGAAACGGCACTTTTATTTGTAATTTCCAACAGATATTCGTTCACAATGGCCAACTAATTATTCGTACGACCTTCGTAAACGATTTTTTTAACCAAAACATAATTAATATTAAAATTAAGAACATGAAAGTATGTAAAATTTTTACCACTTTGTGCATTGTGATGCTGTGCTCTTCAAGCCTGTTCGCACAGGGAAACTTCGTAAGCTTTAACATCGGATATGGCTTACCATCCAACACCCAAAACTTGGATTACTTTGATTTTTATGATTACAAGGGAAACACAAATGGGTACACGGAAACTCAGCAATTTATTTCATTGGGTAAAGGATTTAATGCAGGGGCCAATTTTGGAATGATGTTCAACGACAATGTAGGCGTTGATCTTGGCATCTCGTATCTCGTTGGAGGCAAATCAAAGGCTCAAGACGTTTACGAAGACGGCAGTACCGGGGATTACACTTTTTCTTCACAAATGCTACGTTTTAATCCATCGCTGATTATCAGCTCCGATCATGGCAACTTAAAGCCGTATGCCAAGTTTGGAATTGTTTTCGGAACTGGGTCTGTGCTTTTTCAATACAATGAGAAGGAAGAATCGTATGCATCTTCTATGGAGATGAAACTCAGTCAAGGAATGGGAGTGGGATGCACATCCGGAATTGGAGTTAATTTTGAGTTGAGTAAGTCAATGTCGTTTTTTGGAGAAATCAACGTAATAGCGATGTCGTACTCTCCTAAAATGGGTGAAATAACCAAGTATTCCGTTGATGGCGTGGACCAATTGCCGGATTTGACAACCGCAGATAAAGAAATCGAGTTTGTGGACGAGATTACTGTTGATTACAAAAACGACCGAACGGAAAACCAGCCCTCGCAAGAGCTTAGTCAAAGCCTTCCTTTTAGCAGTACGAGCATAAATTTCGGAATCCGAATCAACTTGTAAAGTAGGTACTCAATAAAATTTTGATCCAAGCGGATTAAATACAAAGGCCCAAACTTGATATGTTTGGGTCTTTTTTCATGTCAAATCTAAACGGAATGATCCTGCGTAACCGCGGTGTATTGCTCCGCCAATCTGCAATGTTGTGTAAGCCAAAGATGATAAATATTTTATCAACATAAACGTTTAATTAATAGTTATGCGTATATTTGAATTAACTAATACTACTTTATTATCCTCGTGCAATTCACTGATTAACAAGCTTATTGTTTAGTTGTAAAAGTGGTGTGTAGACACCGCACATAAAATCTTATCATTGGATAAGCATGGTTAGTAATTTTAGTTATGAAAGTCCGGTGTGAACCGGACTTTTCATTTAAGAAAATTTTTGCAGTATGAGGTGCCAACTAAGGGTGAGAGTAGATTGTAAAGTTGGAAGATTGGGTGAAGTAAAAAGCCTATAAGAATGGCATTTTTACTACTTGCGCTTTGAGCGACTTCCCTCTAATTTCGATGTAAATTTCGGTTCCGCTCTTTGCAAAACTGCTTTGAACATAACCCATACCAATGGCTTTGCTTAAGCTGGGGCTCTGCGTTCCACTCGTTACTTCACCAATGTTGTTGCCTTCAGCATCCAAAATTGCATAATGTTGGCGAGGAATTCCTCGATCGATTAATTCAAAACCTACCAGGCGTTTAGTGGGCTTGTCGGCCTTTATTTTGGCATGGTGTTCCCAATTAACAAAGGGTTTATCAAATTTGGTGATCCAGCCCAACCCAGCTTCTATCGGTGAGGTTTCATCGTTAATATCGTTCCCGTATAAACAGTAGCCTTTTTCCAGTCGTAAGGTATCTCTACACCCCAAACCGCATGGCATTATGTTGTATTCCTTGCCTGCATCCAAAATAGTATTCCAAAGCTTTTCAGCATCCTTGTTCCAAACGTAGAGTTCAAATCCACCAGAACCAGTATAACCTGTATTCGAAATAACTACATCGCCGATTCCACCAATGCTACCAGCATTGAAGTGATAAAATTCTATGGCCGATAAATCAACATCCGTTAATTTTTGCAAGAGTTTGATGGCATTTGGACCTTGTACGGCCAAAAGCGAAATGTCGTCAGATTGGTTAACAAGCTTGGCACCAAAGCCTTGCTCATCATTTTGCCTGTTTATCCAAGCCCAATCTTTATCAATGTTGGATGCATTGACAACCAAAGTATATTCCACATCGGTCCATTTGTAAACAATTAAATCATCTACAATTCCACCTGTTTCATTGGGGAAACAGTTGTATTGAGCCTGCATGTTTTTAAGCTTACCAACGTCGTTTGAGGTTACCCATTCAATTAAGGAAGTAGCGCCTGGGCCATTGACGCCAAATTCTCCCATGTGCGAAACATCGAACATTCCTACAGAATCACGAACCGCCATGTGTTCTTCGCGAAGTCCAACGTATTGAACCGGCATATTATAGCCTGCAAATGGAACCATTTTGGCGTTAAGAGCTTCGTGTACGTGAGTTAAGCTGGTATTTCTGAGTTGTTCTGAATTGGCCATAATCTTGAATATGAACTTCAAAATTATCTCAATCCCTCGAAATAGAAAATTATTGAGCTATATAACCTGTAAAATATTGGTAATCAAGAGGTTATTTATACTTGCTTACATGTTCAAATCGGTCGCGAACCGTACTTGGAATCGCCGTTGGTTCGCCGGCTTCGTCGATGCGAACAAAGGTTGTGCGGGTGGATAATACGATGTCTTCATCTCCACTGTAAACACTTCGCTTACGGGCTTCAATTTTAAGTGTAATAGAAGATTTGCCGATTTCGGCCACCTCACCATAAATTTTGATCAAATAGCCCTCTTTTACTTTTTTCTGAAAGATGAGTTCTTCAATTTTGACGGTAACCATGTTGGGTGAGTGGCAGGTTTGGCAGGCCATTACTGATGCAGCCTCGTCTATCCAGGCCATCATTATCCCACCAAATAAATTGCCATGTACTCCCATGTCTTTGGTCATGGCAATGTGCGTAGTTATTAGTTCCATAGGATTGAGTTTGGGCTTACGAATTTGAAAGTCGGATTATTTCGCTCATTTCAATGCTTCCATGAGACGCTTGATACACCACTTTGCCGTTTTTTAATAAAATGAGCTGCGGACTCTGGTGGGTTACTGCTAGCTTATCTTCAATGTAATTCGAAACGGATCGATACCGCAAAAGATCCAGGATATACAGCTCTGGGCTTTCATCCTTCCAAGATGATTCTAAACGAGACTTTACCATGCTGCTAATGGAGCAACGAGTACTGTGTTTGAATAGGGCAAGGGGTTGCTCTTTAGATCGTTCAATAAGGGCATCAACTTGACTTTCTGAATCCAGAACTTTCCATGAATTTTTAGTAGGCTCCGAGGTTTTAGTAAATAATCCGAACATAAGTATTAACTGTTTGCAAAGGTAACACATAGCAATTCAAATTAGTTTCACTTTGGGAAGCTGAACTAATACAGATCCACAATTCGAACGTCTACATCGAACACCCCACGTTGTGATATGTCTATTTCGAAGGGGGTAAAATCTCGGCTTCTTAAATCTACGTGAAAGGTGTAAAAATACGACGAAATGAATTCGCCATAAATGTCGAAAAGCAATACTTCAATCTCCGCCTCGTTGATGAATACATTTCCATCGTTAAAGAGTTCGCCGTCGATCTCAACATTTCGAGCACCCGCCCAAAAATCGTAGGTAACGCTAGCTCTTGGTGGGCCTTCATTAACTATAACAACCTCGTCGTAATAACATCCATTAAAAGCTATTAGAATTAGCATTAGGATGGAAATTTTGCGTAGAATGTGTCTCATAATATATACATTAACTTAAGCCAATTGTTTATATAAAGCCCTTATTTTGAAGAGTGAGGCGTTGATTAAAGATGCCTGCTTTGAATATTTCAAAAATTGAACCAAATTAGTTTTCGCGAGAATTAATATCATAAAAGGAAACAGATGATTGGTTAGGAAAGAGGATGAATGTGAGCTTGGATTTTGAAAACTGCGTTCGAAATTATATTGATTTTATTCCCCACTTTCCAGGGTATTGCTACCAGAGATGGAAAGTAAAAATTTTCAGTCATAAATATGCGATGGGCGCTGAATAACAATATGATATAACTTTGGTGATATCAATTGAAAATGTGATGACGATAAACAGTGTAGGGCATGTTGTTTATAAGCAAGCACCTATGAACAAGATGCTAGCATACACGCAAGCTTAACTCCAGAACGGTATTATATTTCCATCCTAACAGGAGGGAAACCACCGTTCCTCGAGTGGTTTGTTTGGAATGGACTCTAGACAAGTCTTTAATATTTAGCTGTCGTTTTAAGCATTTTCGTGCTGAACCATCATTCTTTTTTCACCTCCGCTAACGGGCTAACAAAGTACATTCGTTTATCATCCAGGCATAAGCATTTAAAGCGCTTTCTCAATTGTTCCCCTTTTTTAAACCGCTTTCCGTTTTTAAGCGTAAATTCTTGTCCCAAGGCGATGTCTGACACCGTTTGATGCTGAAGAGCATTATAGCTTCGGAGCACTTCACTAAGTCCAACATCCACACAACTGCTGGCGGCTGGATTTTTCATGTATTTGGTCAACGCGTTCAATACATTTGTTGGGAAAATGCCCAATTCGATAAAGGGAGCAATGAGCAGTTTGAAATTTGTTTTCCATTCTGCACCATGGGGTTGCTTGCGATTTTGGTGCTGCGTAAACGTCTCTAAATGAGCCATTTCGTGAACAAGGGTAATGAGGAAGGCAAACTTGTTTAAATCATTGTTTACCGAAATTCGATGGCCCTTGTCTTTAAACGGTTGACGGTAATCACCCAATTTAGTGAGCCTTGGTTTTTTGATTTTTAAATGGACCCGATGAGTTTTCAAATAGTCATAAACTCCTTCAGCAGCTTCTGTTGGAATGTATTTTACCAACCGCTCAATGTAGGCCGGTTTGCTATCGGGCATTTTTTGTACATGCAACACAAATCCTACTTTCGGGCATTACCATCAATTTATTCATTTCGATGTTTTTCTCGCACACATTGCACCGACCAAAATGATCGGATTTCGAATGCAGCAAGGCCGACTTCAATCGGGCCAATTTAGCCTTCGACTGTAATAGAGCGGCTTCAGAAATTGATTTATTATTGATGGCATCCATTCGGCTAATCCGGCCAATGGCATTTTCAGGAGCAATTGGCCGCACCAATTCCTCATACTCTAAAATATCTTCTTGAGTACGATCTATTTTTTCTTGAATTCGAGCAACCACTTGGGCATGGTCTTTTGCAGACAAAGCCATAATTGAGAATATTCGTAGTTATTCTTCCAACTTGGCGTCGGATGATTTTTTAGTACAGCTTTTGTGCTTACTGCAACAAGATTTAGGAGCTTCTGACGCAGCGGAAGTTGATTTTTTGTCGCCCGTTTTTACAGTGCTTTCCGCAGTGCGTGCCTTGGAAGCAGACTTGGTGCTAACTTGCTCTTGGCCCAATTGTTCTGTTTTTGTGGTTGAGGCTTTTGTGGTGGATGTTGTAGTTGTTTGAGCAAATCCAACAAGGCCAAAACCAACGATAAACAAGGCAGATAAAATAACTTTTTTCATTTTCTATGAGATTACATTCGAATTAACGATAAAAAGCAATCAATTGTTTCTGGACCTATTCATTTTGTACGAATAAAAAGAGTGAATTGGCGTTCGCACTGATTTTAAAAATGAGATGAAATTCGTATTTTTACCTTGAGATTACATTCGTTCCTTTACCACTTTGACGTTGGGGTGATAGATATTCTCACAAAAAGATAACGCAATGAAAAATTTTATCACGAGAAGATTGAAAAGGTGGATTGGCCTTTTCGCGCTCCTAGCCCTGTGTTCTTCCATCGTTGTACAAGCTCAAACTAAACGCGCACTCATTGTGGCCATTGGTAATTATCCGGCTGAAACGGAATGGCGCAACATCAATTCTAAAAACGACATACCGCTAATCAAATCAGCACTTACCAAACAGGGGTTTACAGAATTTGTGGTTTTGCTGGATTCGGAAGCAACCAAAGCAAAAATAATTGCGGGTATGAAAGCACTCGAATCAAGATGTGAAGCTGGCGACATAGTGGCCATACACTTTTCGAGTCATGGCCAATGCATTACCGATAACAACGGCGATGAATTGGACGGATATGATGAGGCCATTGTTGCGTACGGTGCTCCGATGCACATCCAACCCAACTACAAAGGTGAAGAACATTTGCGCGATGATGATATTGACGTTTTAACCATCTCAATTCGACGAAAACTCGGGCCCAAAGGAGATTTATTGGTCATTGTTGACGCGTGTCACAGCGGCACAATAACACGATCAGAAGAGGTCATCCGAGGAGGAATGGAGCCCATGGGCCTTCCCGCCGAAACAAAAAGCAATGAGAAACCATCAATCGCGGAGGTTGGCTTTTATCAAGATCAAGAGGAAACTCGTGGCAACTCGGATGACCTTGCCCCGTACGTGCTCATATCGGCATCATTAGCACATCAAGCCAATTCAGAATATAAGGGTGCCGGTTCGCTCTCTACCGCCATAAGCAGAAGCGTTGATAAGCTGGGTCCGGATATGTCGTACCGATCGTATTTTGCTCAAATACTAAAGGAAATGTCGCACTTGGCGCCAAATCAAAAACCTGCCATTGAAGGAAACATTGATCGAACGGTTTTTGGCGGCACTGTAGTTGATCAACAACCCTTTTACACGGCCTATGAAATTGTTGGAGATAACATATTTCTAAGTGCGGGAACCTTAAACGGCCTATTTAAAGGGAGTAAGGTGGGAGTGTATGCCGCCGGAACTCGTGATTTTAATGAGGCGGTGCAAGTGGCTGAGGGTGAGATTGTTGTTGCCGAAGCAACGTGGAGCAAGTTAATTTTGAATAAGGACGTTGGAAGTTTATTAACCGACTATTGGTATTTTGTGACCGAACAAAACCTGGGTTTACTTAAGATCAATGTTAAGCAAGACATCAGTGAAAAAACGGCTCGAAAAGAAACAACAAATATACTGAAGAATTTTGCGGTAGTAAAACTTACCGATGAAAGCGTTGATGTAGTAGTGGTTTCGAATAAAGCACACGCCGGATTTGTAGACCTATTAAATGCATCCGACTACTCAGAAATAAAGCGAAATATTTCGTTGGAAAATAACGGTGAGATTTTGAAAGAGGCTATTACGTGGTATGCAAAAGGAAGGTATTACAAAAATTTGGAGTTAAACAATCCAAGCTTAAAGCTCAGCTTTGAATTTAAACCTTATCGCATCGATGCGTTTGGCGAGGTAATAGATACACTTTCGTTGGAAGACCTTACCGAAAATGGCATCGTTCGAGTAGACAGTACCATTAAGGTAGAATTGGTGATTACCAACCATGGAAGGTTGCCGGCGTACTTCGCCATCATTGATATTCAACCCAATGGAAAAATTAATGGCATTGTTCCAAGCCCAGATCCAAACGATTATCAAAACGCCTCCGATTTTAAAATCGAGCCTGGTCAAACCTATTCCGATCCAGATGCCAGCGTGTATTTTGGTGCGCCCTATGGACTGGAGGTCTTCAAACTCTTCGCCTCTAAAGAGCCCATTAACTTTTCTCCGATAATAACACCCAAGGGCGTTTTGCGTGGAGATATGACATCGTTGGAGGCGCTGTTTGGCAACATGAACGAAACGGCAACACGAGGGGGTGTAGTTAAGTTTAATAAAAGCTTGAACGCGTCTACTTTCAGTTTCACGTTCGAAATTCGCGAATAGTCACTCCCAGCGTCAGACACGTGTCAAATCAACCTCGTTCTGTTTACCATTATTCCGCCAAAGGCATAGATGATAAAGAACTTGATATGAAAGCGAATACATCTACCTTAAAAACAATGCTCGGCGTAATCCTAATTGCATTGGCTTGTTTGAGCACATCAATATCCCACGCCGTAAATCATGCCTTACTCATTGGCACTAGTTATTAACCTGAGTTCGATTAATATTTGCAGGTTCAGATTTTTATAAAATTGTATAGTCGAAGCGTCCTGTTTGTAGGTTTCCCGGGGTAAACCAAGAACTGATAATGAAGACTATGCGGATTTATTAAAAAGCAAATTTCTCATTTCCACTTGGCAACAGCAATCTACTTCATGAAAATCGTTCAAAATAGCCCGCCCTGTCTTCGCAATTTTTACTCGAAACTCACTGTTCACAAGCGTTCTGAATTCAAAATATGAATCGAACTCAGGTTTACAACAATCTATATACCTACGAACACCACATCAGCGATGATGAACTCTCGCTAAAACTACTGGCGCTGAGCAATAAACTGGGCAGGTTTGGGAAGGTAACATTGTGTTTAGACGTCGGCTTGAATAATTACCCAACAAGCCAAGAATCCAACACTAAAATACGCAGTGCAGAGCCGATGCTAAATGAAACATTTACGTACGACGCCCATCTGTTGGAAAACAGTTACTACGACTCTTTTGGATCCGAATCACCCATAAAATCGAGTGCAGATATTTTCGTAATCTGCTCGGATGATCTGAAATTATTTGGACAAGAAAATGAAAAAGGAGGTCTTTTTACACAATATATTAACGGACAAAATTGAATAACGAATTTTTTTAATCTGGATGAATTTGAAGCAAATTACTCACTAACAGCGCTTTCTGAGAAAATGTTTGCACAACAACAATTATCATATTATTAAATTCCATTAAAAATTTAAATTTACAAACATGAAAGCGTTGCAAAAATTATTGCTGATGGCCTTGGTTGCGGCAATGATGCCAATGCAATCTTTTGCCCAAAATCCTTTTGGATTATCCATCGAAGACTCGCTGATTACCCGCGACATTTACGGGTATGACAGTAGGCGGGAAGCGAAGACCTACGATTACAAAGGGTACACACAATCTGTACTAACCAAGATGCCGAAGGCAGAATTTGATGGCGACAAAGTGTATGGACTAACTCTAGAAGGGTATTTGAAATTGGCGTATAAAGCCGATAAGGTAGACCCTTCGGTGAAATTTTTAAATCAACCTGCCATTGGTGGATGCACGGGTTTTTTAATTGCACCAGACATTATGGTAACCGCCGGACATTGTATTTCGGGAGATCCACATTCCATAACCGATGGACAGATCGATTGGCACGTTGCATACAATAACAAACAAGACGACATCAAAGTTGATGACAGTTATTGGGTGTTTGGTTATACCAACGACATCAATATGACTTCGTACAATCATCCAACCTACGGAAAAGTGTATGGGGCAACGATACCTCAAAGCTATCAATACGCCGTTAAAATAATACTTAAGAGCGTTTTGAGCAGCAAACAAAATCTAGACTATGCCATTGTTCAATTTGAACGACCAACGGATGTAGAGCCCTTCCGATTTAGAACCGGTGAAAAGATTCAAAAAGGAGCAGGTTTGGCTATGATTGGTTCTCCGGCCGGCCTTCCTTTAAAATTAGCCGATGGTGCAGAGGTTACCATTAATGGAGCCGACACTTGGTTTGGTACAAACTTGGATGCCTTTGGAGGTAACAGCGGCGGGCCAGTATATGCCACTGGGGGTTTATCGCTCATAGAAGGTATTTTAGTGCGAGGTAGAATCGATAAAGGTATAAAGGGATATTACTTAGATTCGACCTGCACGTGTGTTAAAGAGGTGAAATACGATAATGATGCGTCAAAGTCGATTTTAGACGATATCTTGGATATTCCGGAAGAAGACATAAGCACAGAAGTGCAGCGTATTACATCAATACCTTGGAACATTAGAGTGTTGGCGGTATACAACAACGTTGAGTATTCCATTAAGAACAACAACCAAGATCGATTCGATAAGTGGATGGCGTACAGCTGGGTATATCGAGAAGATACCTTTAGCTACATTAAAAACGTAATTCAAAACCGCGACCCATTGGCCGTGCAAGCCATCAAGCAAAACCGAATTTCTATGTTCGAAGCAATGGTGGATGCTGGATACAGCGTTACCATGCCGTATGCATATGGGAGATCGGTTTTGTATACGGCCATTACCTATGGAAGAACGGATGCGGTTCGATACATTCTTC
>JBLHHI010000020.1:0-34314 GCA_047614125.1 Bacteroidia bacterium | reverse complement strand
AAACAGGAAGGTTTATGTTTATAAACCGACTGATTTCAACGAAGCTAATAGGGTTTTATATACAAAAGTCCGCTTTACACTTGTGAAAAGCGATTTTCATCCTTAATGCTATGAATAGGAATGTGGCTTCAACCCATTCCTTTCGAAGATGAACATGAAGTTGAAGCGGAAGTCGAAACTGAAAGATGAATACGGGTTTATATTGAACCATCCAAATGCTATGAATAGGAATGTGGCTTCAGCCCATTCCTATATTTGCCCATTCCAAAAGCATAACCGCATGCAAGTCCACAATTTAATTAGCCGTATTGTTGCCTTCCTTCATTTTGTGTGATAGGTTCGCATATATCTTATCATTAACACAGCTGCAGTTTTGCGCACCCTATGATTAAATTATCCTTTAAAAATCCCTACCTCGTAATTGTTTTTGTGGTTGTGGTAATGGTTCTTTCGGCCGTTATGATTCCGCGAATGCCAGTTGATATACTGCCGCAGTTCAAAAAATCGGCCATGCAAATCCTTACCCTCTATCCAGGGATGCCAGCTGAAGTAGTGGAAAAAGACATTACCAGCAGAATGGAACGCTGGACCGGACAATCTCCCGGCATCGAAAAGCAACTTTCTAAAAGCATAATGGGCGTGAGTGTTGTAACCAATTTTTACGGTGAAGACATCGACCCCGCCGAAGCCATGGCCAACACCTCCGCCTACGCCATGAGCGATATGTACTATCAACCACCGGGAACCCTCCCACCCATGGTTCAACCCTTCGACCCAACAGCCAGCAAGCCGCTCATGTTGCTCACGGTAAGTAGTAAGGTAAAAAGCGGTAAAGAGCTCTACGATCTGGCGTATTACAATCTCCGACAAATGTTAAGCGGTGTAAAGGGCATCGTAGCTCCAGCAGCTTATGGTGGATCCAAAAGAAGAATTCACATCTATGTGGATCCAATCAAATTAGAAGCCGTTGGCTTGTCACAAACAGAGGTTAACCAAGCCGTTCAAGACAATACCACCATGATTCCTTCAGGTATTGCCGAAATTGGAGAAATCAACTACGGCATTGATGCCAAGGGAATGATCATTAAGGTGGATGATTTTAACGACATTGTGGTGGCATATAGAAACGGAAATCCAGTATACATCAAAGACATAGGCTACGCTTCTGATGCCAGCGTAATTCAAACCAACATTGCTCGGGTGGACGGAAAAGAACAAGTGTACCTGCCCATTTTTAAACGGGCGGGCGCCAATACCATCGAATCGGTAGAAGCCGTTAAAAAAGCCATTCCAGGCTTAAAAGAACGAATGCCCGACGATGTTCAATTGAACGTAATATTTGACCAAAGTTCATACGTGCGAAATTCCATTTCCGGTTTGATAAACGCTGGGTTGGGTGGATTGATTCTCGTTGTGCTCGTATTGATTTTATTTCTTGGAAACTTCCGATCTGCCTTAATCGTCTCCATTAGTTTACCCATGTCCATCCTCTTTGCCTTACTGGTACTATCAGTTACGGGTCAGGCCATTAACAGCATTACCTTGGGTGGAATTGCCCTAGTTTTAGGTCTATTGGTCGACAATTCGATTGTGGTTTTAGAAAACATCGATCGGCATTTAAAGATGAATAAAAGTGCTTGGAAAGCGTCGTTGGATGCCGCTTTGGAGGTGGCAACTCCTGTGCTGGCATCAACCTTGGTAATCATCGTTGTATTCTTCCCCGTATTGTTTTTAACCGGCATGGTCAAGTTTTTGTTTACACCCTTGGCGGTTACGGTGGCCGGAGCGATGATGGGCTCTTACATTTTTTCATTAACCCTACTTCCGTTGGCAGCGGCATATCTCTTCCGCAATAAATTGCCGTCCAACAATAAAGAAAGAAAGAAAAACCCACTCAACATATTTCCGGCCTTTATTGAGCGATTGCGCATACGTTATGAACGATCGTTGCAGCGCGCCCTCCAACTGAAAGGATACTTTCTTGGCGGCTCTTTAATACTCTTTGTACTATCCATCTTTGTAATTACTCAGAAACTTGGCTACGAATTATTCCCGAGTTCCGATGTTGGGCAAATGGAAATTCAAGTTCGAATGGAATCCGGAACGCCTTTAAAAACCACGGAGGCAACCATCGAAGGAATTGAGAACATTCTGCGCTCCGAGATTGGTGATGATTTGGAACAATTGATTTCGAACATTGGTGTTTTCTACGATCTACCAGCGGCCTATACGCCAAATTCCGGTACGCAAGATGCCTTTATTGGAGTACAATTGATCGAAGATCATGATATAAGTGTATTTGATTACGCTAAACAACTTCGCCAAAAACTTACCACAACATATCCAGGTGTTGAAATAACATTTAATACCGGTGGATTAATTACAGCCGCCTTAAATGAAGGAAAACCGGTACCCATTGATGTGGAAGTGGTTGGAAATAATTTGGAAACCTTACGCGACATTTCCAATCGAATTAAAGACACCATTGCTTCCATAGCATCTACCAAAGATGTACGAGTTTTACAACGCATCGATCAACCTACCAAAGACATTGACATCGATCGGATAAAGGCCGCAGAGCTTGGTGTTAAACCCGTGGAAGCGATTAAAAACATGGTTTCTGCGCTAAACTCATCCGCCACCTTCGATAAAGCTTTTTGGATTGATGAGCGCAATGGCAATCACTACTACGTTGGTGTAACCTACCCAGAAGCATTAATCAACGATGAAAACATTCTCAAAAATGTGGTGGTTCAGAGTCAAAACAGCGATCTGCCGGTTCCGTTTCGGAATTTTTCAAAAATCACTGAATCCACCAACCCCGTCGAAATAAATCATGTAAACCTGCAACGAACCTTCAATGTATACGCAAATGTAGAAGGCGAAGACTTGGGCCACGTATCGGATGAAATACAGCGTAGGGTAGATGCCATGAAGCTTCCGAAAGGGTATACCGTAAATTTAAGTGGTGAAATTTCAACTATGAAGTCGTCGTTTGGCGATTTGAGTTTGGGCTTGGGCTTAGCCGTAATCTTGGCTTTTCTCATCATCATGCCGTTGTTTCGCTCGTTCCGTCAACCATTAATCATCATCTTAGCCTTCCCACTGGGCATCATCGGTGTTGCCTTTCTGATGTGGTTTACAAATACAAATTTGAACATACAATCTTTGATGGGCATTATCATGATGGTTGGAATTGCCGTATCGTATGGCAATATTCTCATTGATCGAATCAATCGCTTATCGAAAGAAGGCGTACAAAAAAACGAAGCCATCATTCGTGGATCGGGCGATCGTTTTAGACCTGTGTTGATGACGGCAGGAACTACCATCTTTGGCTTATTGCCAACCGCCATTGCCACCGGAGCAGGTACCGAGGCAAATGTGCCTTTGGCCATTGCCGTTATCGGAGGAACCTTTATGGCAACCATGCTCACTCTATACATCATTCCTATTCTTTATTCGATGATTAGCAAATCATCCACACCAATTACAACGAATCAATGACATACATACGCACCACAAAATACTTTTCATACGCCTGCATCGTCAGTTGCCTTGCCTTGGCATGCAATGATGCGGATCAAACAACGGATGATAACGAAGCAAATAACTCGGAACTTCAAAAGGTAGAAGTTGTACAACCCTTCATGTTTGAATATAATTCGGAGATTGTGGTTACCGGCAATGCCATGGCCAATCAACAAACCACTATTTATGCCATGGAAGGTGGATATGTTACAAGGCTTAACAAAGACATCGGCGACCTGGTTCGAAGTGGAGATGTTTTGGCGGTTTTGAGCAATCCAGAACTTCGAACATCGTACGATGAAAAAAAGGCTCAATTTGAAAGTAAGGAACTGATTTACAATCGAATAAATTCAATTTATGAAAAAACTCCAGCCTTAACTACGGTTCAATTGTTGGATGAGGCAAGAGGCGAATATTTAAGGGCCAAGGCCAACCTTGAAGCCATCGAAAACCGAATTGGATTTTTACAAATACGGGCTCCTTTTAAAGGCGTTGTAACCAAACGAATGGTAGATAAAGGAGCGCTCGTGCAAAGTGGTATATCCCAAAACAACCCGCAGGCCTTGTTTGAGGTTCAAGACATAAATCCCATGCGCATTGCAGTACCCTTACCCGAATCAGACATTGCCAGCGTTTCAAAGAATACAAAGGCAATGGTTCACTTTCCAGATCTTGGTGGAGAACCCATTTTAGCCGTTGTAAGCCGCACTTCGGGGGCACTCGATCCCAACTCAAAAACCATGCAAATTGAAATCGATGTAAACAATGATTCGAGAAAAATCGTTCCTGGAATGTACGCTAAGGTAGAACTGAAACGGCCTGAAAAAGGCGAGGTTTTATCGCTTCCAAAAACGGCCCAATTGATAGACAAAACAAAAGTTTCGGTGTATGCCGTGCGCAATAACGAAGTTGTTAAGCTAGAGGTACAAAGCGGTCAATCCGACAACATAAACTTTGAAGTCACACATTCGGATTTAAAACCCAATGATCAGGTGATTGTTCAAGGCAAAAACCTAGTTAAACCCGGAGATATGGTTGAACCACTTCTTAAGAAATAGCACAATGAAGAACGGTCATAGAATTCAAGTTGCTTGTTGCTTATTTTTTGTTGGATGTTTTCTTTCCAAACAATTGAGCGCTCAAGTTTCGAAACCCATCAACATAGAGGTAATTTTACAAGATGCCGGGGCAAGTAATTTAACCATAGTCGAACATCGTTTGCGATATGCGCTCTCAGTTGCCGAATTAGAGTACGCCAGTCAGTGGTGGTTGCCCAACATCTATGTAGGAACTACGCTGCATCAACTGTGGGGAAATACGCTCAACGGCGATGGTCGCATATTCACCAACGTAAATCGACAAAGCTTTTGGGGTGGTGCCGGCTTTAATGCCACTTGGGATTTCACCGCCGGGAAAATGACGACCACTCATGCCAAGTATGCTTCCTTGAGCTTGGAAGAAAATCAGACCATTAAACGCAACGAGATATTGTTGGAATGCATTGCAGCATACTATGATCTGCTTGCTACACGGATGCAAAGCACTGCGTACGCCGAATTATTAAACGAAGCTCAAAGTGTGGTGGATCAATTAAAGATTCAATTTGAGGCAGGAATTTTACACGAATCAGATTTGTTGTTGGCACAAAGCAATCGTATGCATCTAAATATCAAAATGTTAGATGCTCAAAAAGCATATATCACAAAGGCAGGAACCTTAAAAAAGTACTTGGGCTACGATCTTGAATCAACCTTGGTTTTAACCGATTCCACCTTGCTCCCATTAAACTTGGTGGACCCAGAAATTGTGCGTTCTGGCCCACCCTTAACGTTCGATACTTGGCCGGATATACCACAAATTCGAAGTGCCTCTTACGCTCTTGTTTCGTTAAAGAATGAGCGGGAATTATATAAGAGTGAACTCTTTGTTCCTAAGCTTCGAGTGGGTGGGTACACTTCGTACTTTGGCGATGTGTTTACTTCCATTAATCCAACTACTGAGATAAATGCAACCTTGGTTTGGGAACTTCCAATGGGAAGGATTCTTAAGCACGGAAAGCTCGAAACCTACAACGCACAAATTTCCATCCAAAACAATGAGCTAAAAAAGGTGGTGGCTGAAAACGCCGAAGAAATTCGCACACAACGATCCTTAATCGGCTTAGCTAAAAACCAAGCGGAACTGGCTTCGGAAGCACATTTGTTGGCAAGAAAGGCCTTAGATCAAAGTTTTGCCCGACAAAAAATGGGAACCATTCGACCCATGGAAGTGGTTCAAACGCAAGAAATCTATCTGCAAGCCAAGCTGGACTATCTAGAAGCAGTAGCCGACTACAACAAGGCACAGTATCGCTTGCACGTGGCTTTGGGAAATAATTTGTAAGCATTTTTCTAATTTCGAAGCAGGTGTAAATCAAACACGCTCAATGATTGTTCTGACTCAACACCTGCTTAAGGGGAAACGGCAAGAACTGCTTATGGGATTTGGGAATTCCTTTTTGTGGAAACCCCAACCCCTAGCAATGGTGTTCCTTGCAAACCTTAGCTTAGCGGAGGTTTGACACCTTTGAATTGCACAATTTAAATAGTACAAGAAGCAGGTGTAAATCAAACAAGATCAAAGATTGTTCTGACTCAACACCTGCTTAAGGGGAGTTGGGAAAAACTGATTGTTTGTGGAAACCCCAACCCCTAGCATTGGTGTTCCTTGCAAACCTTAGCTTAGCGGAGGTTTGACACCTTTGAATTGCACAATTTAAATAGTACAAGAAGCAGGTGTAAATCAAACAAGATCAAAGATTGTTCTGACTCAACACCTGCTCGAAGAGAGTGGGAACAATCGTTATGGCAACGAAGGAATTGCTGATTTTAAGGATGTTAACACTATTTCACTATCTTCGATATCGACATAAATAAGGTCGCATTGAATCGTTTTACTTTTATTAAAACCCTCGGAATAAGCTCCCTCGCCATGTATGGCAGTCCACTAAGTAGTTTGAAAAAAATATCGGATGCTTTGCCAACATCGGAAAAAATGCCTGTGGTTTTCACCGGCCATGGGAGTCCGTTGAACGGAATCCAGGACAATGCGTTTACAAGAGGTTTTGCAAGCATCGCGAAAAGCCTTCCAACGCCTAAAGCAATTCTATGCATATCTGCGCATTGGTATACGAACGGAAGCAAGGTGACCGCCATGGAAATGCCAAAGACCATCCACGACTTCGGTGGTTTCCCGGAAAAACTCTATGAGGTTGAGTATCCAGCCAAGGGCAATCCCGAACTGGCCGCACAAACTCAAAATATTTTACTACCAACTCCGGTTGAACTGAATCATGACTGGGGCCTCGACCACGGTACATGGACCATACTGAAGCACATGTATCCCGAAGCAAACATCCCGGTTATTCAATTGAGCATTGACCACACGAAAGATGCTCGTTATCACTTTGATCTAGCAAAACAATTATTTGAACTCCGAACCAAAGGAGTTCTCATCATTGGCAGCGGCAACATCATCCATAATTCGGGCCTTGTTGATTGGCAAAACTTGGATAAAGAAGATTATGGCTACGACTGGGCAATTGAAGCGAAAACAAATATTAACACACTTTTGAAAGAAGGGAATTTCAACGGTTTAATCAATTATAAAAAACAGAGCAAGGCCTTTCAATTAGCTATTCCAACCCCCGATCATTTCTTGCCCTTAATTTACGCTTTGGGTCTAAAAGGAGAAAAAGAAAACCTATCCTTGTTCAACGATAAGTTGATGGCAGGCTCCATAAGCATGACTTCAGTTCAAATTGGCTGATCATTTTTTTAACATGTAAATTGTCCTTTCTTTTATATAATTTTCCGCCATTATGAAACTTAAAAACATACTACCTCTAACCTTATTATTGCTGATTGCTATTCCATCGTGTAAAGATGATGATGACAAAGTTGACGTGACAAAACCTACTACGGTCGAATTAGTACAAAACATCTGGAATATTCACAGCGTAATTGACTACAACTACGTGGGCAAATCAACGACGCTCGATTACATTGACACCATTCTTATAGGAAATGCAGGAACATTCGACTTTCGGTCGGATAATCGAGTATATGCTTATGTATTAGGCGATTACGATACTTCGGCATACGCAGTAATTAACGATGGCCTGATCGATTTTGACGGAGAGGCTTATGAAATCACCTCCATTACGTCATCCCAATTCGTGTTAACCTTTAAGGAACGAACCGAAGATCCGTATTTCAATAATGTTGTAACACTCAAGCGATAAAAGATTGACGGTTAAAGTATGTTCAAAACGTAGCTATTTAAGTCAAACTGGTCGTGTGTTTTCATTCAAAACACTTCCAATGTACTTTTAATAAAATCCCGCGGCTTAAATCTTGGCAACATTAATTAGTTAAAAGTTGAATCAATAAATGTAATTAATTCATTAACCATCATTCCACCCAGCTCTTCCAATACCCCGGATCTTCTATTGCCATGGCCTCTTCGGTAATATTCAGTGGATAAAAAGGATCGATCATAACAGCCAATTCTTTGGTCTCTTTTTGACCAATGCTTTTTTCTACCGTTCCAGGATGTGGACCATGAGGAATGCCTTTGGGGTGCAGAGATATCATTCCGCGTTCAACATGTTTGCGGCTCATAAAATCACCATCTACATAATACAAAAGTTCATCGCTGTCGACGTTGCTGTGGTTGTACGGAGCCGGAATTGAATCCGGATGGTAATCATATAAACGAGGAACAAAGGAGCAAATCACAAAGTTGTGCCCTTCAAAGGTTTGATGCACTGGAGGCGGCTGGTGAATTCTTCCGGTAATGGGTTCGAAGTCGCCAATGTTAAACGCATATGGATATACGCATCCATCCCAACCAATGGCATCGAATGGATGTGTTGCGAAGGTATAGGGAAAGTGATATCCCGATTTTTGAATAACTACCTTAAAATCACCCTCTTCATCGTGGGTTTGCAAATTTGTTGGAAGTCGCATATCACGCTCACAATACGGGCTGTGCTCTAAAAATTGTCCAAACTTATTTAAATATCGTTTCGGTGCATGGATGGGCGAAAAGCTTTCGGTTATAAAGAGTCGATTGTCTTCAGAATTGAAATGAAGTTGATAAATGATTCCTCTTGGAATAACCAGATAATCTCCATATCCAAACGAAATTTCTCCATAAATCGTTTTTAGCGTTCCGCTTCCTTCGTGCACAAAAATTACTTCGTCGGCATCCGAATTCTTAAAGTACGAATCCGTCATGCTTTTTTTAGGGGCGGCGCTGATCAAATTCAGATCCTTATTGCCCATTAATATCACCCTACTATCAATGTAGTTATCCACTACCGGAGAATTGAAGGTTAAAAAGCTTCGATGACGCAAGTTGTTTTCGATCTTGTATTTCGGCCGTTTGTCAACCGGATCCCCAATTTCTTTCACTAAGGTAGGTGGATGGCAATGGTATACCAGCGATAGGATGTTGGAGAATCCTTCTGTGCTTATCAACTCTTCCGAGTACAGTTTACCATTCGGTTTTCTAAACTGTGTATGACGTTTTTTGGGTATCTCACCCAATCGATAGTAAAAAGGCATATTGAAAATCTTTTAGATTGCTCAAAATTATCGAAATTCGAACCATAATAAAAATGAGATATATCACACTACCTATTGGCGTACTTGCTTTGCTGGGATCTGTTTTTGTGGAGACAGGTTGTGGAGGAGAAAGTGTTGACGAACAAATGCAGCACGACACCACCTTAAGCTTGGTTATTCGAGAATGGAGCGGCAGAATTGTTCAGTACCCAAAAAACGACGATTACCGCTATCAACGTGGCATGGAGTTGGCCAAAGGCAAAATCTACACTAAGGCCTTGGCAGATTTTAACAAAGCCATTGAACTCAATCCAAAAAAGGCTGATTATTATGTGGCTAAAGCGGATGTTCACATGGCCTTAAATGAAACTAAAAATGCATTAAAAACGTACGAAGCCGCCATCGAAACGGATGCTCAAAACGAAAATGCTTTGTTAAGCCTAGGCAGGTTTCAGTACTTCGTTCGTGACTTTACAAAGGCACAGGAAGTATTTGCCCAATTGGAACGCGTAAATCCGGCAAATGCCGAAGGATATTTCTATCAAGGAATGATTTATAAGGAATTAAAGGATACCGCAAAAGCCATTGATGCCTTTGGGAAAGCCGTTCAGATCGATTTATATTACCACAATGCCCTCATCCAACTTGGGCAGATCTACAGCGATAAAAATGACAAAATTGGCCTCTCGTATTACAAAAATGCCACCTTGGCCGACGAGTTTAGTGACGAAGCCTTTTATGGTTTGGGATATTTATATCAAAAACTGGAGCAGTACGACAGTGCTGTGGTAAATTATCAGCGAACGGTGAACATCAATCCGTTGCACTATTTTGCATATTACAATACAGGTTACATATTATTTGAGGATAATAAAATAAATCGAGCCATCGAACATTTTCAATTGGCCATTAAATTTGCACCCGGCTTCGCGAAGGCACATTATATGCTAGGCTTGTGCAGCGAGAGCAAGGGGGATTATGATCAAGCTGGTGTTTACTTTAATCGGAGCTTGGAAAAAGACCCCAACTTTGAGGATGCAAAACAAGGTTTAATTCGGCTTACAACTTATTAAACCGAGATGCTAACTTCGCAAATTATTTGACGGCAGACTTTTGTAAATTTTGCCTTAACCACATAAAATAAAACTTTGAATAAGATTGACATTAAATTACCGGATGGTAGCATTCGTACGTACGATTCGGGAATTACTGCCATGGATGTGGCAAAAGACATTTCGGAAGGCCTGGCCAGAAACGTTTTGGCTGCTAAGGTAGATGGTGAGGTTTGGGATTCTACCCGATCGATAAGCAAAAGCTCTGATTTACAATTGCTTACATGGAACGATAATGATGGTAAATCTACCTTTTGGCATTCATCTGCTCACATTATGGCAGAAGCCTTCGAAGCCCTATATCCAGGAATCAAACTTGGAATTGGGCCACCCATTGAGAACGGTTTTTACTACGACATAGATTTTGGCGAACAAAGTTTTTCGTCGGATGAGTTTAAAAAAGTAGAGGATAAGTTTCTCGAATTGGCACGTCAGGATAACTTGTTCGTGCGAAGGGATGTGAGTAAGGCAGATGCCATATCCTATTTTAAAGAAAAAGAAGATCCGTATAAGCTTGATCTCTTGGAGCGTTTGCAAGACGGCACCATAACCTTTTACGAGCAAGGAAACTTTGTTGATTTGTGCAGAGGTCCACACCTGCCAAGTACCGGGAAAATTAAAGCCATTAAGCTTATGTTGGTAGCTGGCGCATATTGGTTGGGCGATGTAACGAGCAAGCAACTCACTCGAATTTATGCCATTTCATTTCCAAAGCAAAAAGAACTCACCGAGTACCTCCACGTGCTTGAAGAGGCTAAAAAGCGCGACCATAAAAAACTGGGAAAGGAAATGGAGCTCTTTACCTTTAGCGAAAAAGTTGGCGCGGGTCTGCCCATGTGGCTTCCCAGGGGTACTGCCATTCGGGAACGTTTGGAGAAATTTATGCGCGATGCACAAGTGGAGCGAGGTTATTTACCCGTGGTTACTCCGCACATTGGTAAAAAAGAATTGTACATAACCAGCGGCCATTACGAAAAATACGGCGAAGATTCTTTCCAACCCATTAAAACACCAAATGAAGATGAAGAGTTCTTGCTAAAGCCAATGAACTGTCCACATCACTGTGAAATATATAAGTTTAAACCCAGATCGTATAAAGAGCTTCCATTGCGTTTTGCTGAGTTTGGAACGGTTTACCGATACGAACAATCGGGCGAATTAAACGGCTTGGCGCGAGTACGTGGGTTTACGCAAGACGATGCCCACATTTTTTGCATGCAGGATCAAATTAAAAAAGAATTTGTTGATGTAATTGATTTAGTCATCCATGTATTTGAAAAGCTTGGGTTCAACAACTATACGGCGCAAATATCATTGCGCGATAAAGAAAATCGAGAAAAGTACATTGGTTCGGATGAAAATTGGGAGAAAGCAGAAAACGCAATTATAGAAGCAGTATCCGAACGTGATTTGGAAACAGTAACCGAATATGGTGAAGCTGCATTTTATGGGCCAAAACTCGATTTTATGGTTAAAGATGCCATTGGAAGAAAGTGGCAATTGGGAACAATTCAGGTAGACTATAACTTACCTGAGCGCTTTGAATTGGAATACATTGGTTCCGACAATCAAAAGCATCGGCCCGTAATGATACACCGAGCACCCTTTGGTTCTTTGGAGCGATTTATTGGTATATTGATTGAGCACTGTGCAGGTAATTTTCCGCTTTGGTTGAGCCCAGAGCAAGTAGTGCTTTTACCAATTAGTGAAAAATTCAATGATTACGCCAAAAATGTTTTAATATATCTCAATAAACACGATATTCGCGGCTTCGTTGACGAAAGGAACGAAAAAATAGGCAAAAAAATCCGAGATGCTGAAGTTGCAAAGGTGCCGTTTATGCTGGTTGTTGGCGAGAAAGAAGCTGAAAATGAGCAAGTTGCGGTACGAAAGCACGGAGAAGGAGACCAAGGAGTTTTGAGCCTGAAAGATTTTGTAACATATTTTGACAAAGAGTTAGACGATTAGAATTATTTGAAACGAGTTAGAGCAAAGGGCCCACGGAAAAGACAGGAAGATCCACATCGGATTAACCGTCGAATTAATGCAGACCCCATCCGGTTGGTGGGCGATGGTGGGGAGCCACAGATTATTTCACTGTCTGAAGCCTTAAAAATGGCGAATGATGAAGAGTTAGATCTCGTAGAAATTTCGCCTAACGCACAACCGCCGGTTTGTAAGATTTTAGATTACAAAAAGTTTCTTTACGAACAAAAGAAGAAACAGAAGGAACTAAAATCGAACCAGCAAAAAACACAGATAAAGGAAATTAGGTTTGGACCTAATACTGATGAGCACGATGTTGAATTTAAAAGAAAGCACGCCGAGAAGTTTTTAAACGAAGGCAATAAGGTGAGAGCCTACGTTTTCTTTAGAGGAAGAACCATTGTGCATAAAGAGCGTGGTGAGTTGTTGCTGTTGCAATTTGCAGAAAAGTTGCAAGAGATTGCTAAGTTGGAACAACTGCCAAAGATGGAGGGTAAGAAGATGATAATCATGCTTGCTCCAAAAAAATAAAAGAACAAGAAACATTATAAACAAAGAGCGCAATGCCTAAAATGAAAACAAATTCCAGTGCCAAGAAAAGGTTTCGCCTTACAGGTACTGGTAAAATTAAGCGTAACAAAGCTTTCAAACGTCACATTCTTACCAAAAAAACTACCAAGCAAAAACGTAACCTTACGTACAGTGGTTTGGTAAATGAGCGAGATGAAAGCAACGTTAAGTTCCTTTTAAGAATCGGTAAATAATTTAATTCGTAAACAATTTGTAAACCTGGCCTGGCGCAAAAGATTCGCCTTGCGGCGAACGCCTCGGTCAAAAATGTATAAAATATGCCACGTTCAGTAAATGTAGTCGCCGCTCGTCGTCGTCGAAAAAAAATGATGAAACACGCCAAAGGATACTTTGGTCGTAGAAAAAATGTTTGGACCGTAGCCAAAAACGCCATCGAAAAAGGATGGGGTTATGCCTACCGAGATCGTAAAGCTAAGAAAAGAAGCTTTAGAGCGCTTTGGATTCAACGTATCAATGCCGGTGCCCGTTTGCACGGGATGAGCTATTCAAAATTTGCCGGTGCCTTAAATACCAGCAACATTGAATTAAACCGAAAAGTATTGGCCGACTTGGCCATGCACCACCCCGATAGCTTTGAAGCTGTTGTGAATAAGGTGAAATAAGAACTACCGTTAATCGGTTCATTATTAAAGCTCAAGCGTTTTGCTTGGGCTTTTTTTATGTGTTGATTTGAATTGATCAACCATCCAACCTCTTACTGGGTTGAATTGCGCGTTGGTTTGAGCATCACATTTAACACCACACCGGCAACAACCAAGACCATTCCCACAACAGCTCGCCAATCAAAGACTTCGGCAAAACCAAAATATTAAAAGTACAAGGAGGTTCCAACAAAGGTTTGAATATTCAACTGCCATTATTGCCAACACCCGTTCGTTTATAGCAACGAACATGATGCATATAACTAAAGGGCAGATTCGTTCTTTTGATTGACCGAACTCTTGAGATCCTTTCACACTTTTATAATCAGTTTCAATTCGTTTATTTGCAGAAAATCAATATTGAAAATTAAATTGGTCGTTTTTATAACTTGAAATTATGAGTATCCTTCGTCTGATTTCACGAATTTTAAGTAAATTTAGAACGGCACTAAAGTCGGACAATACGCATTTTATTCGCGTAACAATTAACCGCCAAAAGGTTGATTTTAAAGACTATGGCTGTTTCGAAAAAAGAGGCGAATCCATGATTCACATCTTTAGAGATGCCTTTAAATATGTGGATTTGGAAGGGAACAAACGCATGACCTTTTACATCAGTACGCACGATATTACTAAACCGAAACAGGGCAAACTTACCTTTGGCTTCACCCATCATGACAAGGCGGTACTTTGTCCAGATTTTTCTTTTGATAAGTGGGTTGATTGTGGGATTGAGGATTACACCGCAGCTACCCGCAGAATTGCCAAGGCTGGCGAACGAGACCCATCCGACCACAGGTTGTTTTGGATTGGGAATCCAAAGACTCAACCCCTACGAGATGAATTGATTGCTTTATCGAACGTACACCCGAACCGCATGCATTGTGTTGCATTTGATTGGGAAATAATACGAGACACTGCATTAAACTCAGCCCAAAAAAAATTTATACGTCTTGAAGATCATTGCCGCTACAAGTACCTAATTGATTGTGGAGCAGGTGGTTACAGCGCTCGTTTAAAATATTTGCTGCAGGCTAACCGACCTTTATTTGTTGTTGAACGCAACCTCAACCGTCAAGAGTTTTTCATGAGCCGGCTCATTCCCTTTAAACATTACATTCCAGTGCAATCCAACCTAGGCGACCTAATGGCTAAACTTACTTGGGCCGATGATCATCCAAATGATGCTGAAAAAATTGCCCAAACTGCTCTTGACTTTGCCCAAAAAGAGCTCAACTATAAAAAAGCCGTATCCTTTTTAGCAAGCCAGATTCAAAAAGAATATAACCGCATATAACACTCGTTATAGATATTCGGGGCGTTATTCTGGTTTTAAGAACTGGTGCTAAGAACCCCCACTTGGTTGTTTTGTCGCATTGCGTATTGGCTTGAGCACAACGTTGAGAACTACACCAGCAACTACCAGCACCATACCAAAAATGGATCGCCAATCAAATACTTCGGCAAAACCAAAATATCCAATCACGAACGCATAGATAACGCCAATATTTGAAACTGCAGCCACCTTATTTGCCACTTCGGTTTGATATGCTCGAGTTAAGAAGTACTGTGCAATTTGCGTAAGAATTCCGATGAACAACAAGATTCCCAACTCTTGCCAGTTGGGCCAAACCCAGCCCGAAAAAACCAGTGTATACATCAAGGTTATTGGAAAGGCAATCATTGGAAAGTAAAAAATAATGACGTGGCTGTTTTCCGATTGTTTTAAAAAGCGAATGCAGTTATAAGCTGCACCGCTAAACAAAGCAGCACCTACGCCCAACAATACATCCATCGTTTCCAGATCCGTATCAAATCGTTTCATGATCAGGATTCCAAAAAAACTAACTCCAAAAAAGAACAAGGTGCGCAAGTGCAAATGTTCTTTCAGGAAAAAATGAGCTAATATGGCCGTAAAAATTGGCGATAAATAATGAATTACCATGGCCGAGGCCAGCGGCATAACTTGCAAGGTGTAGAAGAACATCATCAGGGCAGCAGTGCCGAATAAACCCCTCATTATTAACACCTTTTTATTATTTCCCCATAAGCTGATTTTATTGCGCTTAACAATAACGTAGCTGATAAAAAAGGAAATTATTGCTCGAAAAAAAACGATTTCGGACGACGGAATATTTGGCACCAGCTTCACCCCCACATTCATAGCGGCAAAGGTGAGACCTGCCCATATCATCATTTTAACTCCGTAACTCATGCTTGATAAAGCTCAATTAACAACAAGAAAAAAGCAGCTAACTCCACGAAAAAAAATCGTTCGCTTGTTAGCTGCTTTCAGATATAAAAAAGGTTTGATGTGCTATTTGGAAGTCATGCCATCAATTACGGCATTCATCGTTCGCACCGCAGCAGCACTCTTTTCAAATAATGCTTTTTCTTCCGAATTCAACTTCACGTCAACTATTTGCTCCACACCATTTTTACCTAAAATCACCGGCACTCCAATGCAAATGTCGTTTTGCCCATATTCGCCTTCCAAGTAAACGCTGCAAGGATGCATTCTTTTTTGATCGTTTACTATGCTGTCGACCAAGGAAGCTACCGCTGCGCCCGGTGCATACCACGCCGAAGTTCCCAATAAACCGGTTAAAGTAGCGCCACCCACCATCGTACTCGCAGCAACTTTTTGAACTTCCTCTTCAGAAAGGTATTGAGCAACGGGTGCACCTTGATAAGATGCTAAACGCGTTAAGGGAATCATCGTTGTATCTCCATGACCACCAATCACCATTCCTTGTATGTCGTTAGCCGGAGCATTTAAGGAAAGTGATAAATAGCACTTAAATCGTGCGCTGTCTAAAATTCCGCCCATGCCAATAATTCTATTTTTAGGTAATCCGCTTGATTTTAACGCTAAATACGTCATAGTATCCATGGGGTTACTCACCACTACTATAATGGTATTTGGAGAGTGTTCTAAGATATTTTCAGTTACCGATTTAACAATACCGGCATTTATTCCAATAAGTTCTTCGCGCGTCATTCCAGGCTTACGGGGAATACCGCTGGTGATCACACATACGGAGCTGTTGGCCGTTTTTGAATAATCGTTGGTACAACCGGTAATTCTCGTATTGAACCCGTTTAAGGTGGCTGTTTGCATCATATCCAACGCCTTACCTTCGGCAAAGCCTTCTTTAATGTCTAACAAAACTACTTCACTAGCAATTCTGCGAAAGGCGATGGCCTCGGCACATGTGGCTCCAACGTTTCCGGCACCTATAACTGTAACTTTCATATTTTTTATTTAAACTTATTGAATGCACAAAGCTAATATTTATCACATAATCTACTTCATAGCTGTCGCACATTATCAACGAATTATTCAACCTGATTTGATCGATTAGTCAAAGACCATCTCTGGGATATTTCCCTCGACGACCAACCTACCTTGCGTAGCTTTTCGAACGTCATCAACGCTAACACCCGGTGCAAGTTCTTTCAATTCAAATCCGCGATCCGTAATTTCCATCACACACAAATTTGTAACTACTTTTTTAACACATTGCAAGCCCGTTATAGGCAATTCACATTCCGCCAATAATTTAGATTCCCCAGCTTTATTGGTGTGCATCATGGCAACGATGATGTTTTTGGCCGAGGCTACTAAATCCATTGCTCCACCCATTCCTTTAACCATTTTGCCCGGAATTTTCCAATTGGCAATATCTCCTCGATCATTTATTTCCATCGCACCAAGTACGGTTAGATCAACTCGCCCGCTGCGAATCATTGCAAAGCTCATAGCCGAATCAAAAAAGGCAGATCCTGGCAAAGTAGTTACCGTTTGTTTACCGGCATTAATTAGATCGGCATCTACTTCTTTTTCGGTAGGGAAAGGTCCCATACCCAACAATCCATTTTCCGATTGTAAGGTAACCGAAATGCCATCGGGAATATAGTTCGCAACTAACGTAGGTATACCGATACCAAGGTTTACATAAAAACCGTCCTTTAGTTCTCGAGCAATGCGTTGGGCTATTTGATATTTTGTTAACATTTTATTAGTTCTTATTTTCATTAATATGATTGATTATCAATCATTAAAGCATTCCATCTTCCAATAACTATCCTAAAATTGATTGATTAGATTTTGGTAACATGGAAACGCGGAGCTTTCTATTCTCGAGTGGTTCGTTTTTCTATTCGTTTTTCATAATCCACGCCCTGAAATATCTTATTTACAAATATTCCTGGAATGTGAATGTCATTCGGGTTTAATTGCCCAGGTTCCAAAAGTTCCTCAACTTCGGCAATGGTTATTTTTCCGGCCATCGCCATCATTGGATTAAAGTTACGAGCCGTACCTTTAAAAACTAGATTTCCATCGGTATCCCCCTTCCAAGCCTTTACTAATGCATAATCAGAATCGAAGGCATGTTCTAACAAATATGTTTTCCCATTAAAGGTTCTCGTTTCTTTGCCCTCCGCCACTTCCGTACCGGCGCCTGCAGGTGTATAAAACGCCGGAATTCCAGCTCCAGTGGCTCTGCATCTTTCGGCAAGAGTTCCTTGTGGTATCAGCTCAACTTCCAACTCCCCAGATAACAATTGTCGCTCAAATTCCGCGTTTTCTCCAACGTATGAACTCACCATTTTTTTCACCTGTTTTCCTTTCAACATCAAGCCTATGCCAAAATCATCAACGCCAGCATTGTTCGATATACAGGTTAAACCCTTAACGCCTTTTGAAACCAAGGCCGAAATGGAGTTTTCGGGAATCCCGCATAATCCAAAACCACCCAACATAATAATCATGTCATCTGTTATGCCAACAATGGCCTCTTCTGCATTTTTCACTACTTTCATGAAAGCTCTTTAGAATTTGAGCAAAAATAAACAAACCAAAACTCTCCCTAAATGGGAAAGATTTGTCTTAAAAAAATATTACGTAATTTTTCTATAAAATTAGACAATTGCGTGCTGCCTTGGTACATTAAACCGCTCCAAATCAGCTATATTTGGCATGGATACTGCATTTTCGAAGTTATGAAAAAACTGGCTACACTTATTTGCCTTTGTGTTTGGTTTACGTCTGCCTTTTCTCAAATGAAAGGCAACGAATGGATCGACTATAGTTCAACGTATTTTAAATTTAAAGTTGCTGATGATGGACTTTATCGGATATCACAGCAAACCTTATTGGATGCTGGCATTCCGGTGGGAAGCATCGACCCAAAAAATATTCAAGTTTTCCATCAGGGCGTTGAACAATCCCTTTACATCGAAGGGGAGGCTGATGGCAGTTTTGATGCCGATGATTTCATTGAGCTATTTTGCAAGCATAACGATGGTGAGCTGGATGAAGTCTTATATCGAAAAGCTTCCGAACAACCCCACAAGTTCTATAGCCTTTACCAGGATACCTCCATCTACTTTATTACTTGGAAACCGGGAACCAAAGGGAAACGATACACCCTACAATCCAATCAAAATTTTTCTGGGTTAACCGCCGACCCTTACTTTATGCACACAAGTAATCTTTACTTTACGAACCAATGGCTCAACGGAATACCCTTTTCAGATCTTGGATATCTGTGTGAATATACTGAAGGTGAGGGCTATATGAGCCGAAGCATATTAAGTTCTTTCCACCGTTATGATGTATCAACCCCGCAGTTTAACACGAATGGCCCACAGGCAACCGTTGATGTACTCGCTTTTAGTGAGGCCAATCCCACCTGGGCAGGTTTCGATTCTAAAGGAAACAACAATTACTTTACTTTTCATGTTGCCAAGCAAGGATTTGATCCAGACATTCTCGACACCGCAAAGAATAATGGATATAAGCGAATTTTTTGGGATGATTTCCCAATAGAAAAAAAGTATATTTCTTCCATTACATCCTTTTATTTTAGATCAGCTGCCGCTGCCCACGGGCGCCACACCATTTCGTACATTAGCTTAACCTACCCTCGAAACTTTAATCTTTCGAGTACCAGTTCTTTCATCTTTGACCTTGAAGGAACAAATTCATTCGTTGAGTTTTCGAACTATTCAAGTGCGAAATCGAATCCTGTGGTATACAACCTAACCAGTGAGATGCGACTTTCACCATCATTGATTGGACAAACTCTTCGTTTTAATAAAGGATCGGCTCAAAAAGCAAAAATCTGCATAAATGACCAAAGCGATATTAGAACAGTTAGCATGTTGGAAAACGTAACTTTTCTCAACTACGACAACCTGCCTAAAGACATTAACTATTTGATAATTTCCAATACCCAGCTTCAATCTGGTGCGGAAGATTATCAGTTGTATCGAAATTCTTTAGCTGGAGGTAGTTACAACGTTGCTTTAGCGTATGCCGACCAACTGTATGATGAGTTTTATTACGGAGTTTTTCATCCAATGGCCTTGCGAAATTTCATTTACTTTATGAAAGAGCGGCAAAGCGCCGAAATTGGACACCTCCTGCTTTTGGGAAAAGGGCAGAACTACACTTTAAGCCGCAATGATCAAAACATTCGAGTGAATGGAGATTTAGTGCCTACTATGGGTGCGTACCCACCTTCCGACTATTTGTTTGTAACCAAATTAGATGCCTCAAATATGGTACCTGACATAGCTATTGGAAGAGTTCCGGCAAGTTCAAATACCGAAGTGCGGGTATACCTAAACAAGCTTAAGGAGTTTGAACTCAACCCAATTACGACTAAGCGTGTTCTTCATCTGGCAGGAGGAACCGACAGTGGTCAAAACGCTTCTTTTGTTAACCTACTTAATAAATATGGAAATATTATTAGAGGCGATTCCTTTGGAGGAAATACGCTCTTATTTTCGAAAGAATCCAGCATCGCAATTGATGAAAGCATGGTGGACAATATTATTCAAGAAATTAATTCCGGCGTCAATTTTATTAATTATTTTGGTCATGGAGCCACTGATGTTACGGAGGTTGATTTAGGTGAAGTACAGCATTATGGGAATAAGGGCAAATATCCAGTCTTCTTTTTTGATGGCTGTTTAATTGGAAATTCTTTTGATCAAACCTCTAAGCTCGAAAACTTTCTACTGACTCCCGACAAGGGAGCTATAGGTTGGATAGCAGGAACGTTCTACAGCAATGTTTCAGAATTAGATCAATACACTACCTATTTTCATTTGAATTGTTTTCGAGAAAATTATGGATCTACAATTGGGCAGATATTAAAAGAAACCCTTAAGGATTATCAGCGACCAGGAAATTTATCCAACACCTTAAATGCCAGAACAATGTGCTATCACGGTGATCCGGCCCTCAGATTATATGCTCCTAAAAAAGCCGATTATACCGTTGACGCTGCTAAAATTAATTTCGAAATTGGAACCACATCTTCCGATTCATTCAAAATTCGATTGCCCTTCATAAACAAGGGAAAGGTTACGAGAGATACCGTTGAATACATCGTTACGGTTCGAAATGAGGGAAAATTATTGTACTCAGATACGACATATGTCCCTCCTTTTGTGAGCGCGTATAATGTGTCTAAAAACGTACCAATTACCTCTTACATTCGAGGAATAAACACAGTACTGGTAGAAATTGACCCAAACAATAAAATCGAAGAATTGACAATGGGTGGGGAAATGAATAACCTTGTTTCCAAAGACATTTTTGTTCGCGATCAAAGCACCGACATCTTAGTTCCTTCACTCGATGACATTGTTTCTGATTCAGAATTGACCGTAAAGTTTAGCAATTATCTAGTGCCCACTTCTCCTCAAGAATATGATGTTGCTTTAGATACAAGTCCGAAATTTAACAGCTCGTATGCTCTAAAGAAAACAATATTCAATTCGAAAGTTCTTGGGGAAGTTACCTTTTCACTTCCTCCGCTCGACAGTACTGATTTTTACATCCAATTGATTAATAAAACATCCAAAGACACCACGGTCACAAGCTTTGCCTACATTCATTCATCACCCAGTGGGAAATCAGAAGGCAATGGGTATAAATTTAAAGCTGCAACTGCCCAGAACATTTCCTACTCCTCTAATAATAGATTTGAATTTAATCGAGCTGCCTCAAATAATATTGTGATTCCCGCCTCTGGAACTGTTGTTGAGCATGCAGTGGGCACTCAATATGGTATCCCAATTTATTTTCAAGTTTTAGACCACGATCCAGGAGTACTCGTTCTGCCAATAAATCCAGACAACGATGAGCGTTATTGCGAACAAAAAAATTCGCACAACATGATCTCCCCAAATCCCTGGTGGCAAACAAACACCGGATATCCGTATTTTGATAAAGACAGTTTGAGTTGCTATTACTACTATAATACCACACTCAAGGATGAGCGGGACAGTTTGGTTGCCTTTCTAAATAGAATTCCGAAAAACTACCACTTGGCATTCTCAAACGAAACGGTAACTGGAATTGAAGATTGGGAGGAAGATTTGTTTGTTGCATTGGAACAATATGGCGCCTCCAGAATTCGAACCTTGCAAGAAAAGCACCCATACATCCTTTGGGGGCAAAAGGGCCAAGCAAAAGGTACTGGCACAGAAATAATGTACGATCCAGATGCTGCCTACTCCCCTGAGCAGCAAATCATTACACTTTCAACTATTATCTATCCATTGGTTACCGAAGGTTCCATTCGTACTAAAACTTTTGGCCCTGCTCAAAGTTGGGGAACCGCTTCGGTAAGTGCTCACGCCGATGATATAGGAGACTCTGCCACCCTGGTGATACACGTTATAGATAAAGCTAATATCTCGACGAAATATACCCAGGCACGATATACCGAACACATTGATTTAAGTGGAATTGATGCGAATGTCTATCCACGAGTGGCTTTAGAAATTCGAACGATTGATCGAAATAAACGAACGCCTATTCAACCGTATCGATGGACCGTGACCTTCGAACCATATCCTGAAGGATTTGCCTACATGGCTCATGTTAACAATGATACAATTAAGGAGGGTGACTCTTACCAGATTCAATCGGTATATAGAAACATTTCCAAAGTAAAAATGGACAGCTTGATTGTACAAGTTCAACAGTTTCATCCGTCTGGAACCTTTGGCAGACAGCTTGATACATTGGCTGCACTAAATCCAAACGATTCTGTGGTAATGACTCGAAATTACCAAAACGTAGTTGATTTGGGCGACAACATATTTCTCACAACATACAACCCAAACCTTGCTCAAAAAGAACTATCTCTGAGCAACAACATTCTGGAAAACAAATTGCATGTTTTATCCAACAATAACCTGCCAATTTTGGATGTATATTTTGACAATCAACAGATACTCAATGGTCAAGTTATAAACCCGAGTGCCGAATTGACGATAGTTGGCAGAAGCAATCACCCCTACAAACTTATAGACCTTACCAATTTACATTTCTTGGCCTTCACTAAAGAAGATGGCAGTTTTGGAGATACCATTTTAGATTATTCAAACTCACCGATGGTGAATTTTACAGAAGAAACCGCAAAACAGCCTTCTCGCTTGGTGTACAATTTTGATCAATTAGCACCTGGCAGATATGTTCTTACTACACGTCTAAAAGCACCCACGAATAATGAAGATGCCAAATTTTCTGAATATCAAATCGTATTTGAAATATCTGCAGTCAATGAAATCACCCAATTGTTACCCTATCCCAACCCAATGGTGAATCAATGCCGTTTTGCCTACAACTTCGGTGGAAGAAGCATTCCAGAACGGTATCATCTAAGCATCTATAATATAAATGGTAGGCTTGTACGAGAAGTTCGTTCTCAAGACTTTGGCCCAATACGATTTGGTGCGCAGTTGAGCGAATTTGTTTTTGATGGCAAAGATGATTTTGGAGATCAATTGGCAAATGGTGTTTACCTCTATCGATTTGAAATTCTTGATGCCGAGCATAAGGAATCTGAAATCGATCAATATTTCAACAATGGTTTTGGCAAACTCTACATCAGCAGATAAGAGCTTTATTTGTTTTATACTCATTGGTTAGTTAGCGATCATTAAGCATATTTGTAGGCGCTTTACCTACCTTTGTTTGGATTGAATAAACAACTTACCATAGCAATATGTACTTATGAGCGCTTAAATATATTAAAGCTCTGTCTTCGGTCTATTTTCAACAGATCAGATCATGGCTTGGTCAACATCATGGTAATGGATAACTCCGTAACCAATACTACTGAAGATTTTTTCACCCTACTTAAAACCGACATTAATTACCTCAGAATACCTTCAAATGGTTTGAGTTTTGCCCGAAATGAATGCCTAACAGCATCCACCACTCCTTATATTTTATTTATTGACGATGATTGCTTTGTTGATGACGCTCTGATAAACTCTTGCTTGTTTGCACTTCGCGTTGATCCAACTGCTTTTTATTCAGGTTCCATAAATCCCGTACTTCCAATACATCAACATCGTTGCTTCGATGTTCAAAAACTCTCGGTTCCAATTGTAAACGGAACGCCTCAATTCCTTAGCGGTAATTTTATGATGGGAGCTGTAGATGCCTTTGTTCAATTGGGTGGATTTAACCTTAAGTTTGGCAAGGCAAATACGAACTTAAATTATGCTGAAGATACATTGATGGGAAGAATGGCGTTGACGGCCGGTATAGAACTAAAAGCAGTTACCAACACCACTATTCATCATCTTGAAGTTGGATATAGTACAAAAATTTGGTTTATGGTGATTTCTGCAAAAGCACTGGCCAATCAAAAAATGATTAAAATGGGTTTTGGAAGGCCTGTTTCTATTTTGCGAATTCTTGTCTCGGAAATGATGGGAATCTTTACCAATCTGATTGGCTTGTTTAACATTAATACACGATGCCGTTCCTGGTACCGAATAATCAATCACATCGGCACCGGTTGGGGAGTATTAAAATCAGCTGGAAGTTGAATTCAAATCCATTTACAAACCCAGTTCCTGTTTGCCACATTGTGCTTACTACCTCATTTGATGAAGTTACTAGCCACTTATGCCAAGAATTAGTTGAAGCCAATCATCTGGTTATTTGCCACGTTGACGCAAAATCTGCTTACAAAACTCCGCCAAAAGAGCTCATTCAACACCCATTCTTTATCCTGTCAGAAATGAACGTCAGCGTGTATCATGGCGATTTTAGCATTGTGGAAGCCATCATTAACTGCTTTCAACAATGTAGATACGCTTTGGATGAAAACTCATACATTAACGTACTGAGCGGTCAAGACTTCCCAACAATGCCTTTGAGCAATTTAGACTATTTCTTGGGCTTAAACCCCGGTTTAGACTTTATGAATATTGTTGATGAATCCGAATTTGATCAATCCTACAACCCATCAAATAATGCATCTTTTCAAAATGGTTGTCATTGGATCAACAAGAAAAATCCAACCCTATATTACGATCATATTCGAACAACAAACTACCGTGGAATTGGAAGCGAGGTTAGCATTCTTCAACGCAGGTTGCTTTGGTTTGAAAAGTTAAAGTGGGTGGATTCAGTTTATAAAAAGTTGCGCTCATTTCGAACGTTTAATAACTTCGTTAACGTAACGAGACGCTTGCGATCTCGACCGGAGGGCGATTTTTATTTTGGGTCCGCATGGTTCACCATTCGAAAAGTGAGCATGGCGAAAATGGTTGATCATTTGCTCCATCCCAGTCAAGAAAACGTACTCAGAACGTTGCGCAAAATGCGATATCCCGATGAAATCACCTTTCAAACACTTTATGTACGAGTGCTGGGCTACGATCACCTAATTAACAGTGACTTACGTTACATTAACTGGAACTCGACGGATGAAAACAACCGCCCACAATTGCTATCCAAAGCCGAAATTTCGGATCTTCCTCATTCAAATGCCTTTTTTTGTAGAAAGGTGAACTCTGATTTAATTCGCATGATTAAAAATTCGGCCGCTTGGATTCAGGAATGAACTACCAACCCCTACATATCGTAATAATTGCTTTTAACCGACCCCATTGTTTGGAACGATTATGTGCTTCGTTGCTGAGAGTCACTGCGTTCGATGAAAATCAGAAATCAATAGATTTGACAATTAGTTTTGACGGTGGATTTGATAAAGAATCCGAACGAATTGCAGAAGGGTTTGATTGGAAGTTTGGTTCAAAAGCTGTTCGAAAACACGACGAACGACTTAAGCTTGATGCACATTTGTTGGATTGCATAATAAGCAGTAAAAACCACGATGTAACTTTATTTCTAGAAGATGATCACTGGATTGAAGCTGGATACTTGCAAACGATATCCCAATATGTAGAAAGTGGTTCAATGTATGCTGGATTAAGCCTTTACAGCTATCCCCTCCACCCAGAGACTGGCTTACCTACAAAGCATTTAACCAACCGAGGATCATTCAGCTTAATTCAACGAATTTCCTCCAGAGGATTGGTGCTCAGTTCTGCACAAATTATTGAGTTCGAAGCTTGGCTAAATTCATATGACGCGCTCAATTATCGCAACCAAATTCCGCAATACTTATTGAGTTATACGGATTCGCAGTGGGAAACCTTGTATTCAAAATATCTAATCCAAACCAATCAATTTCTGGCCTTTCAGGCAGAAAATACGGTTATGGCTTTTGGCGAATTGGGTACACACTTTTTAAAACGAGACGATCGCTACATTCCCCAAAATTATTTGAAGTATCGAAGTGTTGGAGCCTTTGTTCCCGAGGAAAAACCCATGAAATATGATGCTTGGAACGAACTCCATCCCGTATGGTTTACCAACCTAAAAGCGTATGATTTTGAAGTAGACCTTAACGCCAGCAAAAACAATTTCCAAAAGGAATACCTCCTAACTACACGACCTATGAAAGATCCCATACTTGAATTTGGACTCGATCTTAAACCCATAGAGATGAATGTAATTCGCTCCTTATCAGGCACTGGAATCTTCTTTGGCAAAACAAAAAACGTACTCCCCTTCGGAAAATTTCAACGTTTAAAATGGAGGTACGTAATGCGCATGTACCATCTTCAACGACACTCGTTATCAGAATTGATGTATCACTTTATTCGAAGAGTTTTTGACCGAAGTTGGCGGTAATATTTCTGTAGGTTTTTAACTTCTATTCGACCACAAGAACGGAAAAAACTTTATCGTAGTCTGAAAATTTTACTCGTATGTAATACCGACCAACCAAATAAGGTTGCAAGTCGAGTTTAATTTCGGATTCACCTTTTTTGATGCCTTTGCTAAGTTCAAGCACTTTCTGACCATTGGTTGCATACATTGTTACCTCAAGGGTTGCTGGTGTGGCAGAATTTATAAAGAGTTTGGTTGATTTTAAACTCGATGGAATCGGACCAATTTTAGCAGTATTATCAAAGACTTCATCATAAAAGCTGTCCACGTTTTGAAATTTTTGGGTAACCCACAATCCACCCGAAACACTGCCAGCCCATAGCTTTTGACCCGTTGGATCGTTGGGATCAAACATCAAGGTTCGAGTTCTTCCTCCCACATTGCTGGGCCCTCTTTCCGTCCAAATGATTGAGTTATCTGGCAACAACTTACCCGTGTAAATTCCGCGACCATGTGTTGCTGCAACAACCTCATTATCAACCGTTCGCATCTTAATCATATTAACTTTTAAGTTGGCTAAACCCTCATTAGTTGGAGTCCAAATCGTTGAATCTCCATCCAATTTTTGAGTAACCATAACTCCGGCTTCAGTGGCTAGGTAACAAACGCCTGCCGTTGTAGGGTGAAGCATGGCCCAACGAATCGGAATGTCGGGTAAGTTGCCTTCACAACTTCGCCAAGTAACTACATCCGTATTGGCGTTAAAACTTTCCCAAACACTCTCAACACCGTAATTGGTGTACACCACCAACACGTGATTCACATCTTTTGGATCTACATAGATGCAGTTAGCATAAGAATTACTGGGCAGTTGACTTCCCTTATCGCAATTAAACGGAATTAAGGTTCCATCGGTATTTAGTGCGTTGTTAATTCGGTATATCCTCCCTCCTGAGTTACGTCCAATGTACACGGTATTGGCTTCGTTTTTTGAAATCCCTATGGCGGTAAATCGGCCAAAAGGACGACACACTTGCTCCCAATTTTCTTTTGGTGCAGTTGATGCATTCTCCAATCGCCACAAGCCATTGGCACTTAGTTGATAAATGATCTCTGGGTTGTTTGGATCCATTTCCATGGCATTGATAAACTCTGTATTGCTGTTTTTTAATTCACCATTGGTAATGGTATCGATGTTGCCGTGATTGTGCCGATACATTCGGGCGTATTGTGTGGTAGTATAGTAAATTTCGGGATCCTTAAAATTGATGTTGCAATAACTGCCATCGGCCCACGACAGCTGTCTAAAGTCACTAATACCTTCAGATGTTGAACCTTGTGAGCCATTATCTTGAGTTCCACCAATTACGAAATCAGTATTTGCCTTATTGGAAATATCACAGCTGTAAAACTGCGTAACGTTGTAGTTGGCATTCATAGAAGTAAAAAACGGCATTTCTGCGCGCATGTTATCGCAACGATAAATCCCGCCATCGTTGCCCAACAGCACTGTATCAGAGGTTTTAAACACGATTTCGTGTTGATCAACATGTACGTACTGCAAATCCGTTTTCTTTCTGTGATCTCCCTCAAACATTTGTTGCCAAGTTTGGCCTCCATCTCGGGTTCGATACACATTTAAACCACCAGTCAATACCACGTTTTCATTGTTTGGATCAACTTTGATTACCAAATCATACCATGCTTGAGATTTGGCTAAGTTCTTATCGCCACCCGGATCTGAAACTGCTGTCCAAGTTTGTCCCTTATCAATGGTTTTAAATATGCCTGATATTTTCCCCGAATCAGCAGCTATGCTGCTCATTGGAACTGCGTAGGCCACATTTGCATTGCTCATTGCTGTTGAAAGTTCTATTCGCCAAGAAGTACTCGGAATTCCATTCATGCGCTTTTCCCAAGATCCACTGTTTCCGCTTTCTGAGAAGTAAACACCATCGCTCGTTCTAGCCTGGCCTGTGTTTGCGGTGCCCCCCATTAGAGCAAATAATTCATTATCGGCTGTTAATTCTAAACCCGTAGCGTTGTTATATACGGAACCATTGTTTTGGCCAAGCACTTGCATCCAAGTAGTGCCGGCATTACTGCTGCGCATTATTCCTCCAACGCGTGTTGCCACATAAACATCTTGTGTTACGGGATGCACCAACATATCGTGGCAGTATGAAAAAGTATCGGATGAGGTAGCAGCCAAATGCTCCCAAGTAATTCCTCCGTTGCTCGATTTAAATATGCCCATGCCCTGAGCCGCTTCCGCATTGTTCCAGCCCTCGCCGGTACAGAAATACATTTCCAGTGAATTTTGGGGATTGTAGGTCAAGCCTTGCACAGCTAAAGAAGCAAAAAAATCATCAACAGCCATCCAACCATTTGGAAAAATACGGGCATCAATATCGGAACCCAAAGCACCCAAATAGTTTTTTTGCTGCAGCAGGTATGCATTAAAGGCACTGGTATTCAACTTGTTAGTTGTCGGATTTCTTGTTTTCTCCCATTCGGTGTAACCATAGTCGGGGTGGTTTCCAACGTCTTCCAAATGGGTTAATGAGTTCACCTCAGCGTTATTAAAATACCAAATGCCGATTCCAAACAAGACAAAACATGCCAAAAGGATTGCTGTAATTTTTTTCATTCTCTAATTGAGGTGTAAGAAGTGGAAGATACGTTATTAATGGGAAGCGAATGTTTAGTAACTGTAACCTGAATCTTTCTGATGTTGGGCCATCTCGTTTCAATGGCAAGAACAATTGCATTGCTGCTATGTTCTATGAGCAGATGTAGTTGTTGCATTACATTTCTACAGAGCTTACAAACTTCTTCATAGTTCACAACATCGCTTAAATCTGGAAACGCATCCAAAGGATGAAGTTCTAGTTCTACATCGATTTGATATTTACCTCCCAACAAGCGCTCCTCTTCATACCAGCCGTGATGTGCCCAAAGCAACAAATTATTTACCCGTAATATTCCAGAATATTTATCCATTCCCTGCGCTTTGTCCATGCTAATGACTAAGAATATCTATCTTTGCGAAGATACTTAAAAACACTTCATGACACCAGATTTCGGATCGCTTAAGGAAAGTAAAAAAGGACAAGACACGTTTGATCATCCCGACTTTTATGCGATCGACGATCTTCTCACTGAAGAACATCTATTGGTGCGAGATTCAGTTCGTGCTTTCGTAAAGCAAGAAGTTTCTCCAATCATTGAAGAATGTTGCCAACAGGCTATTTTCCCAACACATCTCATTGCAGGCTTGGGAAATGCGGGTTGTTTTGGCCCACAAATTCCCGCGCAATATGGCGGGGGCGGTTTGGATTACATTTCATATGGTTTAGCTATGCAAGAACTGGAGCGCGGAGATTCAGGCATTCGATCTACCGCAAGCGTTCAGGGTTCTTTGGTAATGTACCCCATCTTTAAGTTTGGCTCCGAAGAACAGAAAATGAAATTTTTACCCAAATTGGCTTCTGGCGAAATGATGGGCTGTTTTGGCCTGACAGAACCAAATCACGGCAGCGACCCAAGCGGTATGCTTACCCGTTTCACAACTGATGGAGACTTTGTGATATTGAACGGAGCTAAGATGTGGATTTCGAATGCACCTTTTGCCGACATCGCTGTCGTTTGGGCGAAAAATGATGAAGGGAAAGCTCAAGGACTAATTGTTGAACGCGGCATGGAAGGATTTACAACACCCGAAACGCATGGCAAGTGGAGTTTGAGAGCATCGGCAACAGGCGAACTCGTTTTCAATAATGTTCGAGTGCCAAAAGCCAACATATTACCCGGAGTTGTTGGACTGAAAGGGCCGTTAACCTGTTTAAATTCAGCTCGATATGGAATCAGTTGGGGCGCCATTGGTGCTGCAATGGATTGTTATGTTTCGGCCCTTAAATACAGTAAAGAACGCTTTCAATTTGGAAAACCAATTGCCGGTTTTCAACTCCAACAAAAGAAACTTGCCGAAATGCTGACCGAAATAACAAAGGCTCAATTATTGGCTTGGAGGCTTGGAACTTTAATGAATGAAGGTAAAGCCACTCCGGCACAAATTAGCTTGGCAAAGCGCAACAATGTTGATATGGCCTTGCAAATTGCGCGTGAATCGAGGCAGATTTTAGGAGCTATGGGTATTACCGGCGATTACCCAATGATGCGCCACATGGCCAATTTAGAATCGGTGATTACGTACGAAGGAACGCACGATATTCACCTGCTCATTTTAGGAATGGAAATAACGGGCGAAAATGCCTTTGCTTAAAAACAAAAGTAAACAGGTGCACATAACTTCAAAATTTCTTGTAACTCTTATTATTTTATGCCTAGCAGGGTGTTCGTTGTTCAAAAAATCGGATCGAATAAAACTTTCTAAAAATTATGAAAACACACCGGTCATTATACAAATTCCAAAAGACAATCAAGGAGACACCTTGGGCTTTAAGTTGGTGGAAGACTTCACCAAGTTGGTGTACAAAAAGGTAAAAGAAGGTCAAATGATCTTATGGGATTCTCCCGCCAAAAAATTTAAAATAACTCCTCTAGCGCTCGAGCGTATTGAGGAACAAAACAATATTGTATTTAATAACAACCATGAAATTTTCATTTACGAATATTGGAAGTTGTTCAAAAAACAATTCGATTTCGAAATTATTGGATTCTCATTTTTCAATAGACTGCCGGATGGCACCACCATTAATTTCGGTTATTTAGATGCTGAAGCATCAAAAAATATACTAACCGGTCTCATCATTCCTACCAATGCCAACGGGCCACATGCACTTACCTATTGGAATGCCATTATGTGTAAGGCCTATAATTTCAATTTGGTCAAGTTTTGGGACATGGATTTCAAAACAGATCCTAGATATTCTTTTGCTCTTCAATACCAGGCCTTTAATGGCAAAAACCGGACTACAAATGCCGTTCCCCTTTCAAATACTAAAGAAATAATTTACTCGGTTTTTCCAGGTATAAAAGCCAACACGGGAAACGCCAAGCTTTGCATTGCACTCCAAAATTATTTCAATGCCAATCGGCACGAATACTTTAACAACACCAACAACCCTGTAATTTCATTTGCCGATTCAAAAACTCAATTGGAAGTTACCCGAGTAGAAATAACAGAGTTGTGGAATAAATCTGACGAACAACACATTCAATATCAGCCTTTAAGCGTGATTATTTACATAAACAATAAACCGATGAAACAATTAAGTATCTACGACTTAGATCAATTTAATATCTTAATTAACTTTCGACCGATTGATGAATACCTACGAGAAAAGGACTTTACTTTTAACATCCTGAGGGTAAATCAACAAGACATCTTAGGCTTTCAATCTGACCAGGTGCTTTGGGCGTTAAGAAATGACGCTTGGAATAAAGTTTTGTTCAAATCAACCAATTAGAATATTACGAGTTAACACTATGAGCTACACAATAAAATTTGGCACGGACGGATGGCGAGAAATAATTGCCAAAGATTACACGGTTGCCAACGTTTACCGAGTTGCAGATGGCACGGCACTTTGGCTTCTAAAAGAAGGACATCCACAAATTGCTGTAATTGGACATGATTGCCGATTTGGAGGCAAAATGTTTTTAGAGGCAACGGCTCAATCTCTTGCTAATCATGGCATTACATGTTTTATTTCGGATAAGTTTGTTTCTACGCCTGCCGTTTCTTTAGCGGCAAGTCAACTCCAAGCCGGTGTTGGAATTGTGATAACGGCGAGTCACAATCCACCAGAATACAATGGTTTTAAAATTAAAGCGAGCTATGGCGGACCAGCATCTCCTGCGGAAATTGAAAAGATTCAGGAACTCATTCCAGATGTGGCACCTCTTTTTAGTAAAAGCTTTGATGAATGTTGTGAAGAGGGCCTCATTAAATACCACGACTTTGAAAGAGCGTACATTGAAGCGGTAGAAAACACCTTCGACATGAAGCTTTTGCGAAGCCAAAAATATCAATGGGCATACGATGCAATGTATGGCGCTGGGCAAGATGTTGTTCGCCACTTGCTGCCCGATGCAACCTTTTTACACTGTGATTATAACCCCGGATTCGACGGGCAGGCACCAGAGCCGATTCATAAAAACTTACAAGAGTTCAGTCAGCTTATTGAAATGGCTGGAGATATTGATAGTGGCTTGGCAACCGATGGAGATGCCGATCGAATTGGCTTATATAATCAAGCCGGAGAATTTGTGGATTCACATCACATCATTCTCTTGTTGATTTCCTATTTACATAAGCATCAAGGACTAAACGGCAAAGTAGTTACCAGCTTCAGTTGCACCGGTAAGATAAAAAAATTATGTGAGCTGTATGGTTTGGAGCATGAAACAACCAAAATTGGTTTCAAATACATCTGTGATATCATGGTTACTTCTGATGTCTTGCTCGGTGGTGAAGAATCGGGCGGTATAGCAATTAAAGGGCACATTCCTGAGCGAGATGGTGTTTGGATTGGACTGGTTATTTGGGAATACATGGCAAAAACCGGCAAGTCGCTCAATGAACTCATATCCGAAATATATGACTTAGTTGGAAGTTTTGCTGTTGAGCGATACGATTTACACATTTCAGAAACAGATAAGGCTAGAATCATTGCTGCGTGCGAATCGAACGAATACAACGCTTTTGGTAAATACCAAGTGTCTGGATTGGATACCTTGGATGGTTTCAAGTTTTCTTTGGAGAACGATGCCTGGGTGATGATACGACCTTCTGGTACGGAACCGGTTTTGCGGGTGTATGCGGAAGCTGCCACTAAGGACGAAGCGTTTCGAATTTTAGATGCAACTAAATTGGCCATCCTTGGGTAAGTTAACGCTTATAGTATTTTGCTTCATGCTATGTGGGTCTTCACTCGCTCAAATAAAGGATGATTCCATAAATTATCGAAAACGAAAAACAGTCGTTTTGGCCGGCAGCGGTATTTCGTATGTTAGCACTATGGCTGGTTTGTATCAATTGTGGTATAAGGATTATGGACTAAAGAGCTTTCATTTTCACAACGACAACGCAGATTGGAATCAGATCGACAAGGTTGGTCATGCTTACAGCTGTTATTACGAAGGGGTTGTTGGCATCGATATGCTTAAATGGGCTGGATATAATAAGAAATTCGCCTCAATTCTTGGCGGATCTTACGGATTTATTGTTCAAAGCAGCGTTGAAGTTTTTGATGGCTACTCAGAGGGGTGGGGCGCTTCAATAGGCGACATTGTTGCCAATGCCGTTGGAACCTCCTTAGTTATTTCCCAGTCACTTAAATGGGATGAACAGCGAATATGGCTCAAGGTATCCTATTCAGCAACCAACTTCCCTTCCATTCGACCAGAATTGCTCGGCACCAATTTCATCGAGCAACTGTTTAAAGATTATAACGGTCATACCTACTGGTTATCGGCAAACATTAAATCTTTCCTTCCAAAAGAAAGTAAGATGCCACCTTGGCTTAATCTGGCGTTTGGATATGGCATTGATGGCTTTGTAGGTGCATCCGACAACCTATTTATACAAAACAACGTTGCCTTCGATTACAGCCACCTTCCTAGATCAAGGCAGTTTTATTTATCTCCCGACATCGACTTAACACGTCTGCCGGTTCATCGTAAAAGCTTAAAAATTGCCTTGCGCATTTTAAACTGTGTAAAGTTTCCGATGCCTGCCATAAGCTTTCAATCCAACAGCAATAACCTTACTTTCAAATTTGTTCAGTTCTAATTACTTTAGCACCCCGTTTAAGTCGACGACGTAGAATGCAAAAAAAATCACAAAAGGCATATTATTTTCGCTGGCA